>DAINDC010000163.1:0-4888 GCA_036732085.1 Fibrobacterota bacterium | reverse complement strand
CGGTCGACGCAACGCCGCTATGGGTGTGCCTGCTGGCCGATGCCTGGCGGTGGGCGATGGCTTCAACGACAGCCTCCTTTTCGGCGCATCCGATCTCGCGATGGCGGTGGAAGGCGGCGCCGTCGACCTCCTATCGGGAATCGACATCCTCTTCACCGGGGCGCGACCCTCGGATATCGGCAGGCTCCTGTCGCTCTCGCATGCGGTCCGCCGCAGCATCAGGCTTTGCTTCTGGGCTTCCGGATTCTATAATGCCGCCGCCGTCGCCATCGCTTTGCAAGGCTGGGTGACGCCGCTCCTGGCGGCCGTCCTGATGCCCGTGAGCGGCCTATCGCTCTGCCTCATCGCCTACGCCGTGATCCCGCGGAAATAGCCGTCAGCCGAATCGCAGAGCCGCTTCGAGGCCCCGTGGCCGCGACCCCGCGCCAGCGTCCCCACGCGCGACCTCCCCGGATGGATCTGCTGGACCCTGGACGACTCCTTGGGCATCGTCTATTTGGGCGATAGCTTCGATGTCAAGGGAATCGATTTCCGGAGCGGGCTGACCATCAAGGTTGGGAACCAAATCAGCCGGGAAAGGGTAACCGGCACGTTAACCCTATGGTGAGGAAGAAGGAAGGTGGAAAGCGGGAGCAGAGCGGCGCCCGGCCGTTATGGCTTCAGCGGAACGCGCCCGGATATTATGGCTGCAGGGACGCTATGGCTGCAGGGACGCTATGGCTGCAGGGACGCTATGGCTTCAGGGGAACTACGGCTTCAGGGGAACTATGGCTTCAGGGGAACTATGGCTTCAGGGGAACCTGATCCGAAGTCAAGCATTTCCAGGCCATGAAGGCCAGCATCCCCGACTCGCAAGGGCTATCCGAGTTTCCCTGCGAGAGCGATGCGACCTCGATACCAGCCGATCCGGACAGTCCCAGACCGTCGCCCTGGCCGATGCGGCCGCCCGTCATGGCGGTCCAAGCCAGCATGCCCGTGACCGCAACGCCGCAAAGGAAGGTGGCCGAAGCCGCACGTATGCGCAGTTGGGCCATGGTCGGGAAAAAGAACAGGATCCAGGTGGCAAGCGCGAACAGCCCGAGCACTTCGACGCCGGCCAAAGTCAGGCCCGCGGTCTTGCTATGCGCTTCGATCAGGGACGGTTCGATGCCAGGGAGCGCGCTGACCGCATGCTTTCCTATCGCCCCGGAAAAGAAGACGGCGGGCGTGATGATGGCCAGGAAAATGAAAATGCCGAGGACGCCTTTGCGGTTCTCCTCCTTGCCGGCCAATAGGGATAGCCCCAGCAGGACCGTCCCGAAAAGCGCGCCCAGAACGGGAATATGGTTGGTCATGAGATGGAAATGCATCGGGGTCATGGCTGCTCCTGGCTTAGGCCTACAAACCAACGCAAACCGCAAGCCAATTTTTTTCCTGACCTATCCGCGAAGAAAGGGCCTGGGAACTTGCGGAATTCGGTTATTCATGCCTGCTCGTTGCCAATCTGTCCAGAGCGCTTGCAATAATGGCGCGAAGGCCGCGGGGGGGGGAGATGATTTCTACCCCCGGCCGATTGAATTTCCTCCCTGGCTCGTCGATTGCTTATTTGGAATCAGGGATCCAATGGGCGAGGCGGACCATGAAAATACTGATTGGATATGACGGTTCGGACGACGCGGATGAGGCCTTGGAGGATTTGTCCTTGGCCGGCCTGCCCATCAAGGCGGACGTCACGGTCCTCACCGTAGCGGTTCCCTGGGCTTTCACGGAACTGGGATCCGGTCCCGGTAACGCCTTCGGTACGTCCGCCTTTTCCGTCGCCGACGCCCGCGCTTTCAACGAGCAGGCCAAGGCCAATGCCCAAGTGCTGGCGGGACGCGCCAGGCGCCGACTGGAAGAAAGGCGCCCGCAGTGGAAAATCAGGCATATGACGGCCTTGGACTATCCCGCCCCGGGAATCCTGGCGAAGTCGGAGGAATGGAAGCCGGATTTGATCGTGCTCGGATCGCACGGCCATACCGCCCTGGGGAGGTTACTCCTGGGTAGCGTATCCCACAAGGTACTCCATCATTGCCACGCTTCGGTCAGGATAAACCGCGCCCGCGTGCGATCGGAAAAAATCCCTCCGCGCCTCCTGGTGGGCATGGATGGAAGCCCGGACTCGGATGCCGCCGTCAGGGAAGTCCTCGCGCGGGACTGGCCCGAAGGGACCAAGGTCCGCCTGCTGGCCGTATTCGATAACGGGATCATCCTGGAAAAGACCCTGGGCAAAACCTCCGGCAAGGGTCTCGAGCAATTCCAGGACGCGAAATCCGTCTGGCTCGAACATAAAATGGCCGAGGCCGCGGAAAAAATTTCGGCCAAGGGATTGAGGGTTTACACCAAGATCCTCGATGGCGATGCCCGGCATGTCCTGCTCAAGAAGGCCGCGGATTGGCGGGTGGACTGCATCTTCCTCGGTTCCCGGGGAATGAATGGCCTGAAGCGTTTCCTGCTGGGAAGCGTATCCTCCGCGGTCGCGAGCCATGCGCCATGCACGGTTGAGGTCATCCGCGGCAAGTAGGGTTCGCTAGACCTTTTCGGTCTCCACCAGGATCAACCTGATCACTTCCGAAATCTCCTTGAGGGAGAAGGGCTTGTGCAGGAAAAAAATATCCTCGGGCAGATTGGCATCGGCCAGGAAAGAGGATGCATCGGAGATGAACCCGCTCATGAAAAGCATTTTCAGGCCGGGTTGGCGAAGCACCAGGTTTCGTCCCAGCTCGAATCCATCCATATCCGGCATGCGGATATCCGTGATGAGGCCGTCCCAGGGACGGTGTGCTTCGAAGGTGGCCAGCGCTTCCTCCGCATGGCGCGCCCTGACCACGGTATGGCCCATCCTTTCCACGGCGGCGGCGACGAAACCGAGAACGGAAACATCGTCATCGACAACCAAGAATTTTTTCCTTCCGACCATGGCCCCCATGATTTCAATATACATTGTGGCCGCCGACCCTTTCGCCCCGCATGGCCGGATGTTTCCGCGTCCGCAGATTATAATGTCGCAGATCATGTAATGTGGTTGGGCACCATTCCGGAATGCTTCGACTCCGCATCGATTCGCCCTCGCTCCGCATTGATTCACCAGCACATTAATCGCGGTCAATCAGGGCGGACCACTTAACCATTAATACGGAACTAAACAAGAAATTTCTCTCACTCCCTGTTTTAATGGATCCCTGAAACGCGAAGTACAATGATACCGATACAACGGTAAGCACAATGGTATTGGCAACCGCCGGGACCAACTAATGCCGCAACCAAGGCCATAAGAAGGTATCTTCGACTTTGTCCAGGACGCCCCTACTCGATCCGTTTCCAATTAAAAAGGAATTAATAGCAATGTCGGAAACGCCCTCGAGCAAGGTGGGAACGGATTCCCCGCGCGCGTCTTTCACGGATGAGCCCCTTTCCGAAATGGACGTCCTTCCCATCGTCGGAATCGGTGCGTCCGCGGGAGGCCTCGACGCCTTCAGCAAGCTGCTCGCGAACCTGCCCGAGTCCACCGGCATGGGCTTCGTGCTGGTGCAGCATCTCGACCCCAGCCATGAAAGCCACCTGACCGAACTCCTGTCGCGCATGACCAAGATGGCCGTCACGGAAGCTTCGGACGGCCTGGTGGTGAAGGCGGATCGGGTCTATGTCATTCCTCCCGGCGTCAGCATCACGCTGTCCAAAGGCGCCTTGAGGCTCGCGCCCCGCTCCGATAAACGCGGCCTGCACCTTCCCATCGATATTTTCTTCCGCTCCCTGGCGGAACACAATCTCGGCAGGGCCATCGGCGTCATCCTCTCCGGCACGGGCTCGGACGGCGCCCACGGCCTTGAAGAGATCAAGGCCGCAGGAGGCATCACCTTCGCCCAGGATCCCCGATCCGCCGGGCAGGAGGCCATGCCGCAGAGCGTCATCGATCAGGGGCTGGCGGATTTCATTTTGCCTCCCGCAGGCATCGCCAAGGAGCTCGCCCGGATCGCTGGACAGGAATACTTCAGCGACTTCCCTTTGAAAAAAGACAGCCAGCCTGCCAAGGAAAACGGATTCGCCTTGATCCTGGATCTTTTGCGGACCAAAATGAGCGTCGATTTTTCCCAATACCGCGACTCCACCTTACGGAGGCGCATCCTGCGGCGCATGACCCTCCGGCATCAGGAAAGCGTCATGGATTATGCGAAGTTGCTGGCGAGCGATAGCAAGGAGATCAAGGCCCTCTATCAGGACGTCCTCATCAATGTGACCAGCTTTTTCCGCGACCCGGATGTTTTCGAATCGCTCAAGCGCGAGGTCTTTCCCGAAATCACCAAGGGGAAACCCTCCGGGGTCCCCATCCGGATCTGGGTGACCGGCTGCTCGTCGGGCCAGGAGGCCTACAGCCTGGCCATCCTCCTGTTGGAATTCCTCGCCGAGCAAACCCGTCCGCCGCCCTTCCAGATCTTCGCCAGCGATCTCAGCGAGGCCGGCGCCTTGGAGAAGGCCCGACTGGGTTTTTATCCCGAAAGCATCGAGTCCGACGTCTCCCCCGAACGCCTGCAACGCTTTTTCATCAAGGAGGATCGGGGTTACCGGATCAGGAAGGAAATCCGCAACCACTGCATCTTCGCCAAACACAATATGATCGCCGACCCGCCCTTTTCCCGCGTCGATCTGGTCACCTGCCGGAATGTCCTCATCTACATGTCGCCGACCCTGCAACGCAAGGTCATCCCCATTTTCCATTACGCTTTGAATCCCGGCGGCTACCTGCTGCTCGGTACTTCGGAAACCGTGGGCAGGGATACCGATCTTTTCAAGATCGTCGACCGGGATCACAAAATCTACGGACGCATATCCACGTCCTCGCGGCTTCCCCATTTCCCCGTCAAGCATCCCC
>DAINDC010000162.1:0-10931 GCA_036732085.1 Fibrobacterota bacterium | reverse complement strand
AAAACCTAAAACCGGGCACCCTAGGCAGGTTCACGGATTGATGGTTCGGCTACACAGGACTGGAGGAATTCCTACTCTCAAATGGAATTTCTTTTTGGCCTTGGAAACCGTGAAGGTCCATCGCACAGGCGAGGGATTTCCATTCGCCTTTTACCCAGGCACTGCCGTGAATAAATGCTGATGGCCATCTCGGCCTGATTGAGCCAACTCCCATGTTCTGTCGTATAGTGCCGGTTCAGCCGAAATACGCACGGGAGGCTAAGCGAATCCAATCCGGTCCAGAAGGTTGGCCCGTTCTTTCGAAAGTATCCCTTTGGACTGCAGTTGCCTTTGGCTATGCACCCAGGACCCGAGTTTCCCCCCTTCGGATAGGCCTCATCGCGTTTGGGCCATCGCGCCGAAGCTCGGGCTCTTAAGCGGCGATGCCGAGCGGTTACGCAAGGTGGCGGAATTCTATTTGGGCGTGCCCTACGATTTCGGCGGGCAAAGAAAGATCAGCCTGGACTGTTCCGGATTCATCCGCCGATTGTTTTTGGAGGCGTACGGCCTCAATCTGCCCCATAACTCAACGTCCATTTTCGATCGCGGCAAATCCGTTTCCCGCGATGCGCTACGTCCGGGCGATTTGGTGTTCTTCAATAACTTCGGTTTCATCGATCATGGCTGTATTCACATGGGGAAGAATTGCTTCATCCATTCGGCCACGAGCGTGGGCGTTTCCTATTCGACCTTGGACGCGCCGTATTTCGTCGATCATTATGCTGGGGCCCGGCGGTTGAAGGGCGGGGTGACGCCTGGTTGGCGCGCCTGAACGGGGAACGAAAAATCCCCTTAGACGTCTTCGAGGACTATCATGTTCGCACCTTTTTTTTTAACGAAGGAATTGCGATACCCGACAATTTTTATTTCTGCCATTCTTGCCGCGATTAATTTTTGGGCGAATTAATGAAGTCAGGTCCGCGAAAATTGGATTGCATGGTATTGACATGGGTAAGAATTGGGTTAAATTAACCTTCAGAATTTTTTCGCGTATAACGCCCTAACATTTTTTCTAATCCCATCGCGCCGACCATTCGGAACGAAGGTGAGGTTGATATGCAATTGTTTTTTTCGAACTGTAAGATTTTTTCTATTTGTCGATAATTTTTACGGGCTTCCCCTCCGCACAAACCACGCCGCTTATCAGGGCGCATATTTCTGTTCAACCCGCGGACATAGCCGTTCGCGTGGGGGACGTGGCTCGCTTTTCCGTGGTTGCAACGGGAACTGAACCGTTAACCTACCTCTGGCTTAAAAATGGCGTTCCTATTCCCTCTTCGGATGGACCGGAGTGGGCCGTATCGGTGGCAACCGCCGCTGAGGATGGTTCGCGATACCGTTGCGTAGTGGCTAACGGCGCCGGAACGGATTCAAGCTTGACTGCCACCCTCCGCATTTCCACAGCCCTGGTGGCGCCGCGTATCATGGTCGCGCCCGATAGTGCTCCGGTCGCAGTGGGTGATACGGCGTACTTTAAAATAGCGGCGCGAGGAACCGTGCCGCTCAACTTTATTTGGTATAGAAACGGCATTGCGATTCCGGGGGCAACGGATTCCCTGCTGAAATTGTTTCCGGTAAGTTGGAGCGATAATGGCGCCCTGCTGAAATGCAGGGTCGCTAATGGCGCCGGGGTCGCGGAATCGGTTCCATTTGGCCTTAGGGTCGTTCAGCCCAACGGGAAAACCATTGTTCTACAGGGTGACTTACGCGATACCCAAGGCCAGGCCGCCGGAGCCGGTGGAACGGAATTCTTCGACGTGGTTGTCCGGCTCTACAAGGACGCGAAGGGCGGATCTCCAATATATGAGGAACGTTTTTTAACGAGCCAGGGTCAGGGAGTCGCCGTACGCGAAGGGCATTTCAGCGTGTCCTTAGGCCAAACGGTTTCGACTGGGGACTTGTCGCAAATCGTTCAAGATGCGGCCACCTTATATGTTTCCTTTGCCCTCGCGAAACCGGGGCTATCCCCGGAAACACTGGAACCCCGCACTCCCTTTACCTCGGCGCCATACGCATTATCCTCTCCACCGGTGCGGTTGAAAGGCGATACAGCCCCCATTTCGACCTTCGAAGCGCCGGTCGGATCGATTTATCAAATTAAATCCACCGGAGCCCAATACATGCGAACCGCGACCGGCTGGTCGAGGATCATTCCTTAGTATGCGTACCGGAACCAAAAATTTTTGGTCGGCATGCTTCATGGTCGGGATTTTGGCGGCCGTTGCCGATGGCGATCCGCTGTTTTCATTTTCGACCGTAGGCTTGGCCGTCCATTCGGGCAGCGCGGTGATTTCACCTACGGAGATCATCCTTAAGGGCCAAGCTCCCGCGTCCGTCCGGAACGCGGATGTGGTACTGTTGGGGGAGTCCGTGGCAACCGGGGATTTTGACGCCCGTGCCGAGTCTCTGGTGCCTGGGACCTTCACATCGGCGGGTTCCGCCGGTATCATGGTTCGGCTTTCCAAGGCCGTTGACGCCCCTTTTGTGGCGGTGTTGATAAACTCCAGCGGCAAGTGTTTTTGGCGTTACCGTACGGTATCCGGAAGCGAGTGGGTGGAATTACCCTTGACCGATGGCCCGATCACGGCTTTGGGATTGTCTCGAAAGCTGGGCTCCTTCCAAGCATGGGTAAAACTGGGATCCGGTACGGTTTGGCAATCCATGCCCATGGTTTTGGATCTGCCATTTCCTGATGTTTTAAGCTTGAGCTTATCCATAACCAGCACCACCAATGAAACCCAGGAAATTCGCTTTACGGGCTTGAGTGGATTTGCCCCGGCGTTGTCGAATCCCCAACCGTGCGCCGCCTTTGACTTTCCCTTCAACGATGGCCGCTCGCCGGCAACCTTGGGTTTTTCGCCATTGCGCCAAATCGAATTGCGCAACGGGGAAACCTTTGTACGCACCACCAGTCCCGGCGGCGCCTCGTTATCCTCCTTATTGGGAGTGCCGATTAGGACCATTCCAGTAGTGAATGATACCCAGCAAATCCGCTTCCGCCTGCGCGCGGATCGGGATGCAAACCCCGCTTTGCGGGCCTATCTCATCTATGGTAAAGAGAGCGTCGAATTGCGCGACCGCGCGAATTCCGGATCTGGACCAGTAATTTCGGGCGGCCCCATCACCATTGGGAATGATGCGATTCTTACCGGTTCGCTGGAGGGCAATGGCTCACTGACCTTGCGGGATAGGGCCCGCGTCAATGGGGACGTGACCGTGAGTTCGACCATTACGCGCGGAAACGCAACCGTAATAACCGGCACGGTGCGAACGGGAGTCGTGACCCCGCTTCCCGCGCTTCCCGAAACCACATGGACGGTAGGTAGCACCAATGTTACGGTGAATCCGGACCAAACCAAGGATTTGCTTCCCGGATCCTATGGCAATGTGACCGTTTATTCCCGCGTGAACCTGCATTTTTATCCCGGGGTGTACCGTTTCGCCTCGTTATGGATCGATACCGATGTCAAATGGCATATCCACAATACTGCGTTTGCCGGCGTGGAAGTTTTCGCGAACACCACCTTTCATCTGGCGGATCGCGATCAAATCGTGCCTTACGATACTTCCGGTGGCCCCATTCTTCGGGTGTACAGCAACCAAGTCGGGGATATGCGCATGGGCACGGATATGAAGATTTTCGGAGAATACGTGCTCCCGAAAGCGAACCTCATCCTGCCGTCGCGCACCCTTTCCTTGCGGGGCGGGCTCTATGCCAAGACCGTTATGATTGAACCGGATGCTGTGGTGACGGGCGTTACCGACGGCAATATGACGGATACGTTGAGGGTCACCCTCCAGGGCGCAAGTGGCTCCCCGTTCGTGCTGGAACAATGGATGTCGGGAGGCCGCGGCACGGCGCGCGACAAATTGAGAATCAAGGTTCCCGGTGGTTCTTGGGTTGAAAAGACTCTTTCCGCCGCCTCGCCAAGCGCCGTTTGGCAGGCTTGGGATCTGCGCCTCGCGCCGGCTTCAAAGGGCCGGGGCTTTAAGTGGTTGCATGATGCAGGTACCGGTTTGCAATCCGCGTTCACTGGAGCGGGCGCATTGGGTTGCGATTCCTTGGTAAGCGTGAAATTGGAATACTTGACGCAACCTGCACGGCTCAACCGGCAAATAAGCCTGGATGATATCCATGTAGGCTGCTTGAATTCGGGCTGTCCTTCGTTAACCATTGCGCGTCAACCGGCCGATACGGTTCTCTGGCAAGGCATGGACGCTAGATTCGAGGTTGCCATGGGGGCGACGGGTCTAGGATACCAATGGTATGCCAACGGCGTTTCCATGGCGAATGAATCTTCGTCACAGTTGAATGTCAGGGACGTGGTTCCCGCCCAAAATGGCAACCGTTATCGTTGCCGCATTCGCTCGAATTGCGATTCCACTTGGAGCCGGGAGGCGACACTTCTGGTCCGCGCTTGCGGGACCGTTGCCATTTGGGCGCAGCCGCAATCCCAAGCCGCGCGCGAAGGTGGCCAGGTCCATTTGAAAGTGAATGCCGGGGGCGTCGGTCATTTCGATTATACCTGGTACCGAAATGGCTTGGCGATGGAAAACCAAGGGCTGGACAGCCTTGTTATCAATCCCGTGCGCTTAAGTGATCATAGCGCGGAATACCGTGTCAAGGTGTCCGACGGCTGCGGACAATTCGAATTAAGCGATGTCGCACGCATTTCCGTTTTGGCTGATTCGAGTTGCCATCTAACCGGAATCACCGGCCCGGATACTTTGAAGGCCGGTAGAACGGGCGCGTATGAAATTAAGGACCGCTGTCCGGGCGGGAACCAGCATTATTCCGTGGACTCGGGGCCATGGTTACCGGTTTCCCGCGGCGGGGTGGCGGTGGTAGGCCCCTTCGGTCTGGACTCAAATATTTCGGCGACCCATATATTACGATTCGTATCGACCAACTCCTTCAGCGCCGATTCGTATCGACCAACTCCTTCAGCGCCGATTCGCTTCGAAAAACCATAGTTGTAATCCCTGGAAAACCTTTGGCGCAAACGGTGGCCGTTTCCGGAATCCTTAAAAACCTGAACGGCGCCCCCCAAGACGGTCTTTACCAATTCGAGGCCCAGCTATTTGACCGTGAGAGCGGGGGCAGATGCGTATACCGGGAAAGTTTTTCACAGGAGCTCATACCCGTGATTGACGGCGAATATACGGTGACCTTGGGTACGGGTCAGGGCGGAGACTCCCTGGCGGCGGTCCTGCGCAAGCGCCCCCATGTTTTTGTCAGCATGCAGGCGGGCCGCTTCGGCGTCCTAGAGCCCATCATTGAAAAATTGCCCCTAACCGCGGCGCCCTTTGTTCTGAGGTCTCAACCATGAACTGTATTCCCCGCTCCCTACTTCCGCTGCTCCTGGGCGTTTGTGCCGGAACCTTGCCCGCATTCGGCCGCGGGATCTATGTCGATTCTTCGCGAGCGACGGCGGGGAATGGTTTGTCCTGGAGCACTGCATTCCGGAAGCTTGATTCCGCTTTGGCCATCTCAGTCGGCACGGATACCGTCCGGATCGCGAAGGGAACCTACTACCGCTCCTTACCTTCCGCCACGATGGATACCGCCTTCGTCCTGAAACCGGGGATGACCCTGGAGGGTTGTTTTGCGCCGGGAGGTGGGGCGCGCAATGACAGCCTGTATACCACCATTATAAGTGGTGATAAGGGGAAGGATGATGTCGTCGTTAACGGGGTTTACCGGATCGTCGGCGTGAATTATGGGCATATTCTGGTTTGCAATGCATCGGCCAATCCGGGTGCCCGCCTCACCTTGGATGGACTCTCCCTGGCGGGAGGCAGCGGAACCACAAGCGTCATTCCGAATGGGGGAGCCTTGTTACTGAATCGCGGCAAGCTGCTTGCAAAACGCTGCCGGTTTTATGGTAACGTCGCGCTCAATGGGGGAGCGATCAATTTCAATGGTGGAGCGAACGGCAGTTCTTCATTTGATACCCTTGTTCTGGACGGGGCTTATTTCAAAAGTAATTTTGCCGCGAACGGAGGTGCTGTTTGGGTCAGCGGGGGTACCGTTCTTCGGATTAAGGGCACGCGATTTGAAGGTGATTCTGCCGTATCGGGCGGGGCAATCTGGATGGACGGAGGCAGTCTATTCGCAGATTCCTCCGTTTGGGCCGGGAGCCGATCTACCGGGGAGGGTGGAGGCATTTGGTCAGATGGGGATTCGGCCACTCTATCCAACTGCACCTTCCAGAACACGGTAGCCATGGGCGGGACCGGCGGCGCGATACATTCTTTGCATAATTCCCTGAAATTGGAACGGGATGTCTTCATTGGCTGCCGCGCCGGCACGCGCGGCGGCGCCGTATACAAAGCCGGAGGGGCTTTGAGTTCCTCTTACAGTCGATTCGAAGTGAACATCGCGGAAAATGGCGCCGGCATTTCCGCCGATCTTTCCTTGGACTTGGCCATGGATTCCTGCCAGTTCACGGGTAATGTCGCTCACTCCCAAGGCGGAGGGCTCCAGTGTGTCGGCGGCGGACGATTGAGCAGAACCCAATTCATCGGCAACAGCGCTCGCGTGGGAGGTGGCGCGTTCGTGGGCGGATCTTCCAAGGACTTGACCATCGTCGCGACCCGTTTTTCCGGAAATTCAGCTGATAGCGCGGGAGGAGCGGCCTTGTCCGGATCCCGCGTCATCCTTGATTCCTGTTTGGTGGAGAACAATACCGCCTCTGAACTGGGTGGTGGAATCGCGACCTATGGCTGGTCCCGATACTTGGTGCAGAATTCTCAAATCCTGGGGAACCAGGCTCGGGACGGCGGAGGGATCTACCATCTAAGAGGTCTCCTGGATGTTTTCACCTCCAGGTTCCAGGGAAACCGGGCCCTCCGATCGGGGGGTGCCGTCATGTGGATGTCATCGGATACGGGAAGGGGAGTGGACCGATGCCTATTCGTAGGTAACTCGGCGGATACTGGATCGGCTATCCGAAGCTTCGATTCCCGGATCACCAATTCCATTTTTCAGGGAAACATGGCCGGCGTGACAGGCACGGTCGCGGGCTGGAGGGATCCAACCATCTTTCCCATCATCAGTTACGGACCCTCGGTCAGTCTGAGTTTGTTCTACGGGAACCAGGCGGGTTATGGCTCAGGCGGTTGCTATGGCATCCATCTCGCCTCCACGGAAGGCAGCATATCGGGCAATATTTTCTGGAACAATGCCCAACCCGCTTTGGACAGCGTACCATCGAATACGATCCGTATGAACATCATCCAAGGCGCGCCATCAGATGACAGGGGGAATTTTTCCGCGGATCCCCTTTTTGTCGCACCCGCTTCGGGGGACTTCCATCTTCGCTCCAATAGCCCGGCCATCAATGCCCTGGGGTCGGTGGACACCTTTCTTGTGAGTAGGGATTTCTATGGGAACCCTCGGTTATTCGGAACCTCCATCGATATCGGCCCCATCGAATACCAAGGCGAACCCTACGCGGCCCCAATCCTCTTAAGCCGCCTGGACCATCTCAAACTTCTTCCCGGGAAGACCCTGTTAGTCAATCTCGACAGCGTCGATGGGTTCGGAAACCCATTATATGTTCGGTTCGCTGGCCCGCCTTCCACGTTGCTGTTCAACGTGGTGGCGGTCGATACGGCGGTTACGGTGGAATACAATCCTATACAACAGACTTTGGCCATTACGCCCAAGCCCAGTTTCGTGACGGGTCAGGTACGGATACTGACTCTGAAGGCCACGCATCCCACGCGACCGGATTTATTCGATCAAAAGAATATCAGCCTGGAAATGGGCGCATCCGGTTTTGATGTACGCAGCATTTCTCTGATTCAGAACGACTCCGGGATTTTCGCCGGATACGTGAAGGTTACCGGCAACGCTTATCCGATGGGCCTTTCCGCCTCGCGCATTTATTTGGGTGCGCTGCCCGCGGGCGCAACTCCCTCCCAATTAGCAAATTACCCTTATCTGGGCGGCATGGGATTGACGGAAGCAGCTTTGTCCGTGGCCCGAGGGGGATTTGCGGATCCTGGGATATACGGCTTCCAATTCAACGGCGCCTCGGCAAAAGTACTACTACCCGGAAATCAACCTACGGGGTTGTCGCTTGCCGATTGGGCCAGAACGCAATCCGTTTATAAAGCCACCGGCCGGCTGGTTTTCACGCTTCCCGTTACGGATGGTTTTGAACCGGCGCGTTTGGTGTCCGTCTCCGCAGCCTGCCGTTTTGAAAGGCCGGTAACGATAATGCGTGTGGTGGAGAACGATCCGCATAGCCAGTTATTGCAATGGACTTCTTTTGCGCGCCCCTTGAAAGCCCTCACTTTATGGGTCGAGCCGCAAGGCCCCGGAGCCGGCTCCTCCTTTTCCGTGACGGTTGCGCCGGACTCGCTGAACGTGAACCAAATACGGGTGGATAACTTGCAGGATCTGCGGTCGTACCATTATCGGTTGATCGCCGTGGACATGGCGGGCAATGGCGGCACCAGCGAATTGACCGCGCAAACGCCTAGCGGCAATTATACATTAAGCGGCTCTTTTTCCGGTTTGTGGGTAGCGCGAAATGCACCCATGGCCGTGGTTATCGACCACCTTGTAAATGGGACCTGGAAAACCATTCAATCAATTCCCGTGTTCTACCCCGATGATGGCGGAAGCCACTGGAGTTTTGACGGCGCGCTTTCGGGAGAAAAATATCGAGCCACGTTCAAAGTACCCGGCTTCTACTCCGAGCCTGTCCAATATCAGGTTGCCGTGAACCGGGTCTCCCGGTTGGATTTGAATTTCCACCTTTCCGCGGAGCCGGTCGTGGCCAAGGACTCCGTCAAAGTGGAACAGCGTCTCGGAAGCGGCAATTTGGTGATTACCGCCCGGACGGCCGAGCTCTTCGTGGACGAAAGACCCATCCGTCTCAAGCTGCGTTGGGAGGGAGGCTTCCCAAGTCGAAAAATCGACTCGCAGGAATTCGCCGTAACGACTTATCATGAAGCCCCCCTGGGTCTGGGCCGCGCCATTTGGACCATGGAAATCCCCCGGCAGCAAATCTCCGATTCCATTCTCAACCGCACTTTTAGTTTCGACCGCGATGTGCGTTACCTAAGCAGCGAATTGGTGACGACGGCTTTCGGCATTTCCGACTACAGGTCCGGAGTCTTCAATTATCCCCATGCGTCCTCGGACAAGTTGATTCAATTCGCTTCCCAGCTTTATGCCAAGCCGCAGGCTCCCTGGCTGGGCCTGCCGGTAGCGTACTGTCACGATGCCGTCATTCCCGTTTCGGGCGGCTTCGGCAATCCCGGCGTAGTCGCGGATGTGGCCATGGCTCCGCTGGTATCCGGCGCTCCGGACCAGGGATCTTTTCCCATTGCCCGCGTCGGCAAAATCGACACCGTTGATCGGTCGTCCTCCATGGTTCCTACGGATTTCAGTTTGGCGAACACTATCGGTACTTCCGGGGATCTCTTTGCAGCGGCGGTAGGTTTGCGCTTTCCCGTTTCGGGGCAGGGCGCCCTAATGCGGGCCACGGCGGTTTCCGTGGATCCGATGTCTTGGCAATTGCGGTTGCCGCGCAGCGGCTCCTATAAGCCCTTTATCCATTTGGCTCGCAGGGCTGAATCTGGGGGTGTGCTTCTGCTGAAACGTTTGCGCGATTCCGCCGTCGTGACATTTGACATTCGATCCGGGGACTCCGGTTGGGTCGGCGCGAAATTGCTGGATAAGAATGATACCGGAGTTACGGCTTGGTCCCTGGCAGCCGATACGAATACGCGTATTTGGGTCGACGCGCTTGCGGCCCGGCTTAAAACCGGACTATTCGCGCCATCCGCCCCGTCCCGGAACCTTGCGCAAAGGCCCCCTGAAGTTGAGGCCGGCGCGACGGCCATGGCCCGCGGCTTTCACCTTTCTCCCGACCAGGAATATGAGGCCCGCGCGGTTTTGCGCGATGCCTTCGGCAATGTCAGCGATACTTCGCGCATCCGCTTCAAAACACTCGATAACACCTATTCCGGCACCATCACCTTGCAGCAGGATACGGCGACGGGCGCTTTGCGTCTGACTTTGCCGCCTTCTGGGCAACCGGGGCTTACCGCGACCTTAGTCAAATTCACCATCGGTACTCAATCCTACGAAATCGCAATTCAGACGCCGGTTCATGATGCCGCGCCTACGGAAGTGGTCATCCTGAAAACCACCGTACCGTCGGCGTTACGGAACGCTTTGGGTTTTACCCGAACGCCCATTTACACCCAAGGCGAAGTGGTTTGGCAGCGCTCTTGGGCGCCGTCCATCACGGAGACCACCCAAATCCAAGTATCGAGTTGCGGGGGATGCGCCCAGTGTTCGCAGACGAAATTTGATCTTTGGAGCACATTGACTTCAGCCTTTTTGTGTACGGCGGATCGGAAATTGCAGGATTGGACCGCCGTGGTCAAGGACGGGATTCCTTTTACCTGGCCGGGAATGGAACCCTCGCGCATGGCCTCCCAGAGCTACTTGGCCCCGAATTCGCCGACATGGAACAATACCCGGACTACGGCGCATGAACTGCAATTGTTGAACGCCAACCTGGATTCCTCGAGCTCCGGCAGTTCGCGACGTCAGTTGGGTGGCCGTATCGAAATCGCGTGGAAGCCCGGTTCCCGCTGCGAGGATTCCAGCCGGATGGAATTGCCATTCAGTACACGGTTTACCTCCCAAAGCGGGTGGATTTTGATGTCCCCCAATTTTGACGCTTCCCAAATGATGCAACCGGGATTGTGGCGCGCGAAATCCGGAGCGCCGGGATCCGTCCTCAAAGGAACCCGGCATCAATGGCTGGATGTGAAAGACGCATCGGGATTGCCCCTTTACGGAGGCTTCGCGCCGAATGTGGGAGACTCCATTACCCATGCCGAGCTATTCGGATCCCCGC
>DAINDC010000161.1:0-10944 GCA_036732085.1 Fibrobacterota bacterium | reverse complement strand
TAGCGGTAGGAGTTGGTGAAGAGTTTCGTAAGCTCCGCCTCCAGCGGAGCCAAGGTGACGATATGCTCCGTGAGCAGGCGGAAGAGGGCCGAGACCTTTTCGACGGCCCGGTCTTCGAATCCGGAAACGATTTGCGGCAGCGAATGCAATTCTTCCAGCGCCTTGCCCTGGGCGATGCGCTCGGGGCAGAAACAGACTTCCACGTCCGGATTGAATCTTTTCAGGATCTCGCGGAAGCGCTCCGTGGTGCCGGGATAAAGCGTGCTCCGCAAGACCACGACCTGTTCCGATTTCAAGTGCGGCCCCAGCTCCTCGCTGAGGCGATGCAAAGATCGGAGTTCGGGATTGAGATGTTCGTCGACCGGGGTGCCGATGACGACGATGACGATTCGGGCTGCTCCGACCACGGATATATCGGTGGTGGCGAAAAGCGTCTTATGGATGACGCGCCCCAAGGCCGCCTCGGCCCCGCGATCGAGGAACGGCATCTTCCCTTGGTTGATGGGAGCGAAGGCCTCCTTATTGATGTCCTGGATGACCACCTTTTGGCCGCGATCGGCCAAGGCAATGGAGAGCGGCAGACCCACATGCCCGGCTCCGCCGATCACGCAGACATCATATTGGAAATCTGTCTTCATTCCCGGACAACCAGCCTTCTCTGAAGAACGCACCTAGGCAAGATTCCCGCCACTTCGGGTTTCCATACCATTATCGGTTAAAGGGCAAAGCAAAAACAAGGAACCCGTCGCGGAACCTTTATGAAATGGCTCAGGGAGCCAATGTGAAAAGGCTCAGGGAGTCAATGGGGCGGTAGGTTGCGGTGAATGCCTGAAAAGATAGAGGCCGTCGTGGCCATATAGTCGGGCCCAATCCGATGAATTCGAAAGGGCCGCGATATCCTCGCCCAGTTCCTTTCGCTTGTCCAGCCAATCCGGATGGAAGGTTTCGTCAATCACCACATAGTCGAAATGCCCCAAGGGCATGACCTTATAGGTCCAATCCATGATATCCTTCCGAGCGGCAAACCAGGCGGTAAAAGACCCGTTCACCAGAACGGATGCGGTCTCCGGCACCTGCTTGCGGATCCGGGCAACCTCCGTCGCGCGGGCCAGGCCGCCGTTGGGGAGGGAAAAAACCGTCCTCCATAATGGAAAGCTCAACAGGGAAATCATCGTACACGCGATCAGGATGCGCCCATCGACTGCAAGCTTTTTGGAGGGAGCTTTCCCACCAGGCTGCGCCACCTTTCCCTCAGGTTGCGCCTCCTTCATAAGGATGAGCCCTCCGAAGCATAACAAGGCGAATGGATGAGGGTAATGGCGCCACATATCATGGGTCCAATCCGGCATGACCGAATAGAAAAGAAAGAGGGGCAAGGGCAAAAGCAGATACCGCTTGGGAAGGACGAGCATGAGCGGGAGAAAGGGCAAGACCAAGTGCAAGGCGAAGGCCAGCGTGTTACGACGGAAAAGCAGGGAGAATATCGCTTCCGAAGATCCCGGCAATAAACCCCGAAAATGGTTTCCGTCCGGAGAAAAGTGGGGGATGATGAAAAACCAATAGAGAGCCATTTGCGCGCATCCGAGGAGCCCGGGCAGGAGCAGCCATTTCCAGGATCGCCTCTCCGCCAATGCCACCAAGAGAATACCACCGATGGCCATGGTGTATACTTCCTTGGTGAAAGCCAGGAACGCCGCATAGGCCAGGAAGCGGCCCAGCTTTTCGTTCCGATAGGCTTCCATGGCCAAGATCAACACGGGCGGGGCCAGGAATTCCGGATGGAATCCGAAAAAAAACTGCGAGGCAATCGGAGGACTCAGGAGCACAGCCAGGGCAGCCCATGCGGCCATCTCACGCTTGCCCCAAAACCGCTTGGCAACCAAGCCAACGGTAATCAACAAGCAGAGGCATTTTCCGATCTTAATGCCGAGTTCACCTGCGAGATAATGAAGCGGGAGCCAGAAGAGACAGGTATAGTTCGCATGAATGCCGAATATATTCTGGTTGGCTATCGCATAGTAGGTCCGGCCATGTTCCAGGTTCCAAAAGGCGCATGCATAGGCGGCATGGTCCACATCGCCTGGATCGCCGAGCGACAGGAATTGCCAGACTCCCAATGCCGGCAATGCGATACCCACTACAACCAGGGTCATCAGGCCGAGGTGGATTTTCTGATAACCGTCCCAGCCCGCCATCAGTATTCCACCCGCGACCAAGATCGCCATTCCGGCGAGGCAATAGGTCATGGGATGATAATGCCGGATAAAATAAAGAAAGCTCAGCGAGGGTAGAATCCAAAACAGGATTCGGTCCGCCCTCCTGAAATATTTCTTTAGCATCCCCCATTGTCGCTTTCCGGCTCCGACCTTGTCAATTCGGTAGCCCCTGGGTTTAGGGCTAGAGTATAATCTCGGCATGGCCGCCATCCAGGGACTCTCCGTGATCATTCCCATTTACAACAGCCGGGAATGCCTGCCACATCTTTACCGAAGATTGACGGACAGCCTGGTTGCCCTGGGTCGGAATTACGAAATCATTATGGTGGAAGACGGAGGCAGGGACGACTCTTGGGATTATATCGCCGCATTGGAGAAATCGGATCCGAAGATAAGAGGCATCAAACTGGGACGCAACTTTGGGCAACACAATGCCTTGCTTTGCGGCATTCGCGCGGCCAAAATGGATATCGCGATTACCATAGACGATGACCTCCAGAATCCTCCCGAAGAAATCGCCGTCCTACTTCGGAAAATGGAGGAAGGGCATGCCGTGGTTTACGGAACACCCGATCAGGAACGTCATGGCCTCTGGCGGAATATGGCCTCGGTGATGACGAAAATGGCTCTCCAAAAAGCCATGGGGGCGGCCACCGCTGGAAAGGTGAGCGCCTTCCGGGCCTTCCGCACCGACCTTCGGGAGGCCTTCCATCATTTTCAAGGACCGCATCTTTCCATTGATGTATTGCTGACCTGGGGCACCTCCCGTTTCGCGGCTGTCCAGGTCCGGCATGAGGCGCGTTCCTTGGGCGTCTCGCAATATTCGGTCGGAAAACTCTTCAAACATGCGCTGAATATGGTTACCGGTTTCAGCACCTTGCCTTTGCGCTTGGCGAGCTGGATGGGGTTCCTCTTTACTTTTCTCGGCATCATGGTCTTGGTTTACGTTTTGGGGCGATACGTATTCAAGGGCAGCAGCGTACCCGGATTTCCTTTTCTGGCTTCCATCATCGCCATCTTTTCCGGCGCCCAACTCTTCGCCTTGGGTATCATGGGAGAATATCTGGCCCGCATCCACCTGCGCACCATGAACAAGCCCGCCTATGTGGTGGATACGCTTTTGACGAAAGCATAAAACATGGCGTACACCATACCTTTCAACAAACCATTCATCGCAGGAAAGGAACTCTACAATATTTCCCAGGCGGTCTTGAGCGGGCATCTCGCCGGCAACGGCGCGTTCACCCGAAAATGCCAGGAATTTCTGGAAACCCGCTATGGCTGCGGCAAGGCCTTGATGACGGCCTCGTGTACGGGAGCCTTGGAAATGGCCGCGATACTCTGCGACCTCGAACCTGATGACGAAGTCATTCTGCCGTCGTATACCTTTGTCTCCACCGCTAACGCTTTCCATCTGCGGCGGGCGCGACTCATTTTCGCGGATATAGAACCCGACACCCTGAACCTAAGCCTGAGTGCGGTCCGCGAACGCGTGACAGCGAAGACAAAAGCCATATGCGTTGTCCATTATGCGGGAGTGGGATGCGAAATGGACGGCTTCCTCGATCTTTGCCGTCCCCGGAAAATCAAGCTGGTGGAGGATGCGGCGCATGGCGTGGGTGCCTTTTACAAGAACCGGGCGCTGGGAAGCCTAGGCGATTTGAGCGCATTCAGTTTCCATGAAACCAAGAATTTCATTTCCGGGGAAGGCGGGGCCTTGGCAATCAACGACCCGACCCTGGTGGAACGCGCGGAAATAATCTGGGAGAAAGGCACCAACCGCTCCCAATTTTTCCGAGGGCTTACCGACAAGTATACATGGGTGGACACGGGCTCTTCCTTCTTGCCCTCCGAGTTGATCACGGCCTTTCTCTATGCGCAATTCGAGCAGGCGGAAGAAATAACCAAGCGACGGCTCGCATGCTGGGAATACTACCGCTCCGGGTTGGACAGCTTGGAGCGGCAAGGCCATTTGCGTCTGCCTTTCATTCCAAGCCATTGCCAACACAATGCCCATATGTTTTATCTGCTGCTTGCGGATGGGAAATCCCGCGATGCGCTCATGGCCCATCTCGCGAAAAAAGGGATCATGGCGGTTTTCCATTACATTCCCCTGCATAGTTCGCCCATGGGTCGTTCCATGGGTTATGCCGAAGGCATGTATCCCGTGACGGAATCGGTCAGCGCGCGGATATTACGTCTGCCGTTATTCTATGATCTCAATCGCCAAGAGCAGGACCAGGTGATCGAAGCCGTTAAGGAATTTTTTTCGGGCTGATTTTTATCGGGCTGTTTTCGGGCTTAAAAGGTGGGACTGGGCCAACGGGATCCGATTGCTCGGGCCGGACGTCTGCATGGAGTGGGCCTACAACCAGAAATGGTGGACGGCCTCTCTTTTTTCAGGCCGATATCCGCTCTTCTCATACACCCGACACGAAGCCCGATTTCTGCCCTGGGTCACCACTCGCGCATGCTGGCAGCCTGAGGCCTTGAACCAATCAAGCGAGGCCTGCATCAATGCCGATCCCAATCCCCGCCCATCATAGCCCTCCGCGCAAGCCAATAGACCTATTTGGCCTTGCCCTTTGCTCGCCTTGACCGTGACCATCGCTCTCAACCCACGCTGGTATTCACAAGTCAAAATGGCGTCGGCCAATTCCCCCGTCAAACTTTTTCGCATCCATTCCCTGTAGAGTCCCTGCGCCAAGGCGGTTGGAAAGCGGGGGTCGTGACGAAAACGGGAGTGCGTGCTGGAACGAAGCGCCAAGGATAGGAGTTCGGCCTCGACCTCGGCGTATCTGTCCTTGGAAAGGACGGAGATTTCCCAAGGCGGGTGTATGGGCCCGGAGGAATTCGTCGCGCCCGGAGTCTCGGTCTTTAAGGATTGAGCTTGGGAGGGACCGGAAACCAAGTCGAGGGCATAGGTGATTTTTTCATCGACCAGCAATCCCTGATTCGAAGCAGCGGCAGCCCCGCTTTCGGAATCGCCCATTTCGGCAAACCAGTACGCAAGGGATATGCAGTCACGTCGAAGGTTTTCCAGTATCTCGTGCAATTCCGACCGGCCCAATTTTGGGGGTAGGATACGCGCCGTGCGGAATCCGAAAAACGCGCTATCCCAGTCCAATATCTGAATGCGGCTATCCATTACCCCGTCCCAAAAAACATCCCTGATCCATCATGGAATATTTCGGATTGAAATAAAAGCTAAACCTACTTCGGAAGCCGAATTCTCAGCGGGCCTGATTGGCTTGACCCCCGGTTTTTGGCGATACTACAATGATGGCGGTGAAGCCCGCGAATTCCGTAACCTTCCTGCTACCTCTTCTGGCATGGCCTATCCTGGCGGGAATCCGGCATTCCCCTGTATTCGGCCCCCGTTTGATTATCAAGCTTATCATTATATTCGGGATCTCCGTCTGGGCCTTGAAAAACTGGAATAGGCCCGGCCGTCTCCTGCCCAATAAGCCACGGTGGCTGCCACTATGCCTGTCCCTCACCACCCTCACTTTTTTCACCTCGATTGGAATTCTTGAATTCGCCAATTATTCGAATTTTGATGAAGGGGACATCTCCTATTATCTCTCCTCCTTCCACAATTCGATAGGTTGGCTGCCCGGCATCAATATGATTTCCGGCCGGCCCTTCCTGGCGCATCATTCGGAATTTTTCTGCATCCCCGTGGGCTGGCTTTTTCGATTGGCTCCTTGGCCGGTAACGATACAACTCATCCAGGCGGCCTGCGCATTTTTGGCCTGGGCCCTGTTCCGGGCCTGGAAATTGAAAAATTCCGAGGACAAAGTTGCCGCGGAATGGCTGGCTTGGGGATTCGCCTTGACACCCTGTCTGGTCGCTCCCTTGCTCAAAGGATTTCACGGAGTCACCTTGGCCATGCCGATCCTGGTCCTTACTGCAACTTCCTACCACGACGGGAAGTGGCGGAAATTCATCCTCGCTCTCTGCCTTCTGCTTTTGGCTAAAGAGGTATTCACCTTAACGGCCATATCGCTGGGGATCCTGGCCCTCTTCCAACGACGGACGTTAAAATGGTTTCTGGTTCCCCTGATCCTTGGTCTGGGCTATGGACTGTTCTTGCGTGGCTGGTTCTTTCCCATGATGCTCAAGGATTCAACTTATTACTATGACTCCAAGTTCGGGGGGTGGAAATATGCGCTGAAGCGCCTCCTTTCCCAAGGCTCGCTTTCCTTCCTATCTACTCTGCTAATTTGGGGTGGGGGCTGGTGGGTATTACGTAGTCCCTATTCCCTATTGGCCATCTCTTCCGCCGCCCCGTACATGCTCTTGGGAGGGGGATTCCTTTATCCCAATAACCATTATATCCTTGAACCTTCCTTCTGGATTTTTTGCGCAGGCGCCTTCTCGCTCCTCGAGAAAAGGAAAGACGCGGTTGACTGGAATACCCATCAGGAAAGAAGATTGTTTTCCTTCCTGGCCTGTCTGGCATTGATGAATATGACGCTTTACCAAGATCTCCCCTACTATCGCCACCATAGGTTGGAAGGATCCTACCTCCAAGCCTTGGCAAAATTGCCGCTAGAGGCAACCGTGGGCCTGGGCGTCCCCATGGAGGACCACCTGTATAAGATTCGCCGATATTATTGGACGGTCTATGGCGGCTACCAACCGAACCAAGCCTGTACTTGGGCCAAGGTTTTCACCTTACAGGGGGAACCAGGCGAATATGCCTTGCTCCACAAGGGCATGGGCAATCCGGACTTCCTTCCGGAGGATAAAGAACATATTCGAAGCTGCTGGGACGTATTGGAAAAAGATCCGGCTTATCAAATCGTCTGGCAAGATTCCGTACTCATCCTGCTGAAAAAAAATGGGTAACCTAGGCGTGACCAATCCATATGGATAACCTAGGAGTTACTGGACTAGACATGACAAATGAGGACGGCATGTTCGATCGGGATCCGCAAGGCATTGTGTAATACCACGGTCTCGATACGCGAAAAGAAATCCGAACCCAGGTCGGCATAGGCCTCCGGAAACCGGACGTTTTGGCCGCGATCATGCGAGACCACAAAACGCGAGAGGAAGGACTGATTCGGAATATAGGCTGGATCGATGGTCACCAGCCTGCCCCCGGATTTAAGGGCTTTCCTTGCGCTTCGAAAGACCTCCCGGCCTTCCTCATTGCCCAGATGATGCAGGACGCCAAAGGCCATAGCCAAATCGAAACCGATTGCACCCTGGCTCTGATCGGATACCGAATGCGAGGCTGCGAATTCCTCCACCGTGGCCCGGGTGAAATGCCCGCGCTTACCGAATCTTTTCCGTGCCGAATCAATATAGGCCTCGCTCATATCGAAACCGGTATAGTCCACATCGCCTGGAAGGTGGCCAAGAAGTTCGGCCGTTCCACAGCCGATGTCCAGAATTCGGGCTCCCGGGAAAGGTTTAAGGAAGTCCCGGATCCAGCGCTCTCTGATGGCGCCGGCGCCCACGGCGTTTTGGAAAAAATCATAAATCCCGGGAATGGAAAGGGAATTTCTCAACCCTGAAGTGACCTGACTCATTGGGGTAATGATGAAATAAACCGGAGGGAAAAGAAAGCTAAAACAAGTTTATCCATCGCTCGGTCGGGAATGCGCCCTTGACCTGCAAGTTCAGGGGAAATGGATAATAGGACGTGAAAGCGAAGATAATCAAGCCCTGCCTGTTTTGTGGATCGGACGCCTGTCTGCAGGAACTGTACCCGCAAAACTTCCGGGACGAAGATCTGAACGGCAAGGTTTTTTCGGCACGCAGGATCACGGAACATTTCCACTATAGAATGGTGAAATGCGCCCGAACCGGATTGGTTTTTTCCCGGGAAATCCTGGCCGAAGAAGACCTGGAAAACCTCTACTCCAAAAGCGAAGTCACCTTCAGCGAATATACCGAAATCATCAGGAAGGATTATTGGCGTCCATTAAAAGATTTTTCAGCTCTCATGCGGAAGAGATCCGCATTGGAAATCGGCTGTAGCAGTGGATTTTTCCTCGAAGAACTTTTGCAACAAGGTTTTAAGGAAGTGCGAGGTTGCGAACCGAGCCTGGATGCCAAGTCCAAGGCGGCCGATTCCGTAAGAGCCGGGATCCATACGGGATTTTTCACGAACCATGCCTACCCTGACAATACTTTCGATTTGATTTGCTCCTTCCAAACCTTGGACCATCTGAGCGATCCTTTGGATATGCTGGGAACCTGTTACCGGAAGCTTCGGCCCGGAGGGTTGATCTATATCATCGTCCACAATGTGGATGGCCTCCAGGCTAGGATATTCGGGGCAAAGTCCCCTATCATTGACGTGGAGCATATCTACTTGTTCAACCCGAAAACCTTGAGCATGGCCGTGGAAAAAGTCGGCTTCCAAACCGTGGGCGCGTTTCCAATCAAGAATTCCTACCCGCTGGAATACCTGACCCGCCATGCCCCCATTCCCTGCAAGACCCAAGTCAATGCGGTCCTCAAAGCCCTGAGGCTGAATATGATTCAGATTCCCCTCAGGCTGGGAAATATGGGGATAGTCGCCCGAAAGGCCTAATCGCTTCGATCCGTCCTAACTCAGAGGTTGATCACCCATAGGCCGAAAAGCTTCATTCGCTTTTCTTGATGCATGTAACCGAAAATCCCAGGCAGTCGTCGGTATTCTTGAACCAACCGGTTTTGAGAAACACCTGTCCCACAACGGCCAGGATGGGAAGCAGTAATGCCGAGAGGGTGAATCCCATCAGGCGGGAAAAAATTCGCGTCGCTCTGGATTCGTTTCGGCCGACTGCCATTCCCAAAAAGAGGACCATGATCTTATTCAGGATGACGATCAAAGCGTCCCCCCTGGGAGCGATGGAAGCGACCGCAAAGCCATGGGAAGCGCACAGCGTTTGCAGCGAGGAAGGCGTGAACCGCCAATAATCATGGGGTTGATAGTGGAACCGTGCCGAAAATGGAACGGTAAAGAACATCGCCCCATTCCCCTTCAATACCCGGCTGCATTCGGCGAGGAAGAAATGGGTATCGAAAATATGTTCCATCACCTCGGTATGGAATACGACATCGAAACTTTCCGATTTGAACGGGAAATGCGCGCCATCGTATTTCACGCATTCCGAGCGATACCCGAATTCCTCCTGTAGATGGTAGTGCTCCAGGGAACAATAGAAACCAGCCTTGATCAAATGCCTATAGGGGTTCAAGCCTCCGCCGACCTCCAAAACCCGGCTCGGATCCCTCGCTTTGAAAAACGCTTTTAAGGAGCGATAGACCGTATAGACTTGGAAATCGAAAAAGAGGCGGAGCTGGAAAAGCGCGGTGCCCAGCAAGCGAGTCTTCGGAAGATTGGGGAAGGGTTGGAGGAACTCTTTTTTCATTTTCCGTTTTCGGTCCGAATCATCCGCTCAAGCATGGCATACCAGGACGGCGTGATCGGTTGGGATCCGCAAAGCCTTATGCAGGACCGTGACTTCGATGCGGGAAAAGGACTCCTTGGCGAGGTCAGCATAGGCTTCCGGGAACCGAACGTTCTGTCCCCGATCATGGGATGCGACGTAACGTGAAAGGTACGACTGGCCGGGGATGAAGGCCGGATCGAGGGTCACCAGCCTGCCCCCGGGGTTCAAAATCTTTTGGGCGCTTCGGAAGACTTGGCGGCCCTCCTCATCCCCCAAATGGTGGAGCACTCCGAAAACCACCGCGATATCGAAACCGGACGAGGATTCTGTTCCCTTGGTGCTTTGATGAGATGCTGCGAATTCCTCCACCGTGGCCCGGATGAAATGCCCGCGCTTACCGAATCGTTTCCGAGCCGAATCGATATAGGCTTCGCTCATGTCGAAGCCGGTATAGTCCACGTCTTCGGGAAGGTAGCGCAGCAATTCGGCGGTTCCGCAGCCTATGTCCAGGATGCGTGCGCCCGGAAAGGGTTTCAGGAAATCCTTGACCCAGCGGATCCTGGCGGCGGGTACGCCCACCAAGTCGAGAAAAAAATCATAAACGCCGGGAATGGCCAGGGGCTTGCGTAACCCCGAAGTGACCTGACTCATGGCTTGGTCGGAGAAACCGGGCTGGGTACCGCGGGATTGGCCGGCGCCTGGATCGCCTCCCAGTCAGCGGAGGGAGTCCACGCTCCGCCGGAACGGCTGTCGGACCGGTTCTCCTGATGGTTCTTCCGGGCCAGTTCCACCAGGTGCTCGGGGGAGAATCCATGGAGGCGGTTCAGGAACTCCTGGCTGCCTTGCACCCCGGCAGGACTACGGGAAACGCCGCAGCGCATGATGCGGCAATTCAGATTATGCTCCGCGACCACCTCACAGACCAGGGAACCCAAGCCTCCAGTGGTATAGTGGGCCTCCACCGTGATCGCGAAAGGGAACTGCGACAAGACCGTCCTCAGATCTTCCACCGGCGGCGGGCTCATGGAGGCGACCACCATCACCGTGCTCTGCAGACCCTGTGTGGACAAGGTTTCCGCGGCCCGTAACGCCAAGGCTACGGATGGGCCCATGGCGATGAACAGGACGTCCTTTCCCTGGCGCACGGTATGGGCGCGGCTGGACTCGAAGCGGCCGTCCAGGCCGGGTACCACGTAGGTTTCGTCCTTGCCCAGTCGGAAGTAGGCGGGACCCGGGGAGGCATGGACGGAAAGCAGGGCGGAACGGCATTGCTCGGAATCGGCGGGCGTGACCACCTGCAGGCCAGGCAACATTCTCAGTGCGCCCACGTC
>DAINDC010000160.1:8025-10952 GCA_036732085.1 Fibrobacterota bacterium | reverse complement strand
GTATCGATAAGGGACAAAGACGCCAGGGCCGCGGAAGCCGTGCTCACGGCCGTGGTGGTTGGGCTCATACCCAAGGCGCCCAGGGTCATGGAGGAAATCGTGATGCTGATACGGTCGACTGTGGCGCTGGAACCGGCACCGATATGGAGGACCGAGGCGCTGCCGCCGGAGACGCCGAACGAACCTGCCGCGCCGTCAAGCAGGGTCATGCCGTTGTAGGAGGCCGAACTCGAGATGCGGGTGATTTCGTTCATCAGCTGCCCGAACTCTTTGTTCGTATAGGAGCGCTCGGTCGTGGTCATGGTGTCCGTCGAGCTCTGGATGGCCAGTTCGCGCATGCGCTGCATGATATTGTTGATTTCGCCCGTGGCGCCTTCCGCGATTTGCAGAAGGGCGATGCCGTCCTCCGCATTCGCAGAGGCGCGGCCCATGCCGCGGATCTTGGAACGCAGGGATTCGGACACCGAGAGGCCGGCGGCGTCGTCAGAGGCGCGGTTGATCCGGAGACCGGTGGAAAGTTTCTCGAGGGACTTGGCAAGATTGGCCTGGTTGGTGCCGAGCGCCGTCTGGCCGATCATGGACGAAATATTATGATTGATACGCATGGTACAGAACCTCCGTGTTTTTGATTACGCTCGGTTGCTTCCTTGCATCCTTGCGGGCCGGGACTCCCTCCCGGTTACACAGAATTCATCGGAATATTTTTTATCGGAGTTGAGTACTTTTTTTCCGATCCTGTTTTCATAAGTGAAGGCGGGAGTTTAATTTACAGCAAAACTTAAAGTGACTTCGCACTTTTTTCTCGAGCCTTTCCGGCCCATTTCCCGAAATTGCAATAGCCTCCGCGAGGCGATGCGGCGGAAGTTGAAGCGGAAGCTGATGAAAATTGTTCCAAGTTTTTTTCAGGACCCGGAAAAAAAATTCCAGCCCGGAGGGGAAATCTACGTGTTACCCGGTAAACCGGACGCCCAGGACCCCAAACGGCCCTCTGGAAAAGGCCGGCCACCCCTTGAGAGAAAACGGAAGGGTCCCGGTCCGGCCATGGCTGCGGAACGCGGCTGGAGGCTCGATGTGGCGCAGGCCGACGGATTGCTCTTTACGAAATAGGAAAGATGGCCGTATTTGGTGAGGTTGTAATCGAGAGGGTTGTAATCGTAGAGATAGCCGGCCTGCCGCCACCGATGCGCGCTGCCTGACGGCGCACAAAGGCAACGGGGGCCGGCCCAGGCCGGAAGCCGTTCAAGGCTTGATCAGCGCCGGAAAACCCGCCTTGGGCTTCTGGTTCTCATAGCTCAAGCCCAGCCATTCCGGCGATCGCGCCACGGAGTGGATTTGGGCCTCGTCGAGATCGCCGGCGAATTCGAAACCGGTCTTGAGATGCCCATGCTTGCCCATGGTCGCGTTCAAAGGAAACATGTACGCTACGGGTCCGGCCACGGCCGCATTGCCCACCTCCTTGCCGTCCACGTAGAGGCGGAGCATGGTCCCGGAGAAGACCCCCGCGGCCAGATGCCAGTTGCCGTCGACGTACTCGGGCTTTTGCACTTGGACCTCCCACCAATCCGTGGTCAGCCCCACCGGCGGGGTAGGCGGCCAGAAAAAGAGACGCACGGTCCCGTCCCCATAGAGGCGCAGGCCGAAGTTGTCGCCCATGCTGAGCATCTCTCCGCCCGCGGACATGTGGGCGCCTTTGGAGCGATACCAGATCGAGAGGCTGAAGGCATTGGGGTTGGCCGCCGATTTGGAAAGGACGGGCGCTTCGATATAGTCCGCGGAGTCGAGTCCATGGCCGCCCGCGATCACGCCGGCCTGGCGGGTATTGGTAACCCGATCGTTACCGTTGCCGCCGGAATGGGTGGCGTCGATATAGAGGCCGTTGGCCGTGGTATCCGCGGACTCCTCGCCCAGGTGCCATACCCCGGCGAACCCCGCGGCCGTGTCGAATACGGGCAGGGCCGCTTTCGGCGCCGCCGCCTTGGAGTTGCCCCAATACATGGTGATGACCTGCTTCGCATCCCCGGCGCGCACCGTATCCATGCGGACCCAGATTTCGGCATGCCCGGCCTTGGCGTCCCAGGCTTCGATCTCGCGGATCAACGGGGTCCCGTCCGGGCGCGCGAAGCGGAGATCCGATCCGTTCGCCTGGGCTTGCGAGAAATCGAAATCCGGAGCGGCCAGCCGGACGAGCATCGGGAAGCCGTACAAATCCTTGGCAAGCAAGACGCCCGTGGCCGTGGTGTTCATCGCCACCTTCCGGCTATGCGACCAGTCGGCGAAGGGAGGAACCAAAGTGGTCTCGCCTTTGCGAACAGGAACCCTGGCGGCCAGAATCAAGACCTTGGAATCGGTATCCCCTTTGGTATAGACGACCGCAGGGATGGCTCCTGGCGGCACGGAGTCGATGAGGATCTTGCCCGCGATGCGGATTTCGGAATCGACGCGCCCTTTGAAGGTGGTGCCGGGCACGTAGACATACCCCGATCCGGAATCCTGGGTCTCGGGAATCGGGGACGAAAGTCCGCCGGGTAACCGCAAGGTGTCCTGCGGGACGAGCACCTTCTCCTGCGCCACCTTGACAGCGTAGATCAACAGGCAGGTATGCGTGATCGGATGCCGGATCTGGATATTGTATTCTCCCGAATCCAGCTTCGCGAATTGGAAGCGGCCCTTCACGTCGGAAAGGACCTGCTGCGAATCGGGGATGGAGGGATCGCGCACGGGATTGTAATCCGAGGCCAGGATCACCACCTGGGCCCCGGCAGCCGGCTCGCCATCCTCGAGGACAATCCGTCCAGTAACGCGTGCGTTACCTGTTTCGGTGGCATCGCCTCCCCCGCCCATGGCCTGATCATTCCAGCCGCAGCCGCCCACCAGGCCGGAAACCAAGCCGGAAGCCAGGAAAGCCATCGCCAGGCCCGGGATACGCC
>DAINDC010000160.1:0-8015 GCA_036732085.1 Fibrobacterota bacterium | reverse complement strand
ATTGTAATCCGCGGCCAGAATCATGACCTGCGCGCCGACGGCGGGATGGCCGTCTTCGAGAACGAACTGGCCGGCCAGCGCATTGCCGGTTTCGGTGGCATCGCCGCCGCCCATGGCCACGTCCATCCATCCGCAGCCGCCCAGCCAGCCTGTCGTCACGAATACCAAGGCTCCGCATAGGAACCGTTTGCACGGGTTCGCGTTCATTTTTCGGCCTTGCCCACGGGGAAGAATTGGAAGTTCAACTGGTAGACGCGATCCGCTTGGGCAGCGGCCTGGGCCAGTTCCATGATCTCCTTGCGGAAAGCCTGGATGCGGGCCTTGATGCGATGGAAATCCTCCTCGCCGATGCCCAAGGTCAGGGCCGAGATATCGCGCTCCTCCTTGGGGGAAAGATCGTGGGCTTCCTCGGCCAGCCGGGAAACCTGCTTATGGTAGTTCACCACGTTGAGCGAGGCCACTTCGTCGCCGGTGGAAATCACGGCGCTGTTCAGGACATGCCGCCCGTCCTCTCCGCGGGCGATCATCCCCAGCTTCTCCAGGAGCTTCACCGATTTCTTCGCCTCGCGCTCGGAGACGGGAGGCAGAAGGCATCGGCCCAGTTTCCCATAATCCTCCCCGAAGTCCATCTTGCAGGCGAGGGAGCGGATGACGGGATGATGCCACTTGGTATAATACTCGTACTGTTCCTCGGCGACCTTGACGATCTTGAGCTTGCGCTTGAGGACCAGCATCCGTTGGAAATAATGATCCTTGACGCCGTTGGTCTTGGCCTGGGTGAACGGCACCATCATCTCGAAATAAGCGGTCTCGGCCTTCCCCAGCTTAAGGGCCTTGGCGATGCGAACGATCGAATCCGCGGAAAGATTCTTGGTCCCCTTTATGAGATGCAAAAGCCACGAGGTGGAATTCATCCCGGCATCCTTGGCGAATTCGCGATACGTATATCCGGACTCCGCCTTCCTGGACTCATAATAGTCCTTGAGGAAGAGCCGGTAGCTCGTGTATTCGTAGATGCTTTTCATGGGATCTTCGCTTTTGGGCGAGATCTACGCTTAGGGCGATACCCTCGCCTGCCAGAGGCCATGTGCCAATTCGGAGGGTAACCGGACGGTCACCGCATCCCCGGCGCTACCTCTATGGAAGCTCCATACCTGCCGACCCGACAGGTCGAAAAGGGCGAGCGAGCGATAGCCGGCGGGGAGGTCGAATACGCCGTTTTCCAACACCGGCGCGATGCGCGAGCGCAAGACGGGCCGAGCTTCGATGGCCACCGAGGTCGTGGCCTCGAAGGCCTTGTAACAGGCGGCATCCTGCGGACCGGTATATTCCACGCGGAACAACTGGGGGCCCGCGCCGATGGAATAGCCGTTCTCGCTGAACTTGAGCAGGTACATGGCGCCATCGGGACCATACTGCATATCGATATAGCTGCCGATGGGAAGCCCCGGAGGCGAAAAGTTCTCGACTACCGCATTTCCCTTGGGAAGCGTGCCGTTCGGATCCAAAGTGAGGAACCGGAGGAATAGGCGGGACCAATCGAAGAACAGGATCTTGCCTTCGAAATAGGGCGGAAACTTGACCGTGGAAGCGAGCAGCGGATCGTACCGGTACATGGGGCCGCCGATCGCGGTTTCCCCGCCATGCCTGACGTTGGTCCAACTCGTTCCGCTGTTGAAGCGGGGATCGTCGTCGGTGCTATTGCCGCTGGTATAGGCCACCAGGGCCGGCACAGCGGGAGGCAAATGGTGAATACCGGTATTGTTGGGCGAAGCGTTCACGAGGGCGGCGCAATCAAATTTGGCTCCGTAGGTGGCAGGGCTCGCGGAGGTCATCTTATTATAGGGCACATTGTAGCCATTGCAGTAGGGATGCCCGAAAAAACCGGGCTGGGTGGCGAGATTCCATTCGTCATGCCCGGAAGGGCCGCGGGTCGGGGAGTCCTGGTCTGCATCCGGGCCCACTTCGCCCCAAAAAATCCAACCGGTCTTGGTGTCCACGCGCACGTGGTAGGGATTGCGATGGCCGAAGGTGAAGATTTCCTTGCGGACGAGCTTGATGTCGTCGGTCGCGTCCCAGCCCGGGTTGAACTTGGTGTCGTTGATCTTCTCCCAAAGATTGCCGGAGGGTATCTCGTAGGTTGCCCCCACTCCCGGCGTCGGAGTCTTGTCGTCCCCGAAAGCCATGGGCTTGATGCGCAGGATCTTGCCGCGCAGATCGTTGGTATTCGCCGCGGTCCGCTGGGCATCGCCCGCCGCGCGTGCGGTATTGATGGGGCCATAGCCGCCATTGGTGCCGTCATGCGGATCGGTATTGTCCCCGGTCCCGATCACGAGTACGCCATTGTCGTCGAAGGCCAAGCCGCCCGCGGCATGGTGATCGTCGTCGGTGGCGCGCGGGAAGCGGAGGATGACCTTCTTATTGGTGAGCTTGTTGTCGGTGATGGTATAGCGGCCCAGTTCCATGGCGCGGCCCGAGCAGTTCTTGCCGCAAGGGTCGGAGTAGAATGCGTAAAACCAATGGTTGGTCGCGAATTTCGGATCGAGGGCGATGCCCAGCAGGCCGTCCTCGGTGCTCATCCAGGTGGGAATGGTTCCGACCAAGGTGACGGGGGCCGGATTGGAGGCGGTGGGAGTGTAGACGCGGATTTCCCCGGTCTGCATTTTCCCGATGAAGACGCGCCCATCCGGCGCAATGGCTATCTGTACCGGGCCATAAGAGCCCGAAGGCTCCTCTTCCAATCCCATATGGGTCGTGGTGAGGGTAACAACCTTGAAGTCGGAAGCAACCGGTTGCCGACACGACGTCTGCGCCCCGATCCCGATGGGAATCATTGCCGCCATCACCACTGCAACCATACGGAAACCAGAATTCATGCTCGCCCCCAAAAAAATCGTTCCAGAATATTTATGCGGGTTATTCCGGTAAACATATTCTGCGCCTTTAATCTAACGGAATAGCCTCCTTTGTCAACCGGAATTCCAATTTTAAATCGGTCCGGAATGGGTATGGATATCGATTTTGAAAGGGGTTTTTCGATTTAAAGTGAAATTGAAGGGCTTTTCCGTGAACCCAAGTTATAGCCCAGGAGGAATTTTTGGAGACGCCCGGAGCATCGAGCCAATTCAATTATTGGTTTACCATGGTAAACATTCAAAAGTTCAAAATGGAGCCGGGTTAGCCGGAAATCAAGGCAAACCTTTTCTAACGCTTAGCCGGCGAACGGCCTCTTAGGCCGCGGGACCGGCCTTCTCCCGCGCTCGATCCAAAATCTCCGCCGCCGCCTTGGCATAGTCCGCCAGCAAGGTTTCCGCATCGGACAATTCCGATTCCCCCACCACCTCATAGTAGTAGCGAAACTTGGGTTCAGTGCCGGAGGGACGCAGCAGGATCCAACTGCGATCGCTGAAGACGATCTTGAGTCCGTCGGAAACGTTGGTGCGGTCCACGATTTTTTCCGCGCCGCCCACCTTGAGTCGATCGCCGGCATGGATCAGGCCGCCTTCCAGGACCTTCATCACCGCGTCCTTATAACGCTGCCAGGCCTCGACAGAAACGCCCTTGACGTCCGCGCCGCCCTTGCCCGGATAGAACCAGCCGTATTCGCGGCGCAGCTCCAGGTAGAGATCGGAAAGGTTGCGGCCGGAAGAGGCGATGGAATCCACGGCGGACAGGAATCCGGCCAAGGCGCATTTCTCCAAGGTATGGCCGATGAAGGAGATGCCGTCGCTCTCTTCGAAGGCGATCACGGCCGAGCCCGTGGATAAAGGGCCGCGGAAGTTCTTGAATCCCACCGCCGTCTCGAAGACCTTCTCGCCGCGCTTGCGCGCGATTTCCGAGGCGAAGCCGGAGGACGGCACCGTGGTGGCGAGTCCGCCGCGAATGCCGCGCCGGAGCAGGTTCGCGAAGCCGATGGCCCCGAAGCGGTTCATGTCGATGTCCAGATGCGCGTCGGCGAAACGGATGCGGTCGGCATCGGGATCGAGGGCCACGCCCAAGGTCAGCTTGCGGTCCGCCTTGCGCAGGGCGTCGATGAGGATGGCCTGGTTCTTGGCATTGGGCTCCGGCTTCACGCCATGGAAGGAATAATCGTCCTCGGTATTGTAGAAGCGGATGGAATCGGAGGCTTCCAGGGCGGAAAGGGTCTCCGGCCCCAGCAGGCTCTGGATATAGCCCCGCGAGGATCCGTGCATATTGTCGATGGCGATGGAAAGGTCGCGGGCATGCTCCCGGAGCCAGGCGCGGATGGCGGCCAGATCGAAGACCTTGCTCTTCTTCTCCACGAAGGACGTGAACAGGGCGGCGGCATCCACCACGGTGCGGAAGGGACGGAAGTCGGCATCGGCCCGTTCGAATGGGGCGCGGGAGCGCATCAGCGCATTGGCATGCTCCTCGATCAGGGACGTGAGGTTGATGTCCGCGGGGCCGCCGTCGGCGGGATTGAACTTGATGCCCGCGTATTCCATGGGATTGTGGGAAGGCGTGAAGTTGATGGAGCCGGCGGCCTTGAGCTCGGTCAGGATGGCGGAACCCACGCCCGTCGGGCATTCCCCGGCGTCGTAGATGCGGATGCCTTCCGCGGCGAGTTCGCGCATGGCGGCCGCCTTGAACTCGTCTCCCATGAAACGATTGTCCCGCAGCACCAGGAGGCCCGCGGCCTTGACCTGCTCGAAACCCCGATAGCCATTGGTCTTCAGGAACTCGTCGGTCTTCATCATGGCGATGATGCCGCGCGCCACCTTATGGACGTTCTCGACCGTGAACCCCTCGCCGATGGCTTCGCGCCATCCGGAGGTCCCGAAAACCACCGTGGTCGGAGCCGAGGATTCGCGCGCCAGGCGGCCCTGGAAGTCGCGGATGCGCGTGATGCAGTCCACGCAGGCGGAACGGATTTCCGGAGGCAAAGCCACGGCATTGAAACACGCGCCCAAGACATTGGCCATTTCCCAGAGATTCGGACCTGCGGCCGCTTTCACTTCCAGGTTGGCTTTGATCCGGGCGGCCCAATCGGCGGGCAAAGCATTCAACAAGGAGACCATGTCCTCGCCCAACGCCCGACCGAAATCACGTTTGGCTTTAATCAATGTTTCGTCCTGCTTACCGGTTTCCATCGTCGCCCTTTCTTTAGATCCCTATCGGATTAAAAACTAGTTTCCGATCCATGGAACCGCATGTGGTAATCATCGGAGGCGGATTCGGCGGGCTCAAGGCCGCCAAGTATCTGGGCCGATCGCAAAAGGCCAAGGTCAGCCTCCTGGACCGGAAAAACCATCATCTTTTCCAGCCCCTGCTTTATCAGGTGGCCACCGCATCCCTGAGTCCTTCCGATATCGGCGTGCCCATCCGCCTCATCCTCTCGTCCTACCGGAAAGTCTCGGTCCATATGGAGAATGTGATGTCCATCGACCTGGACGGGAAAAGGGTGATGACGGACGACGACGCCCATCCATACGACTATCTCATCCTGGCCTGCGGATCGACGCATAGCTATTTCGGCCACGACGATTGGGAGAAAATGGCTCCGGGGCTCAAGACCATAGAGCAGGCGCTGGAAATCCGACGGCGCATCCTGATCGCCTTCGAGCAGGCGGAGAAGGAATCCGATCCGATCCGGCAGGCCAAGCTCCTGACCTTCGTCATCATCGGCGGGGGGCCCACGGGCGTGGAGCTGGCGGGCGCGGTGGCGGAGCTGGCCCTGTCCATCGTCTCCAAGGAATTCCGCAATATCAAGCCGCACCAGACCCGCGTGATCCTGGTGGACGGCGGCGATCGGCTCATCTCGACCTTCGCGCCCAGCCTCTCCGAGAATGCGAAAAAAACGCTGGAAAAAAAAGGCGTGGAGGTATGGCTGAACCAGCAAGCCGAGGAAATCACGGATGCGGGCGTGCGCTTGGGCGGGAAAATCATCGAGACCCATACCATCATGTGGGCCGCCGGGGTGAAGCCTTCCCCATTGAACAAGACCTTGGGCGTGCCCCTGGACAAGTCCGGCCGCGTGATCGTGAATCCGGATTGCAGCGTGCCCGGCCATCCCGAGGCCTTCGTCATCGGCGATCAGGCCCATCTCGAAACGCCCAACGGACCCTTGCCGGGGCTCGCTCCCGTGGCCATGCAGCAGGGCACGGCCGTCGCCGCCAACATTCTGCGCGAACTGGCCGGCAAGCCCAGGAAACCGTTCCGTTACCTGAACAAGGGGACCATGGCCGTGATCGGGCGCGCCAATGCCGTGGTGGAGTCCCCGCTATTCGGCAAGCTGACCGGCTTCCCGGCGTGGATCATCTGGATCTTCGTGCACATCATGTACCTGGTGGGCCATCGCAACCGGGTGATGGTGCTGATCAACTGGGCGTGGTCCTATTTCACCTTCAAGCGCGGGGCGCGCCTCATCACCCAGGCGGTATGGATGCAATCGGCCACGGCCGTGCCTCCGGTGGCTTCAAAGGTCCTTCACTAGGATCGCGATTTCCTTGCCGGCATAGGGAATGGTCTGGAGGACCGACCAACCCAGCTTTTCGAAGACGCCCTTGGTGATGGGATTGAAGACATACAGCTTCCGATACCCGGCTTGACGGGCGATTTTCTCGATTTCATCGGCGAGCGCCTTGGCCACTCCCATGCCGCGATGATCGGGATGGACGAAGACGGAAGACAGCCAGGGCGTCAGCTCCGGCAGGATGTCCATGTCGGAAGCCTTGAGGGAGGCGGTCCCCAGGACGCCGCGTTCATCGTGCGCGACCAAGGTGATGGGCATCTCCGCCTCGTTTATGCGCCCGAACAGGCCGCGCTGGATCTCCTGCAGGTCGCGCGTGGGGAACGCATAGGACCATTCGTCGTAAATCCATTTCGCGATGATGGGGATCCAGGTCTGGAAATATTTGACGTGGCTGATCTGCATATCGGAAAAATAGTTTACTCCGGGGCTGCTCCGCCGATAAAGGCCCGGCCGCGCGCAACTGAAACATCGGATTCGGCCTTTTCCGTCCGGTTCCGGCATAACCGTCCGGTTCCGGCAAAATCGCGTTCCTGGTTACCCCTCAGCAGCAGCGCGGCTGCCGGAACCGTTGTTCTTCCTTCTCCGCCCAGGCTCGGCCCTTCTTGGCGCGTTCTGAAAGGGCGCGTTCTGAAAGGGCGCGTTCCGAAAGAGTCCGATCCGAAAGCGACCCGGCGGGCTTGGGGTTGGATGCCAAAGCGATTTTTCCTTCCCCATGATCATGGACCAGGCAGGCCACCGTCGAGGCTTCGGTCGCCCGCGCGAGTTCCGGGCCGGAAGGGGAAAGCAACGGTAACATGGGCGTTTCCCCAGCCAGGTGCCGCAGCACCGCCACGAACAGGAGAAGCATGGCCCACATCCAACCGAACAGGCCGGAAGCCCGTTCCAGGGCGATGATCTCCTCCTCCAGCCAGACCGGAGGCGATTCACGCAAGGCGTCGGAATCCATGCCCGTCGCCAGCCTCACCCAGCGCCAGGCCGAGAAGGCCAGGATGGCGCCCGAGGCCAGATCGGCGGACATCTTCCGGGCCGCGGATAGGAAACCGATTTTCACGCTCGGGTGGAACAGCTTCTGGAAGCCCGCGGTGAAGGTCACCAAGGACAGCCAGGCGAGGGGCAGCAGGGTAACCCAGGTGTAACGTCCCTTGCCCATCTTGAGGAGGAGGGTCGTCGCCAGGCACAGGGCCACCACCGCCAGCAGCTGGTTGGCAATCCCGAACAGGGGCCAGAGGCTGTTGATGCCGCCCTGCGGATCGATGACGCCCTGGTAGAGGAAATAGCCCCAGGCCGATACCAGGAGCACGCTCGCCAGCAGGTTGGCCGCATAGGAGCGGGTATTGGACAGCGGCTTGTAGAACTGCCCCAGGAAGGCCTGGATCAGGAATCGCCCCACGCGCGTGCCCGCGTCCACCGTGGTCAGGATGAAAAGCGCTTCGAACATGATGGCGAAATGGTACCAGAGGCCCATGAAGCCCTCGCCGCCGAGCACGGTGGAGAATATCTTCGCCATGCCCAAGGCCAAGGT
>DAINDC010000159.1:4612-10965 GCA_036732085.1 Fibrobacterota bacterium | reverse complement strand
GGCCAGGAAGGCCAAGGTCGTCCCATAGGCCAGGGTTATCATGCGTGTTACATCGCCGGGGGCTCCGCCCTCCGGATCGCCGGCCTCGCCTATCCACAGATCGTTCACTTGGACGCCATGCTTGTAGATGGGTCCCGCCAGGCGGATGCGCAGGGCCCCGGCCGCGGCCGTTTCGCTCCAACCCTTGTTGGGACCGGGCAGCAGGGCATGCTGTCCCTTCCCCGTGGTCCAGGCCTTGCGCGCCGAATAGCCCGGCAGGATGGCCGCGCACAGGACGATGAGCAGCCAACCCAGGCGGGCCGGGACGTAGTTCATCGCATCATCCAGGCGCGCGCCGAACCAGCCGAAGCGCAGGTAGCGCTCGTTCTTGTACCCGACCATGGAGTCCATGGTGCTGGCGATCTTGAAGAGGATAAGGCCGGGAAGCCCCCCCAGGGCGAACCAGAACAAGGGCGAGATCACGCCGTCCACCAGGCTTTCCGCCACGCTCTCCACCGCGGCGCGGTTGCATGCGGCGAAATCCATTTTGTCCGTATCCCTGCCCACCAGCATCGCCGTCGCCGATCGCGACGCCGCCAGGTCCCCGCGGGAGGTAGCACGCGCGATACGTCGGCCGTGCGCGACCAGATCTCCCAGCGCCAGCAGGCTGTAGGCGAGGTAAGCCTTCCAGAGCCAGTCGAGCGGAGGATAGGCCGCGGCCAACGCCCGTCCGATCGCCATCGACCCGCCGCCGAACAGGATCGACAATATCAGGAACAGCAGGATCCCGCCGATGCGCCCGTCCAACCCAACCGCTCGCAGGCGGGCTTCCGACCAGGCCAGTAACCGACCCATTACCCTCACGGGATGCCAGGCATAGGCCGGATCGCCGAGCACGGCGTCCAAGGACAGGCAAATGCAGAGGAAGGCGAAGGGATCGAAAAGGAAGGGATCGAAAAAGCAGCGGGCGGCGCGCGTTATTTCCATTTGGCTTGCCAGCCCAGGGCGAGCGCCTTGGCCACCAAGGCGGGGATGTCGGCGGAGGCGCCGGCCATGGGCAAGGTCCCGGCCAGCAAGGCGCGGAAGGAGGGATAGGCTTCGGTCCTGGAGGCCAGGGCCGCGGCCATCAGGGCCGACTGGTTGGCCAGGAGCTCCTGTCCGATGCCGGCCGGCAAGGTCCCGAAGGCGATCCGATCCTGGACCGCGGCGAGGGCATAGGCCGCGCCCGCCACCTGGGGTTCGTGCAGGACCGCCTGGAAATTCGCGGCGAGCAGGATGCGATCCTTCTCCTCCAGATGGCCGCCCATGGCTTCCAGCAACCGGTTCTCGTCCACGCCGAAACGGCCCAAGGCATGCGCCAGATGGCGTGTCCGCGAGGGATCGAGCCCGTTCTGCCAATGCAAGGCCTCGCGGATGGAATCCATGACCGCCTTCGCCAGAATCTCGCCGAGCTTGGCATGCTTGCCCGCCCAGGTCTTGGGCTTGCGGGGCTTGCGGCCTTCACCGGCGGCGGCCGCAGCGTCGCCGGGAAAAGTATCCAGGGGCGAGGCCAGGCAGAATTGATCGGTGCCCGTCCCCGTAGCCAGGCGCGCGGAGTAGCGGCTGCCGACCGCCAGCTCCTGCAGCACCGCCGACTTGGCTTCCGTCATGGTGGCCACGGCGCAAGTGAGTCCGGCCGGCGTAAGCGGCCAATCGAATATCACCATGACGTTGATGGTGCCGGGCAGCGCCTGCACGGATTTGTAACCGTTCTCGCCTTCATGCCAGGTGGCCGGATCGCCGGCCCGGCCGGCATTCCCCTGCACCCCGGCGGTGGCCAACGCCCGGACCGTGACCTCGTCGTAGGTCTCTGATCGCAGCGAAGTATACTGCATGTTGGCCGCGGTCCCCATCAGGGCCGTGGCGTCGCCGGGAAGGCCCGCTTCCTCGCATACCACGCGGTGATAGGCCTCGTGGCCCAATTGGTGGATGTCGGCATGCAAGCCGGTATGGCCCTTGCCCTCGCAGCTCTGATGGTTCAGAAGGTAGCGGACGCGATCGGTCTGCCCGCCGTTGATTTGGGAAGTGGAAAGCACCAAGTGCGGATGCTTGAGGTCGACGCCCAGGAAGCGCCCGCGTCTCCGAATGGACAGGCCCTCGGTCTCGAGGAGGCGGACGGAATCTTCGCTTAGCATGGCCGACATGGGCCGAAAAGTAGTAAACCCAGCCATGGCACCCTTCACCGACCCTACCGACCTTACCGACCTCAAGGACTTTACGCGAGTGCCGGCAAGGGGTAGAATGGATGCATGAGGACCTTCGTCCCGGCGGCCCTGGCGTCGGCTATGTTCATCTCCTGCCAGTTCCCGTGGACCCCGGGCGGTCCCGCCTGCGCGGATCATGCGCGCCTGGATCTTCCCGTCGACATCGCCGCCTTCGCGGCCAAGGGCGCCCTCTGGCCTTTCGGGGTCCATGGCGGCCCCAGTCCGGAAGGCCATCCGGGAATGGATTTCATCCTCGACAGCGCCGATGTCACGGGCGATCTCAACGTCAAGGCGTCGTTCACGGCCGAGATCCTCTCCATCACCCCGGAGACCGAATTTCCCGGAAGCTCCTGCATCGTGATGGACTCGGCCTGCGTGGAGGTGAACCTCTGCCACCTGCGGCTGGATGCGGGCCTGCGGCCGGGCATGACCGTGAAGCGCGGCCAGAAGCTGGGAACGGTGGGCCTGATCGCGTCCGAGGGCGCGGCCGGGGGCGCGGCCGGGGGCCGGTACAGCCTGCATTTCGGCACCTATGGCGGACGGGACGCCGACCTGGTCTGCCCGGAGGATTATCTCGACCCGGACACCTTGAAGTGCATCCTGGGCCTCGCCCAAGGCGCCCCGGCGCCCGCCGGCTGCGGTAACGCCTCCGGTACCGTAACCATGCTGGGACGGTCCGCCTATCCGGAAACCCAAGCCAGGCAGACTTTGGTCAAATGCGCGGACGGCGGAACGGAGACCTTTTCCCTGCCCGCGGAAACCGCCTTGTGCGCGCCCCGCCTTTCCGACGCCGATCGGAACCGCATGAATGCCTGCCTGGGGTCCTCCTGCGCCGGGATCTGGTAAGGGGCGAAGGCGGCTCCCGCGCCGGGATCGCATGCGGTCCAAGTAGGCCTATGTTGTTTTTTCACTATTAAGGGGCGCAACCCTGGAAAAATCTTCATTTCCAGGTTTTTTAGATTCAATTTTCCAAGGTTTTAAATCGTATGGTAGCATTATCTTAATGGGCGAGGGGCATCGCGTCTTGCGGACTGAAGTCGTCAAAAAAGCATCCATGCGGGAAAGACCGGGTTCCACCCTGGCCGGCTTTATCCTATTGGGTGCGGCCATCCTGTCTCCGGCGCAAAACCTGGGGCTCGGCACGGGCTCCCGCTCCTCCACCACATCCGACTCCACCAACCAAAGCCAAGCCGTCCAAGGCCGCAACGCCGCATCCGATCGGCAGGATGATTCGGCGCCGCGCAAATCGCAGATGTCCAAGCGCCTGGGCCTGCTCGGCCGCAAGGGCGGCCCTTTCGATCCCAAGGTCTACGAGGCGCGCGGACGCGACCTCCAGGGTCAGTTCTACGAAATCGGCGGCAGTGCCGCCAGCGGTCCCTCCAAATGGCCGACCACCACCGCAACCGAGCCCGGCTTCGCCAAGCAGGACGGCGGCGGCCGGCAATGGATGTTCTGGGTAGGCGTGGCCGGAGTGGCCGGAGTCTCCGCGGGCGCGGTGGGCTATATCATGATGGCGAAGGCGCATCCCACGACGCCTCCGCCCAAGGAACTGAACTTGTCGGACGAATGAGGACGGACGAATGATGGGCAAGGTAACCGGCATGTTTCGGAAGGGATGGGTCCCGGCCTTGTGCGCCCTGGCCGGCGCCTGGCTTTTCGGAGGATGCCAGAGCGCGGATCCGCTTCCGGCGGAAACCATCCTGCGGCTCAAGCTCAACGACAGCCTGAGCCGGTACGATAGCGTGGCCATCACCGTCCTGGACCGGCAGGATATGACCAACATCCTGGAAGACGTCTGGCACGGCCCGCTGGCGACCCCTTCGCAGATGAAAGGGTATGAGCTGACCAAGGCCAAGGACAGGGATTTCATCGTGCGGGTGGCGGGTTACGCCGCCAGGGGTCAACTGCGGCTGGAGACCCTCATATTCTACGAGGGAGGCAGGAAGACTGTCGTCCACCAGACCCCGCCGCCGTATCGGCCCATCAACCAGCTCGCCAGTATCACGCCTTCGACGGGGAAGCTGTCCCCGGCCTTCAAGGAGGATTCCCTTTCCTACCGGGTCGTCGTTCCCGCGGATGTCAAATCCGTGACCCTCAGCCTCCAGCCGGCCTTGGCCGCAGCCGCCATGTCCATCGACGGCGTCCCGGTCGCCGCGGGCGTCCCCTCCCAGCCGATTCCGATAGGTACCACGCCGGATACGGTGCAGATCCTCGTTACGGATGCGAGCCAGGGCGGCGCCTACACCCGCCAATACCAGGTGATCCTCAACCCCACCTTGCCCGCCGTGGTCCTCTTCGCGGCCATCATCCCTTCCGTCGGGACCTTGTTTCCCCCGTTCTCCCCCACGAGCCGGGTCTACGGCCTCTCCATACCCGCCAACGTGGATCATGTCACCTTTGCCATGCACCCGGCCGATCCCAAGACCATGACCATGCAGTTCATGGGCCATATCGTATTTGACGGCGAGCAGTCGCCGCAGATCGATATCGCCCCGGGCGGATCGAATGTCGCCGTTATGGAAGTCTATCAGGGCTCTTCGTCTACCTACTACCAGATCACCATCGATCGCGCCACCCTCCCTCCTTAAAGACCCTAGCATACGGGTCTCTTGGGCGGTTCCCTGCTTCCCGGAAATCGTCCCCATCTCTCCTTGCTCTTCCCGTCGAGGAATCTTCTTTGAAGGAAGACACTAAAAGGAGGACTCCATGCATCCTATCATCCGATTAATGGCTTTTTGCTCGGTGACGGCGCTTTTAATGGGGCATGCGGTTGCCCAGAGCCAGACGAACGTGAATGTCTACGGGAAATCAGACAAGGATACGGTCAAGCAGGCCGTACCCGTAACACCTGCGCAACCTACCGTGGTAACGCCGGCGCAACCTGAGGTGATTACGCTGGGGCAACCCACGGTGGCGGTGCCCCCTACGCCTCCGGATACTTCGACCACGGTGGGGGCCATCCCTCCCGAGGAGACCAGGGTTCTGCAGCAAAGGCGCGAGGCCAAACGCTTCACCACCGCTGGTTTCGGGCCCGCCGGCTTCAACAACGTGGATGAGAAGGACCAGGCTTATGATCTCTATGCTGGCAAGTTCTGGGAGGTGAACCGCAGTGCGGCCATCAAGGGATTGGCCGAGGTCGCCTCGGATTTCAACCACACCAGCATCGTCGATCTGAACCTGGGTGCCAACCTGTATGCCCTGCCTACGGACTTCTCCCCTTACGTGGGCGGGGCCATGGGACTGACCTATGGATCCGTCCCCGGCGACCGGGCCTTCGGGTTGAACATCGGCGCCTCGCTCGGAGCCTTGCTGTTCCGGACCTCGAATGCGCAGATGAACCTCGAAGGCAATGCCCAGATGATGCTCACCGAACTCAACCATGAGAAGCCGTCGATCTATTCGGCCAGGCTGGGTGTCCTCTTCTGAAGGCTGATTTCCGAAGGCTGAAGCGATGAAAGAATCTGAAACCTGAAACGTAGCGCGCGCCGGAGTCCATGCCCGGCGCGCGCTGCCGCGTTCAGACCCGATCGAATACCGCCACGCACTCCACATGCCGCGTATGCGGGAACATATCCACGGGAGCGAGCGATACGAGACGGAAGGAACCGGCCATCGCCCGCGCATCCCGCGCCAAGGTGGGCGGAAAGCAGGACACATAGATGAGCCGGGAAAGGCCGAGCTGGCAAAGCGCCTCGCGGACGGCCGCCTCCAGGCCTTTGCGCGGAGGATCCACGATCGCGACGTCGAAGCGCCGGCCGCTGAGAGCGTCCGACCCGGAAGGGCCGGAGCCCGGAATCCCCTCGGTTAACGCGCGTGCTACGTCCGAAGCCAGGAATTCCGCATTCGCGACCCCGTTCTCAATCGCGGCCAGTCGGGCGGATTCCACCGCGGCCGGGTTCTCCTCGATGCCGAGCACGAATCCGGCCTGGCGCGAAGCCCATAGGGCGATGGAACCGAGCCCCGAATACAGGTCGAGCGCGTCGGCGCCGGGAGGGATGGCCGCCACCGCCAGATCGTACAGCCGCGGCGTCTGGAAGGGATTGACCTGGAAAAAGGTCGACATCCCGACGGGAAAGGCGAAGGGGCCGAGCATTTCCTTCAGGTGCGGCCGGCCCCAGAGCAGGCGCTCCT
>DAINDC010000159.1:4169-4602 GCA_036732085.1 Fibrobacterota bacterium | reverse complement strand
CACGTTATTGCGTTCGGAGTTGAGGCTTTGCACGATGCCCACGAGCTCATTGCGGATACTCGACTGGCTTTCCTCGCCTGCTTCACCAAGGTAAACATCGGAAGAGAGCGACGACAAGGCGGCCTGGATGCGATGCGCCAGATCCTGGATCAGGCTCTGCGGCCCGGAACCGGGTCCGTTGGTCACCAGCCCCAGGAGGATTTCACCCGTGGCCGCGCCCTTGCGCAAAAGCAGATGTCGGAGCCAGCCCTCTCCGGAATCCTCCCGATAGACAGGAATGCCGTGCGCATTCGCCCAAGCACGGACCGCCCAGGCCGCCTGCGACAGCCCCGGATCCTGCACCAGGCATTCCTCCTGATCGACCACCACATGCGAACCGGCCGCATAGCAGCCCACCGTGGCCAGAATGGCGGGAGCGCCCGCGCCCATCCCC
>DAINDC010000159.1:2574-4159 GCA_036732085.1 Fibrobacterota bacterium | reverse complement strand
AAGACGCGCGGACTGGCAAGCACGGGGGCGATGGGAAGCCCGGGCCAATCGGTGAAATGCCGGCGCAGCTCCTCCTCTTTGGCCAGGAGTTGTTCGGAATAATCCAGATCCAGGATCTGGCAGCCTCCGCAATCGGGGAAATGTCGGCAGGAGGGAAGCATGGGGCCTTTCGATAGGATAACATGAAAATGCAAAACCCGGACTGAAGGGCCAAGTCCGGGTCTGCTTCTAATTATAGGGCAGGTTCCGGTTAAGGCAAGATCATCACTCCCGATGCGGCCAGGGATTGGCTTTCGGCCCGGGTTTTCCAGAAATAAACCCCCGGGGCCACATTACGCGCCCGAAGTTCGGCCGGCGCAACCACGCGGACCAAGCGACCCGATCGATCATAGAGCGCCACCGGAGAGGCGCCGGCGGGATTCCGGAAGCGAGCGGCGGGAGGAGTGCGGGCGAGGGCGACCGGGCTGATCGCGCTCAAGGCGAGATTGGTGGTGATGAGGCAGCTCGAAGAGGCCGTATGCCTTTCGGCGAAGAAGAAATCCAGCGGATAGATCTTGCCGTCCTCCAGGCCCAAGTCGCTTATGGACGAATCCAGATTGGCGGATCCCATCTGGGTCTGATGCACGCCGCCCAGATCGAGCACTCGCTTGCCGTTCAGGAAGACCCAGATATCGTCGTCTCCCTGGAAGGTGAATACCTGATGCTTGCCTTGGGTGTAGGTGAAGAAAGTATGGAATTCCATCGTGAACCCATAATTATGCAGGGAGAGGTCGCGGCCGTCCACCATGCCGGTCTGGAGATTTCCGAACGGATCCGGATCGCCCGGATTGATTTTGGAATAAGGCTTTCCGGCATCGAGAGGAAAAAAATTGTCGTCCCGAAAATGGTAGAGCCCGGTCGCCGTATCGAGCTTGAAGCTCAAGTCTACCAGGAAGGGGCGGTTCACGCCCGGCTTGTCCGAGTACCAGTCGGAGAAGCGCTCCGGAGGATCGAAACAACGGGCAATGGAGGCCGGCATGGGATTGACGAGCCTGGGCCCCCGGTTGTCCCCGGCATAGACGCCTCCGTCGGCGGAGTCGGTGGTGTCAATCGAGGCCTCAATCGTATTAATCCCGAGCTCCTGCGCGCTGCAGGCATTCTGGATGTTGAAATGCGGATGCGTGCCAACGGAATCGGTAGGGTTCACCTCCTTGAAATCACGGACCTTCGCCCGCAGGATCAGTTCGGAAGACTGGTCCCCCGCCGCCCGGACATCCATGCCCGCGCAGAGGGAAAAAACGGCGCACAATAGCGACACCAGGGATGGCGTGCATCTTTTCATTTTCAGGACTCCGTATGTGGAGGTTTTACGGGCCTCCGGTATGGGTGGGAAAAGGTGGCGGAATTCCATCCGCCCTGCTTGTCCCTGAACCGAAAATACGTTCCTGCCGGAGAGTAGGAGAAAGATTTGTATGGATTAATCGAAGGGCACTTTGTAACGCCTGACCAAGCCGGGACAGGCTCAAAAACCAAAAACGAATCCGTTCGTCAGGCTTGGAGCGGTCGGCGGATTGGAGGGGTTTTGCGGATCAGTTGGCGCGACGGG
>DAINDC010000159.1:0-2564 GCA_036732085.1 Fibrobacterota bacterium | reverse complement strand
CGATCTCACCTTGGCTGCAAGCTGCGAAGGCGTGAATGGTTTTTCCAGGAATGCATCGGCGGGAACGATGATATCGCGATCGGCCAAAGTCTCCACCGAATGTCCGGAGATAAAGATGATCCGCAGTCCCGATTTCAACAAGCCGAGTTTTTCCGCCAGCTCATGGCCGCCCTCGCCGCGCAGCATCACGTCCGTGACGACCAGGTCGATGCCATCCGGATCCTGCTCCGTCAGTTCCAGGGCTTCGGCCGCGGACATGGCCTCCAGGACCTTGTACCCAAATCGCTTGAGGACCGTGCGGAGCATTTCGCGCAGGCTGGTATCGTCCTCCACTACGAGTATGGTCTCGCGGTTCCCATCCGGCGCGCTGGCCGTACCCGTCGAAGCCGTAGCCGGAGCGGAGCGGCTTGGGGCCGGGGCGACCGCGGCGGCGCCGGGATCCACGGCGAAAAAGATGCGGAAGCGGCTTCCCTGTCCGGGTGAACTGTCGACGGAAATCCCGCCTCCGGACTGGCTGAGGATGCCGTAGACCGTCGCGAGGCCGAGCCCGGTTCCCCGCCCGCCCCGCTTGGTGGTATAAAAGGGTTCGAAGAGACACTCCAAGGTTTCCCGTCCCATGCCGGTTCCCGTATCTTCCACGGTAACCACCACATGGGGCCCGGTTCCGGATGCCAGATGGGTATAGGAGGTATAGGCTTCGGCCGAACCCGCCGGAGTCGCTTCCGTGGAAACCGTGAGGACGCCGCCGCCCGGCATCGCCTCCTTCGCATTGAGGCAGAGGTTGGTGAGAATCTGTTCGAACTGAGCCGGATCCAAACGCACCGTCGCGCCGGCGGCGTCGAGCTCGAGACGGAGGTCGATGCCGTCGCCCAGCAACCTGGCGAGGGCCAGCTTCATGCGCCTCACCGTTTCATCCACGGGAAGGGGGGCCGCGTCCGATTTGTCCGCGTTGCTGAAGGTGAGCAGCCTGCGGGTCATTCCGGCCGCGGTGTCGCCCGCGCGACGAATGGCCTTGAGACCCGATACCAAGGGCCCGGCCTCTCCGGTCAAGGTGAGGAGATGCTCGCTATAGCCGTTGATGGCGGTCAGGAGATTGTTGAAGTCATGGGCGATGCCGCCGGCCAGCCGGCCCAAGGCCTCCATCTTGCGGGTCCGCAGCTTCCGGGCTTGCATGAGGTGGCTTGGGGACAGGTACAAGGCTACGGCCGGAGCGTCGTTGAGGATCGCGCCCTGCACCGATACCTGGCAAGAGAGGACGCTTCCATCGCGCCGATGCAGGTCCGCATGGAATCGGCCGTCCGGGATTCCGCCGTCGCCGCCGGCATCCAAGGCCTTCTCCAAGATGGGACGCGATTCGGCAGGAAACAGATCGAGCACGGAAAGCGGCGACAGCTCCTCCTCCGTGAAGCCCAAGGAAATCAGGGCCTGGGGATTGGCCATCACCACCCTGCGACCCACCGCCAGGAGGATGCCGACGGGAGCGGAATCGAAAAGCATGCGGAAACGCCGGGTCTCGGCCCGGCTGCGGATCACGGCGTGGCGCAAGGCGGCGGCCAGGGATTCCGCGTCCAGCCGATCCCTTGGCAGGCAGGCCAGGGCCCCTTCCGAAACCAGGGTATCGGCAATGTTACCGTAGGCGTCCTTGCAGAGGGCGATCACGGGCATGCCCGGAAGGAGCGCCCGCGCCAGCCGGAAGGCGTCCAGGCCTTCATCCCGCGGATTGGGCGCCGCCGCGGAGGTGACGATGTCGACCAGCAGGATGTCGCAGGCCTGTCCGGCCGCGCGCCTTTCGGCGACCAGCTTCGCCGCCATCGGAAGCCTATCCGCAAGGATGATTTCAAAACCCGATTGGGCCGCCAGCAGGGGAGCGGCCAGACCCTCGCGACCTTCGACCAAGAGAACCCGGATAGGGGATCGATTCGGCATATTCTCTCCTCGGGCCGCCTCAATGGGGCGATGGGGTCCAGCCCCGGAAACCGGGGTAGCGCCCCGGAAACCCGCGCTCGCACACGATACCATATCCCGCAGGGGCGCTTCAACGCCCGCGCGCGCAAAATTCCGAGCGGGCAAGGTTCCGATTCAGGGCCAGGGATGTTTCGGATACCGCCTTTTCAATTCCTTCTTGACCTCCGGATATGTGTTTTTCCAGAAGCCGGTGAGATCGGCGGTTTTCTGCACGGTTCGGTAGTTCGGGGCCAGGATGTCGTAAATGACATCGACCTTGCCTTCGAAAACCGTGGTCTTCCCTTCCAGGCCCAGGAAGTCCCCCAGGCGCGCGGCCAGTTCCGGCGGGGAACTCTCGGAATAGGTGAGCTTGCCCTGCCGGGCGCCCGGGAGCTTCATGGTGGTGGGAGCGGCGCGGTCCAGGAAACCCGAAAGGGACGGGCCCAGGTAATCGCGTAACGCACGCGTTACGGAAACGTTCTCGAGTTCGCGCACGGAGGCGCGGCCATGGCACATCTCGTGGTAGAGGAGGCGCCAGTCCTCGTCGTCCAGCTTGGGCAGGCCGTATTCGGGGAAATGCTTCGCGGCCAGCCGGATGCGGACCACCATCTGCTTCGCCT
>DAINDC010000158.1:5505-11025 GCA_036732085.1 Fibrobacterota bacterium | reverse complement strand
GTCTCATGCAGGGGAAAATAAAACTTTGCAAGGTCTGGTGTACCCATTATTTCCGCCAAGGGCTATAACGGTTCGGAAAGGCTGCCGGCCCGGGAGGCCGGCCGGGATCATTGCGGCTTTTCCGATTCGAAGCGGAAGGCTTTTTTGGGGAGCGGCTTGTCGAGGTGCACGCGGAAGGCGCATCGGCCATGCCCGGCCTGGAACCGCTCCTCGCGCACCACGGGATGGCCCAGGAGGCGCTCCAAGGTCGCGACGCTCAGGCTGCACAGGGCGGGATGCGCCATGGCGACGTTGAGGAACGGGCAATTCCTCTCGATCAGGATGAGATCCCCGTCCTTCGATTCCACCGACATGAACGGATCGTTCTTCTGGTACAGGCCTCGTAGGGCCGCGAGCTTCCCGGCGGGATCCTTGCCTTCCATCAGCGGCGCCCAGGCCTCCACCTGCTTTTGCGCCAGGGAACCCAGGACCTGCCGCACGGTTTCCGGCCCGAGGTTTTCCTGGAGGACGGAAAGGAGCGCGATGGAAAGCTGATCGTAGGCTTTCGGGAAGAGATGGTCGCCGTCCTTGGTCAGGGTATATTCGGCATTGGGCCTGCCGATGCCGCCGGGCGGGGCCGCGAGGCCGTCCCGGCTCACCCAGCCATTGGTCTCCATGAGGACCAGTTGCTTCCTGGCCCCTTCGTGGCTGATGCGGAAGTGCTTGGCGACCTCCGAAATCATGGCCTTGCCGCGAGACTTAAGGTAGTGGAGGATCTTCCGGCGCAGATCCGGCTTGGCCGGCTTTTTCTTTTCGGGCACGAAGTCTATCCCCCTCTGCTGGCTCGCCTGTCGGACCTCGCCTATCCGTTCTCGTTCGATCGGCCCACGCCATATCGGAAGATCAGTTCCCCTCCCAGCCATCCGCCCCAGAACAGGAGCAGGGTCGCGGAAAGGGAAAGACCCAAAATAACAAGAACGGGCGCGCCCGGAGCGGAGCCGGGGCCATGCCGCAAGTAGAGCTCCAGCGCGAATAGACTCAGGCTGCCCAGCATGACCATCATGTGGGTATTGGCGATCGCCGAGGCCTTGGGCTTATCCGCCAAGGCTATCAGGTCGAAGAGCCCCGCCGCGGCCGCAGGCAGCGCCGCGACTATTCCGACCGCATTGGCGAGGAAGGCCAGACGCCAACCGATGTCCCACCTTCCCACCCAGCCCAGGAATTCCAGGGGGAAAACCAGGGACCAGAAGGCGAGGGGAAAATGGATCAAGAGCGCATGCAGGGGATGGCCTCCCACGCGCGGACCACGGCGCCATTCCACCCAGGGACCCATGCCTATCCATGCCTCAGATAGAGGCCGGATACCAGCAGGACGAAGGCCACCACGGCGATGCCGCCATGCACGACCACTACCGCGGAGGGCAGTTTCTTCTTCTGCAGGTGGAAGGCCAGCAGGAGGAATCCGCCCAAGGCCGCCGCGAGGAAAAGGATCAGGGGGATTTTCACCGACTCCGGAGCCGCGCCTCTGAGGAGCGGCACCAGCAGCAGGACCAATCCGGAGGCTGCCAGCAGGCCATGGAGGATGACCACGGGCATGGGTTTCTCCTTGCCGCGGAAATGCGCGGAAGCCAGGACCAGACCTCCCAGAGCTGCGATTGCGAATAGCACTACTGCCAAATTCAACATGAGAATCTCCTTATCCAACTAAATGGTTGGATAACTAATATAATTTCGCATCCTGGAAATGCAATGGTTTATTCCGCGGGAAGGCCTTCGGCGATTGCTAAGCGGTTTCTGAGCGGCTTGTGCGGCGGTTTTTCGCGGAATTTCGGATATTATCGCCATGGATTCCTATCCCCTGTTCCAAAAGAACAAAAAGCGCATTTACGTCAGTTACGATCAGCATCGCGATGCCGCGGCCTACGATGGCTTCGTCCGCCTCTTCGCGTCCCTCTGCGAAATCATCCGCGACAACTCCCTGGATCGCGAATTGGACACCTCCGATGCGGAGGGCCATATCCGCAACCTCAGCGAGGAAGTCTTGCGGGAAACCATCTGCACCGTAGTCCTGTGCGGCGCGCATACCCATGAGGATAAATTCGTGGATTGGGAAGTGAAGGCCTCTTTGGATCTGGGATTGGGGGTCCTGGGGGTCATCCTCCCGGATAATCCCGAGGACGGAGCCGGCCAGCCCACCTTGCCGCCCCGGTTGCAGAAAAATTTCGACGGTGGGTTCGCGGTCATCTGCCGTTGGCAGGAGCTGGCTCAGTCCAAGGTCGATTTGACCCAGATGATCGTGTTCGCAGCCGATCGGCCACGCTCCTTGATGGATAACAGCCTCCCGCTGGTTCGTTAACGCAATCGCGATGGAAGGGGCGCTCACAACGGTAGTAATAGGGCCGATACCGGAATGCCGTCCCAAATAACCATATCCTGGGACCGGGTTGCAAGAAGCGCGGCAAGAAACAACCGCCCGTAACGGATTCATTCTAATTGATTAATGGCGAATCCTGACTCGGTCGGAGGGGGATTCACGCGCATAATGTGCGTCCAGGGTCATTTCCGTTGCTTTTCCTATAATCTAAAACCGCCCTCAATCCAATCTTTATAGTGTGGAGCGGGTTCCGACGAATTTATGTTAGGCAAAAGGCCTTTTTCTTTTTATGGAGTGCCTTGGCTCAAGGAGGGAGATTGCACATACAAAGGTGGCTGCGCAATCTGCACAGGGCTGCTGTGCTTCTGGCCTGCATTTCCCCGGTCGTAAGTGTCGCCGTCGCCTATGGGCAGGAAGGGGACACCCTGCCGCCGCCCATGGAGTTGAAGAAAATGAGCCTGGAAGAGTTGATGGACCTCCAGGTCACCTTGGTTTCCAAGCAGCCGGAAAAGCTGAGCGAGGCCGCTTCCGCCATCCAGGTCATCACCAGCGAGGAAATCCGGCGCTCCGGCGTTTCGACTTTGCCGGAGGCCCTGCGCCTGGCCTCCAACCTGCAGGTGGCCCAGGTGGATTCGCGATCGTGGGCCATCACCGCGCGCGGCTTGAACAATACCCTCGCCAACAAGCTGCTCGTCATGATCGACGGGCGCACGGTGTATACCCCGTTGCATGCCGGAGTCTTCTGGGACATTCAGAACGTCGTTCTGGAAGATGTCGACCGCATCGAAATCATCAGCGGGCCCGGAGGCACCCTTTGGGGCGCCAATGCCGTGAACGGCGTCATCAACATCGTCACCAAGGGCGCGGAGACCACTTCGGGGACCATGGTGCAGGCCCAGGGCGGGACCTTCCTCAGGGACATGGGCGCGGCCAGGTATGGAAACAAAATAGGCGAGCACCTGTACTACCGGATTTCCGGGCAGCGCTTCGATCACAATACCACGGATTCCTCCTCGGGCGGGGAGGGCCATGTCAATTGGAACATGAGCCAGGGCGGGATTAGGGCCGATTGGATCCCCTCGGAAGCCGACCGGCTCACGGTTCTGGGGAATATCTACGGCGGCAGCATAGAGCAACCCAGGCAGGATTCCACCCGGGTGGACGGCCAGAACGGGCTGGCGCGCTGGACCCGCTCGTTCTCGCCGGCTTCGGATCTGGAGGCGCAGGTTTATTTCGATCGTAATTACCGCGATATCCCCCGCATCGGATCCGAGGATCTGCAGACCTACGACTTCGATCTGCACCACCGCTTCCCGATCGGCAAACGGCAAAGCGCCCTTTGGGGACTGGGCTACCGGCTGAGCCAGGACCATGTCAAGGACGATTCTCCGTTCTTCACCTTCATGCCGAAGGACAAGACCCTCCAGCTCTTCAACGGTTTCGTCCAGGATCAGATCACCTTGGTGGAAGACCGGCTCAAGTTCACCTTGGGGACCAAGCTGGAGCATAACGATTATTCCGGATTCGAGATCATGCCCTCCTCGCGTCTCGCCTGGACGCCGGATCCGAAGCAGACGGTATGGGCCGCCGTTTCCCGGGCCGTCCGATCTCCCAGCCGCATAGACGTCGATTTTTTCGCTCCCAATCCCTCCGTCCTCACGGATACCACGCGGAGGTTGCAGGGTGGCCCCGGATTCGATGCGGAAAGGCTGACGGCCTACGAGCTGGGCTACCGGGCGTTACCGGTCCCGGCCCTCTCGCTGTCCGCTGCCGGATTCTTCAACCATTATGACGGCCTGCGCACCATCGAAGCCTTGGATCCCATCCATTTCGAATACCGTAACGGCCTGGAAGGGGATGTTTGGGGCCTGGAGCTCTCCAGTAACCTGCAGGCTACGGAGTGGTGGCGGTTACGGGGGGGATACACCTGGTTGGACAGCCATTTCGAGGCGCTTCCCGGGCATAGCCCCTTCCCAATGCAGGGTAATCCCGGCGATGATCCCGGTTACCAGGTTTCCCTACTCTCGATGATGGATTTGCCCCGGCATTTCGAGCTCAACGCCACTTCCCGGCTCGTCGACCCTTTGCCCGGCCCCTATGTTCCCGGCTATTTCACCTGCGACCTGGGCTTGGCCTGGCAAAATGCGAATTTCGAATTCGCCGTGTTCGGGCATAACCTCGCGGATAGCGGGCACCGGGAATTCGGCGCCGGAAAAACGGGATTCGACATACCCCGATCGATTTCAGGGCGGGCCTCATGGCGAATATGAGAATGCGCCGCCTTACGGGATTGCTTTTCTTCCTTTTCCTGTCCCTACAAGAGGCGCGGGCGCAGGCCCAGCCCGATCGGGAACACCGGGTCAAGGCGGTCTTCCTTTTCAATTTCGCCCAGTTCGTGGAATGGCCCGAAGCCGCCTTCCCCAATCCGCAAAGCCCATTGGTGGTGGGGATCCTGGGCGATGATCCCTTCGATGCCTACCTGGACGAGGTGGTGAAAGGCGAGAAGGTGAACACCCGGCCCATCCAGGTGGAACGCTACCATCGCATCGAGGATATCAAGGTCTGCCATATCCTTTTCATCAGCGCCTCGGAAATCCCGAGGATCGACCGCGTGCTCGCCGCCCTGAAGGGCCGGAGCATCCTGACCGTGGGGGAGTCGGAGGGCTTCTTCCAGCATGGCGGCATGGTCAGCTTCGTCACCGAGCACGGGAAAATCCGGCTGAAGATAAATCTGGAAGCGGTCCAGGCCGAGGAACTGACGGTCAGCTCCAAGTTGCTGCGCCTCGCGGACGTGGCCGGCCCGGGCAGGGAAGAGCGCCGATGAACTTCAGGAACATGCGGCTTCAGCAAAGGCTCATGGCTATCATGCTGTTGACCAGCGGAGCGGTCCTGTTGCTGACCTGCGCGGGATTCTTCGCCTACGAGATGCTCACCTTCCGGCAGGCCACGGCGCGCCAGCTCTCGACCATCGCCGCCATCATCGCGGACAACAGCACCGCCGTCCTGGCCTTCGATGATCCTTCGGGCGCTCGGGAGATCCTCTCCGCACTGAAAGCGGAGCCCCATATCGTGGGGGCGGCCCTGTACGATGCTTCGGGAAACCTCTTCTCGACCTATCCGGTGGACGCCCAGGCCTCGGAATTCCCCGCCGTTCCCGCCGTCGACGG
>DAINDC010000158.1:0-5495 GCA_036732085.1 Fibrobacterota bacterium | reverse complement strand
ATCGTTCCTTCCTGACCGGCTACCAGCCGGTGAGCCAGGGCGAGAAGCGCTTGGGCACCCTGTACGTCAAGTCCGATCTGAAGGCCGTCAGCATGCGTTTCCGGCTGTACGGTATCGTCGCGGGTACGGTGGCGGCCCTGGCCTTCCTGCTCGCCTATCTCCTCTCGCGCATCCTGCAGCGCCAGATCTCGGCGCCTATCCTGAGCCTGGCCGATACCGCCCGGGCCGTCTCCGAGCACTTGGACTATTCCGTGCGCGCGCGCCAGCAGGGGAGCGGGGAACTGGGCCTGCTCACGGACGCGTTCAACCAGATGCTCACCCAGATCCAGGAACAGCTGGCCCGCATGCAGTTGCTCAACCAGATTACGCGCGCCATCGGCGAGCGCCTGGATCTGTCCAGCATCTTCCAGGTGATGGTGGGGGCGTTGGAGGACAACCTGCCCGTGGATCTGATCTGCGTCTGCGAATACGAAGCGATCAAGAAGACCCTCATCGTCACCAGCGTGGGCGCCAAGACCGGCCGCATGGCCGCGGAAATGGGCGTCTTCCCGCAGGCGCGGATCCTGGTCGAGGAGATCGGGCTCGGACCCGGATACACCCAGGGGAAGATCGTCTACCAGCCGGATATTTCCGGGAACCTGTCCGCCTTCCCGCAACGCCTGATCGAACGCGGATTGAAGTCCCTGGTCATCGCGCCTCTGGTGGTGGAAAGCAGCGTCTTCGGCGTCCTCCTCGCGGCCCGATCCGGCGTGGACGGCTTCAGCGGCGTGGACCGGGAATTCCTCCGGCAGCTCAGCGATCATGCGGCGCTCGCCGCGCACCAGGCGCATCTCTACCAGGCGCTGCAGCAGGCCTACGACGACTTGCGCCGTTCCCAGCAGGCGGTGATGCAGCAGGAGCGGCTGCGCGCCCTGGGACAGATGGCGAGCGGCATCGCCCATGACATCAACAACGCCATCTCCCCCGCGGCACTCTATACCGAGGCCCTGCTCACGCAGGAGACCAGCCTCAGCCCGCGCGCCCGGGATTATCTGCAGACCATCGGCCATGCCATCGAGGACGTGTCCGCCACCGTGGCGCGCATGCGGGAATTCTCGCGCCAGCGCGAACCCCAGATGAAGCTCGTCCCCGTGCAGCTCAACCGCTCCCTGCAGCAGGTGATCGATCTGACGCGCGCCCGCTGGAACGACACGCCGCAGCAACGGGGTGTGGTCATCCGGATCGCCACCGATCTGGATCCCGATCTGCCCGTCGTCCTGGGCGTGGAGGGGGAAGTCCGCGAGTCGCTCACCAACCTGTTCCTGAACGCCTTCGATGCGATGCCGGAGGGCGGCATCTTGACCCTCAAGACCCGGACGGCGAAGGACCGGCAGGTCATGGTCGAGGTGACCGATACGGGGTCGGGCATGGACGAGGCGACCCGCCGCCGGTGCCTGGAGCCTTTCTACACCACCAAGGGGGAGCGGGGCACGGGCCTGGGATTGGCCATGGTCTATGGCGTGGCGGAGCGGCACGGGGCGACGGTGGAAATCGATAGCGCGGTGGGGCGGGGAACCACGGTGCGCATCCTGTTCCCGATACCCGCCTCCGTGGTGGCCGAATCCGATCCGTCGGCCTCGCCGCGTCCGCCCCAAACGCGACTCCGGGTCCTGATCGTCGATGACGATCCCCTGGTGGCCAAGGTGCTCAAGGATACGCTCAAGATCGACGGCCATGATATCGTCACCGCCAATGGCGGCCAGGCCGGCATCGATCTCTTCCTCAAGTCCATGCAGGCCGGCAAAGCCTTCGACGTGGTGATGACCGATCTGGGGATGCCTTACGTGGACGGCCGGAAGGTGGCTTCCGCGGTGAAAGGCGCCTCGCCGGTTACCCCGGTCATCCTGCTGACGGGATGGGGCCAGAGCCTGCTGGCCGAGGGCGACATGCCGCCCCACGTGGACCGCCTGTTGAGCAAGCCCCCGAAAATGGCCGACCTGCGCGAGGCCCTGGCCGCCTGCGTGCCCCATCCCGTCGGCTGAGCGCCTGCCATTCAGGTAGGGCCGTTGCCCTGTGAAAACGTGGGAGCGGGATAGTCCGGACACGCCCAACCGGAATAGGCGGTTTTGGTCTTGTCCCCACCGAAGCGCGGCGGACGATAATACGTCGTCACGCCCGCTTCGGGGCCGCCTGATCCGAACCCGGCATTTTCCGCGCAGTCCCTGAATACGGGAACCGACCTTTTCGAGTCCCGGCCCTCGCCTTTCTCCGGCGACCACGCTTGTTCATGCGCCTGCAGGTACGCCGAGGCCTTGTCCATGTCGTAGAGCGAAAGGGTCACGGCCGTCTCCGTGGTCTCCCTGAGCCGATCGAAGGAGGCTCCCGCGATGTTTTCGCCCCAAGCGCGCGCCTGCCTGTAGGGATAAGGGGACGGATAAGGGGCAACCGGATAAGTGGAAGCCGGATCAAGGGAAACGTCCGGGTTACCGGGTCCGATGGGGAGCGCCGTGGCCAAAGGCCGGGCGTCCAGGAAGGAGAGGTGGAGCTCGCCGGGCGAAGCCAGCAGCAAGGGCGTGAAGGGAACCAGGGCCTGGGTCATGGCGGGAGTGCCGCCGTTGCAGGCGGAGAGGACGATCAGGGAGAAGGGCTTGGCGCCGGAGCGGGAGGGGCCGCCCGCCTTGGCCGAATCGGAGGCGTGGGCGGGGTCGGGCACGCCGGAGGAACCGGTCAGCCCGCCGGGCCCGGCGAACCTTTGCAGGCCCCTCGTGAAACCCGCCAAGGAAAAAACCTGGCCGGGCAGCGAACGCGAATAACCGGCCTGCTCGCGGAGCGGGATTTCATGGCCGAAATACAGGAAGACCCGGATAGGGTCGGCCCCCGATAGGGTGGGCGCGGCCAAGCCCCGGAGCAGATCCGCCTCCGCCCGGAAATCGCCGTGGAGCGGGTCCCGCATATAGGCCAGGCTTTCCACCTCGAGGCCGTTCCGGTAATGGCGCATCACTCCGTCAAAGGCCGGATGGAACCAGGGGGAGCGGCGCGCGACCTGGTGGAAGATGAAGACTTCCGCGGCGGACGCCTGCCGGGCCACGTACAGGGCCTGGTTCACGGCCTCCGTATCGGCCAGGTGACGTCTCCCGGATGTGTCGTAATAGATATAGTCCGCGTCGCCATGCACCAGATAGATGAACTGGAAATGCGAGGCGGCGGACTGGGCGATGGGCGGGTCCAGCCGGGGCGCGTGGCTCCCGGAGGGCGCGCAGGCGGAAAGGCCCAGGAGGGCGGCGGACCCCAGCCATATTAATCGGGCCAGGGATTTCCTCACGCCAGGATGAGGATGAGGAGCAGGATGATGATGAGGGCGCCGCCGCTGATATAGACGCCTCCTCCCATGGGAGCCTGCTCCATATCCTGCTGGATAAAGCCCGCGAAGGCGTCCAGTTTCGCATCGGCCACCCGTTCCATCCCCTTCTCCCCGTTCAGTTCCGACTCATAGCCATTGAACCTGTTCTGGAGGCTCAGGAGCGTTTGCCGATCCTGTTCATTCAGGAAGGCCATGCCTTCGGACTTTTCCAGGCCCGACTCCATCCGCGTCAGGAAATGCCGCAGGATGTCCCGTTTTTCCGCGGGCGTCTGGGCGCTTTGGACTTCGCGTACGACCTCGTTTAGCGTCGCATGGAAGCGTTCTTCGAGGACGGACGAGCCGGAAACCGCCGAGGCCGCATCGGCCCGGACCGGGGCGGAGGCGAGGACGGAAAGCAGGGCAAGCGCGGATATGAATCGGAACATGGCGACCTCCAAATAGTGTGATTCCAAGTCCAATAAACGCTTTGGGGTCCGGCCATGCAAGCGCCAAGAACGGGGAAATCCGGATGGATTAGTATTTTTCAAAGGATGGAATCCACCGCGCCAGGAAGCAATTTGTCCGAAATCGACAGCGTAGCCATTTATATCGCTGATCCTTCCCTGCTCATCCCCAAGCTCTTCGGACAGTTGGAAGGCCTCAAGAAAATCGAGCAGAAGGAAATCGAGGGGGTGACGGTGGGGTTGCGGTTCCACCTTTCCAATGCCGTGGTGACCTTGAATTACCTGCCCCAAAACGAGATGCAGAGCCATATGGCCAAGTTCGCCGGGTTCGCGGAACGGATCCTCGCGGGCAATGCCGAGGCCCTGGCCTATGTGAAGGCGCGCAGCGAAAACGTGAAGCGCGTGCTGGCTGGTTATGCCGAGCCCGGTTTCGACAGCGAGGGACGGGTCATCCAGTTCCTGATCAAGCTTTGCTCCCTCTTGAACGGATTCATGTTCGCGGGGGACAGCGTGATGGATTATGACGGGCAGATCCTGATCGGGCCGCCGCTCCAGGGCGGAAGGATGCAATGAAAAGAACAACCTCCCTGGCCTCTTCAAGAATAAATCGCGAGATCAAATCTCGAGATCGAATCGGATTCTGAATGCTGACCATTTTCGTGGATGCGGATGCCTGTCCGGTCAAGGACGAGATCTATAAGGTCGCGGAACGCCACGGCCTGGAAGTCGTCGTGGTCGCGAATTCCCCCATGCGCATTCCGGCCCAGCCGGCTCAAGTCAAGATCCGGCTCCAGGTGGTCAGCGACGGGTTCGATGCGGCCGACGATTGGATTGTGGAGCGCGCGAACCATGGCGATATCGTGATCACTTCCGATATCCCGCTCGCGGATCGCTGCCTCAAGAAGGGCGCCTATGTCCTGGGCCATAGCGGTCGTCCCTTCACCGAGGAGAGCATCGGCGACGCCTTGGTTTCCCGCGGGATTTCCGCCGACCTCCGCGATATGGGCCTCATGAAGGGCGGTCAGGCGCCCTTTCAGAAGAAGGATCGTTCGCTATTCCTGCAGCAACTGGACTCGGCCATCCATCTGCTCCGCCGCCGCTCCAAAAGAATTTGAACTCCCGTCCGATCTTTTATTGATTCCATATAGTCTGAACAGAAAGAAGAATTTCATGACCCAGATCAAACTCAAGGGAAATCCCATCCAGACCAGCGGCAGCCTTCCCAAGGTAGGGAGCCAGGCGCCCGATTTCCGCCTGACCAAGGCGGACCTGGGGGATGTGAGCCTCAAGGATTTCGCCGGCAAGAAGGTGGTGCTGAACATCTATCCGAGCATCGATACCGGCGTCTGCGCCATGTCCGTGCGGAAGTTCAACCAGCAGGCGAGCGAATTGCCGGGCGCCGTGGTCGTCGGGGTTTCCAAGGACACGCCCTTCGCCTTGAAACGCTTCTGCGGCGCCGAGGGGATCGATAAGGTGATCACCACCTCTTCCTTGCGCGACGACGGCTTCGCCGAGGCCTATGGGCTGCGTATCGCGGAAGGCGTCATGGAAGGCCTGATGTCCCGTGCCATCGTCATTCTGGACGAAAGCGGAAAGGTGATCTACACCGAGCAGGTGCCGGACATCACCCAGGAACCGGATTACGCCGCGGCCTTGTTGGCTTTGAAGTAAAACCCGCGGGGCGGGTCCCGCGGGCGGGGCCCGTGCGAAGG
>DAINDC010000157.1:5793-11061 GCA_036732085.1 Fibrobacterota bacterium | reverse complement strand
TTGTAGGCCCAGGCGAGTCTGTAATGCCGTATCTAAGGGTGGCGGCGGGAATTTAGCCACATCCACTCCATTGGGTAATACAAAAAGCTTCTCCGAAGGAATGCCCCGTTCCAGAAGGCCGTTCTTCAGTCCATTGCAAATTGTAACGACAGCATTAGCGCGTCGGCACGCACCGGTTTCAAATGCTTTGGTCGCGCGGTAACGAATACTGCCTTCGGTTGTGGACCCGTGTTCCACCGCGGCGTCTTCCCAGAAGGCACGGATTTCATAGACGACGGGCAACCCCAATTTGCGGCCGGCCCATATTGCCGGCCAAGCATTTAATACCGGGGAATGCGCATGGATGACCGAGGGTTTTTCGATTTTGGCAACCTCAAGAATGCGCTTTTCCAATTTGCGCATTTGCATGAATTCTCGAAAGACAGGAATGCTGATCTCCTTTTGACCCGCCTTTACCGGGGTGCGGTAGACCTTAAGGCCATCAAATTCTTCCATGGCCGCGGCTGGAACTCCCTGTTTCACCGAAGTGACCACTATGGGTTTCACGCCTAACACCTTTGATTGGTTCGCGAGGATATAGCTGCTACGAAAGGTATAACCGCTGAATAGGGGGAGATAATGATCTAAAACGTGGAGTACTTTCATGGTTCCTGACTAGATGAAATTGTGATTCTCCGAGCACGCGCAAAAATGATATTTACTGAAATTTTTTCTTCCAAAGGGCGAACGACAACAAGGCGAACAGCGGAAAGGCATGGTTGCGGATCCCGCTCTGATGCTCCTTGAGCATCGACTCCAAGGTCTCCTTGCGGAACAGCCCCGAGGAGCTCAAGCCGCCCGGGCCAAGCAGATGGTCGCGCGTATAGTCCTTCAGTTCCTTGCGCAGCCATTCGTTCAGCGGCATGGAGAAACCGGTCTTGGGGCGGGTGAAGACATCGGCGGGCAGGATTTTCTTGAGCGATTCCTTGAAGGCGAATTTCGAAGTGCGTCCCCGAAGCTTATAAGACGAGGGCATGCGCGCCGCCATTTCCATGAACTTATGATCGAGCACGGGCACGCGCACTTCCAGGGACACGGCCATGCTGGCGCGATCGACCTTGGTGAGGATGTCTTCCACCAGATAGGTTTTCATATCCAGGTATTGGATGCGCGAGAGCGGATCGTCGCTCTTGCAATTGTCCCAATGCTCCCGGAAGGCGGAAATGGAATCGTAACCGCGGAGTTGCGTGGCCATGTCGCCGGAGAGCAGCTTGGCCTTGAGCGGCGGCAGGATATGCGACATGGTGGTGAAATAGCCGCGCAGCGGATCGTAGGAGAGGTTCCGCAGCAAGGTCTTGGCCCGGAATTTTTGCGGCAGCCAATCGGCTTTCGGGTAGACCGCGCCCATGGCGCCGAACAAGGGCGAACGGATGAAAGCAGGAAGCGCGGACCGGATCTGGTTTTCCATGCGGTCATGGAAGTAGCGGCGGTACCCGGCGAAGTTCTCGTCGCCGCCATCGCCGGAGAGGGCCACGGTGACGTGCTTGCGCGCCATCTCGCAGACATAGTAGGTGGGGATCATGGACGAGTCCGCGAAAGGCTCGTCGTAATGCCAGGCGAGCTTGTCCAGCACCTTGGCGGCCTGCGGCTCCACCGTATGCTCATGATGCGTGGTATGGAAATAATCCGCCGTGGCGCGGGCCTGGGCGGTCTCATCGTAGGCCTTATGCGAGAAGCCGATGGTATTGGTGAGGATGGGCTGCCGGGAATGCTTGGCCATCAGGGCCACCACCGCCGCCGAGTCCACGCCGCCGCTCAGGAAGGCTCCCAGCGGGACATCGCTCTCCATATGCGATTTCACGGATTCATCCAAGGTCGCGAGAATTTCCTCTTCCGCGGAGGCGAGGGCTTTTTCGGAATCGGCCGCGTACTTGGCATCCACCGAGAAGTCGATATCCCAATACTTGCGGATCGTCATTTCGCCCTGGGCCGACACCCGCATCCAATGCCCCGCTGGCAGCTTGCGGATATGCTTGAATATGCTCTTGGGCGCGGGCACATACATGAGGGAGAGGTAATCGGACAGGGCCTCCGGATCCATGGTCCGATCGAAGCCTGGGAATTGCAGGATGGCCTTGCATTCGGAGCCGAAGAGGAAATTGCCGTTCCGGGACGAGTAATACAGGGGCTTGATGCCCAGGCGATCACGGGCGATGAAGAGCGAGCCGTCGCGCTGGTCGTGGATGGCGAAGGCGAACATGCCCCGCAGGTGGTCCACGCAGGCGGCTCCGTATTCCTTGAAGGCATAGAGCAAAGTTTCCGTATCGCTGCGGCTCTTGATGGGATGACCGCGGCGGATGAGCTCCGCCTTGATATCGTGATGGTTGTAGATTTCGCCGTTGAAGACCACGGTCAGGACGCCGTCGACATCCGTCATCGGTTGGCGGCCGGCGGAAAGGTCGATGATGCTCAGGCGTTTATGACCCAGGCCCACGCGCTTTTTATCGTCGAGGAAACATCCGTCCTGATCGGGACCGCGATGGTTCAGGGCATCGATCATCCTGCGGACGAGGCTCTCGCCGTCGGCTAAGGTGGAGGTGGTGAGGATGCCTGCTAGACCGCACATAGGAAACCCCAAAAATAGAAAATATGGTTTCTCGACTAGGTTTGAGGCCGATTGCGGCGATAGAATGGATTCAATAGTTTCAAAAGGGGGGAAATAAAAAAGCGGAGAGCCTGAGCCCTCCGCTTCCTTTTAAAATTCGAAAGGTTTTTTCGAGGATTAAGCCTTGCGACGACGGGCAGCGACGAACATGCCGAGCAGGCCCAAGCCCATCAGGCCCATGGTGGTGGGTTCGGGAATCGGCTTGACGGACTCGACCATCACGACCATGTCGTTGAAGTCGCGGTCGCTGCCGGCGCCGGTATCTTCCCAGCCCAGGATGTATTCATTGTTGGTCCAGGTGCCGGGGAGCGAGCCGGGCAATTGAACTGCATCGCCCTTGCCAGCGAAGGAAACCATCTGATCCACGCCGCCATTGAGAATCGGGTCGGAATAGAAGGTGCCGCCCACGGTGGACAGGTAATAACCGAATGCATTGCCGGCGAAATTGCCCTGGTCGATCAAGGTGAAGGTGGAGGTATTGCCCGTGGTGACATGGCCGGCGATGTCGATGGAAACCGCAACCTTGGTTCCGCCGGTGGCGGCGCCATTGAACAAGACGACCTTGTTGGCGGGGTTGGACATGTCATAGAGACCCATGACGTTGGTGGAGGCATTGCCCGCGAGTTCCACAATCATGGTGGCGGCGGAGGTGCCGGAGGCGGTCAAGGACCAATACGAGTCAGGATTGACCTGATCCGTGTTCACGTTGACGCTGCTGACGCTGCCAACCGTGATGCCGTTCAAAATGTTCTGGAGGCTTTCTTCGGAACTCACGTTGATGGTGGTTCCCCAGGAAGCTGCTGCCAGGGCCAAGGTGCCGATGAGGCTGAGTTTGAAGTTGTTCATAGTAAACCTTTCGAAGTAAAAAATTTCGTACGCTGTCAGGTAGAGCGAAGGCTGTGCCAATTAAACACGGCAGTTTTTAAGGAATATCAGCATTGGGGAAAGGGGAGTTGTTAAGAAATCCGACCCTTGGACCTTTTCTTTACACCCTAAAAAATCTCCAAGGGGCCGTGACTCATATGGTTACGGGTTACTGAAAAGGTTATTGAAAGGGTTACGGAAGGGCTTTTTCCAGCTCCGGAAGCAGGAATTTGGTGAAATCCTCCATCCGTTCCTGGACCTGTTCGCGCTTTTCCCCGCTACGCTCCGGGGTCAGGAGGCGAATCAGGGAGGCGCCTTGATGTTTCTGGCCCGTGAGGCCGCCTACGAACATCATCAGGCTGGAGCGGAGGTATTGGGCCGTATAGGTGGTCCCGATCTTATACCAATAGCAAACCCATTGTCGGTGATTCTGGATATCCAGGGAGATGAGCTTGGCCATCACCGGGCTCTGGGTCATCTGCAGATCCGCGATGCTGCCTACCAAGGCTCCCGAGCCCCGTAAACAGGCCTCCTGGGCATGGGCCGATTTGCGGCTGCTATTGGCGATATAGGCCACCACCAATTCCATATAGTCACGGCCATTGAAATAGGTGCGCTTGATGATGTCGACGGTTTCCAGGCCCCGGATTTCGCTGGCGGAGGCCGAGTCCTCATTGACCATTTCCCAGGATCCGATATGGGCCGGGATATGCCGGGTCAATTCGGTCTTTCCCTGGACCACCTGTTGGAACAGCACGGTATTGGAGAGCCAGGCCGATAGGCCCAGGACCAGCAAGGCCGCCACGGTCCAGGCGCGCTGCTTTCCTGGAGACATGCCGGAACTCATGAGGCGACCGTCCCCGGGTGCTTGGTCTTGGCCTGGATTTGCTTAGCCTGCATTTTTTCAATCGCGTAGCTGACCAGATAGAGACAGGTGAAGGCGGCGATAAATATGATGGCTCCCGTGAACAGGTGCAGGTCCCAGGAACCGATCAGGGGTTTGAATACCCGCGCTTGTCCCAGGCCGATGACGAGGCAGGAAACCAGGAAGATGCGGATGCCGTTCCCGACGATGGCCGCAGGAATGGCCACCAAGAGGATCCCGAGCACATTGGTTTTTCCCTTGTCCCGGCTGAGCCAGGCGTAGAGGACGCTCAGGGAAAGCAAGGCCAAAAGGCTGCGCAGGCCCGAGCAGACATCGCCCACCGCGAGCTTGTCGCTGCCGAAAATCATGAACGAGCCTTGGCGGATGGCCGGCAAGCCCACCAGGTTGAGGAGGCCCGTGGCTAGGTCCGCGGCCATGAGCTTGAGGGAGAAATTGATTTTGCTGATCAGGAATTCCGGCGGCGGCACCATGAAGGCCAGGAAGAGGATCGGGAACCAGGCGATGCGGGCCACGCGCCAGCCGAATTGCAGCAGCAGGAAGCCGAAGATTACGCCGATCAAGGTCAGCCCGGAAATGGAAGAGACATCGGCCAGGCCCGCCACCAGATGGATGCCCAGGGAGCCTGCGAGGATGACGAATCCCAGGAGGCTACCCGTAGCCGGCGTGTTACGGAGCCGGTCCCGCTCCTGCCAGAGCAGCCAGAGGGCGATGGGAGGGATGAGCCAGCCATGGGCCATATAGGACTCCGGCTCGTCCCAACGCATGACCATCCACCTCAAAGTGGGGAGGTAATTCCAAAAGCATAAGGCCGCGAAGGCGATCCAAGCGGCCGCCCGCGCTATCGGGATCCTGGAGGTTTGGATCATCCCAAGGT
>DAINDC010000157.1:0-5783 GCA_036732085.1 Fibrobacterota bacterium | reverse complement strand
GCTTTTCAGCGTCCTTGCGTTCGTCGAAAGGCAGCTTGCTGGACAGGGCGGCATCCAGGCGCTTCTTGGCCTCTTCCTTATTGCCCAACTGGCTGAGTACGAAAGCGAGGTGGTATTCGAAGATGGGATAGTCCGGGATCAAATCCAGCGCATTGCGGATGTATTTCTCGGCTTCCGGATTCTTGCCGTTGCAGGCCAGGATCCAGCCGACGGTGTCCAGGATGCGCGGGTCCAGGTTCTTCTTCGCCTTCAATTTCTCGAGATAGGGCTGGGCCTTCTCCAGGTTCTTCTGGTTGATGCCGTATTCCCACGCCAGGTTGTTGAGGACGATGAGATTGTCCGGATTGAGCGCCAGCTCCTTCTCGTAATACTGGAGGCCCTTGACCTTGTCCTTCTTCATCCAATAATCCGCCAGCACGTTATTGATGCCCCGGAGATTCGGATGTTCTTTCTCTAGTTTCTCGGCCAGGGGAATCGCCTTATCGCCCTGATGGGAACTGACGTAGAGTTGCAGGAGCGCCACCTGCTGGGTGAGGTCCGGCTTGTCCAAGGTGGCCAAGGTCTTGGCGGCCTCGACGAAAGCATGGATGCTGGAGAGCTCGGAGGTATACAGGCCGATGGCCAGCTTGTTCTTGGGCCAGCGCTTGTAGAGATCCTGCACGGTCTTGAAGGCCATGAGATCCTGGTGGTTCAGTCCGTAATAGGTGCACAGGGCCCATTGGCCGATGAATTCCTTGTCCGGAACCATGTTGGACATGAATTCCGTCAGGGCGGGCTTGAGGCTGTCCGCCTGTTGCGCGATGAATTCCGTGGCCTTGTTTTCCTGGCCGATGGCGAGGTAGGCTGCGATGAGCGGCGCCATCAGGGCCGGACGCTTATCCGTGACCTGCAAGGTCTTCAGGGCTTCCAGCGCGCGGGCCGGGTTCTGGTTCTTCATATGCAGGTAGAAGGACATGGTTTCCGAGCCCATGCGCGCGGCCGGGGAGATTTCGCCCATGGTCTTGTAGATGGCCAGGGCCGAATCGTACTGGCCCTCCTTGACATGCAGGATCGCGAGTTCGGACAGCGACTGGATGTTCTCGACTTTCGGCGCGGCATAGGCGGCCAGGGCGGCCTTGGCCTCCGCGTTTTGGTTGTTCATCGAGTACAATCGGGATTTGCGGATTTGCAATTGCTGCAGGTTATCGGGATCGGCGTCCTTCCAGGCGTCCAATACCAGTTGGGCGGAATCGACCTTATGCTCCTGGGTATAACTGTCCACCATCAACAGGCGGGCCTGGGAATTTTTCGGCTCCTTGCCCAGGACCTGGGTCAGGAATTTCCGGCTCTCGACCATGCGGCCTTGTTGCAACAGGATTTCCGCGAGCGGCAGGAGGGCTTGCACGGAATCCGGGAACTTGGCGTAGAGGTAACGCAGCTGTTCCTCCGCCAGATCCAGGCGACCCTGCTTGGCTCGGACATTGGTCAGCAGGAGGCGGGCGGGGAAATACCAGGGATCCTTTTCCAGGATGGCGTCGATGGAATTGAAGGCGGTTTCCGTCTCTCCGGATTGGAAGGCCAGTTGGGCGAGGAAAATTCGGCCTTCCTTGCTTTCGGGATGTTCCTGGACGAACATGCGGGTATTGCTCAGGGCCTCGGGGAGACGCTTTTCCTGCAGACTCACGCGATTGGAAAGGTTCAAGACCTCCAGGGACGCATAGGGCGTGAACTTGCCTTGGGCATCATACGCCTTTTGATATTCCAGGCGCGCCTCCGTGAGGTTATTTTCCTTTGCGTAGAGCCGAGCCTTCATCATATGCTTGGCATATCGTTTCGCGGGAAGATTTTGCCAGACCAAATAGGCAACCACCGCCAAAACCGGTACGATGAGTAGAAGCCAAAGTTTTTTCATGGTACTTTTATGGGGGTTAAAGGGATTGAAAATGAACAGGCCCGCACGGGGAAAACGCGGTAAAATCAGGGGTATAAAATTAATAATTATCTTTCCGTATTGTAAATGAGCCAAAATAAACGCTTTGCCGGCGAGACTTCCCATGAGGTCATGGAGGACCCTTCCTTCTCTTCCCGGAAAATCCCCTCGCTCGCCAGCCTGTTCCACATCCTATGGCTTCGCAAGTGGTTGGCTGTCGGGGTCTGGCTGCTCCTGGCCATCCCGGCCGGGGTGCTTCTCTCCATCTATGATTTGCCGCGATCGTATACCGCGACCACGGTCATGCGCTTTCCGCAAGTGGTGGGGGCGCAGACCAATGTCATGCGCGATGTGGCCATTACGGAAGGCACAAGCATCATCAGCATCTTCAATAGCTATCAGGTGCTGGACGCATCCATCCGGAAACTCGGCTTGCGCATGCGCATCAATACCAAGGAGACCTTCAAGCGCGATGTCTTCAGGGAGCTCACCTACGGGGAGAACCTGGGGCCGGGCGATTATACCTTGGCCATCGGGCAAAGCGGATCCTTCGCGACCTTGAGTTACAAGCCCAAGGACGCGGCCTCGGATTATAAGATCTTCAGCGGGCCGGTGCCCAGGAACGGGCGCCTGGAAGTCCCGGGACTGCAAATGGAATTCACGCCGGAGTTCCTGAAGCACTCCGAGAACAACAAGATCGCATTGGAATTGAAACCACTGGAGGAGACGTTCCAGGATTTGCGGAAGAGCATGACCATGAAATCCCTGGGCGGCGGCGGGAATTTCGAAATCAAGCTCAAGGATCGCGATCCGTATCTGGTGGCCGATATCCTCAATACCTTGCGGGAGCAGTTCCTGGAAGTCTATTACGGGACTACGGAAGTGCAGGACGTGGGTATCCTGGTCCAGATGGAAAAGGATCTGGCCTTGGCCAAGGATCGGTTGGAGAAAAGCCAGGATGAATTGTCCAAGTATTATGCGGCCCATCCGGAATTGGTGCAACAGGCCGGACCGAGCGCGAATGACAACCTGGCCTACCTGGACTCGCGGCAGCAAATCGACAATCTGGAACGGCGTAAGAAGCGCGTGGAGGATGCCTATGCCGCGAAGGAGGCTGGCGCTACGCCGGAAAAGCGGTTCTACTGGGCGAGCGAACTTCTCGCCTCCATGATCGAAGCCGGGGAGCCCAAGGCCAACATTCTGCGCGCCAGCCTGCTCGAGGTGAACAACCGGCAGGCCGGCTTCCAGCGGAACCTGGCGCCCGGCCATCCGAAAATCCAGGAGGCCGAGAAGGAGAAGGACACCCTCTACCAGCAGATAGAGGGGACCGAGGCGACCCTGATCCGCAATATGGGCAAGGATCTCTCATCCCTGCGCCTGCAACTGGCCAGCAATGCGCCCAAGTCGGCTTCCCGTCCGCCGGTGAAGGTGACCTTGGAATTGGAGCGGCTCAACAATGTCAATCAGAACAACCAGAACATCTACGATCGCCTGCTCGAGAGTTACAATCGCGCCAAGCTGGTCACGGGCTCCGAGTTCTTCAAGGTCTCGGTGGTGGATCCGGCGCGACCCGCCATCTATGAGCCGCCTTCCCTGAAGACCCGGCTCCTCATCGCCGGCGCGGCCGTGCTCCTGCTGATGGTCGTCATGCCCGGCCTCATCCTGGGCTGGTCCATCGTCTTCGTCAAGGTCTGGACCAAGGAGGATGTCGAAGAGCTCTTGGGCATGAAGCTGCTCGGCGCCATCTCTTTGAATCCCAATGTCCACGGCAAGCCCAAATCAGGCGCGAAGAACGATGCGAATCCCCAACGCCAGGTCCGTCGCAAGGGTAACAGCAAGAAGAAGAACATGGAGGACGAAGCCGAAAGCGTGGCCGATCTGAACGCGCCCAAGCCCACCCGGCCTCCCGATCCCCTGCTGCTCTTCTACGGCAGCGCCTACCGCATCGAGGATCTGGAAGCCTATCGCATCATCCGCGAAGAGGCGGAAAACTTTTTCCGCAATGCGCGCACGGGCAAATGCTGCCTCATGGTCACCTCCACCCAGCCCAATGAGGGCAAGACCATGATCACCAGCAACCTGGCCATGACCTTCGCGCGCAAAGGCAAGCGCACCTTGCTCATCGACGCGGACTTCCGCCTGGGGCGCGTGGACAAGGTCTTCAACATGCCCGGCGCCACCGGCCTGGACGAGCTCCTGAGCCAGACGGATCTGAGCGACGCCCAGTTCATGGAAACCGTCACGCTCTGTTTCCAGCCCACCATGCAGCGCAACCTCGTGGTGGTCCCGCGCAAGAAGTTCAATCCCAATGCCGGCGAAATGGTCAGCTCCGATCGCTTCAAAGCCTTCATCCGCATGGCGCGGGAGCAGTTCGATGTGGTCCTCATCGACACGCCTCCCGTCATGATCACGCCCGAGCCCTTGTCTTTGGCCGAGGTGACGGACGGCGTCATCTATGTCTGCCGCTCCGGCAATACTTCGGTGAGCGATTCCATCGAGGCCGTCGAGATCCTGGAGGAACGGGGCGTGCGCGTCGCGGCCGTGCTCAACGGCGTTAGGACCTCGCCTTTCATCCAGAATCGTTACACTAAGTATTCCTACTACTACGGCCAGGCGAAAACGGAAGAGCCCAGCGCCTGAAACGGGCTAGGCCGCCGGTTAAAAACAAATGTTGATCCTGGGCTTTTTGCTCGCCGGCACCATGCTCAACCTGGTCCTGGGCTTCCTGGTCCAATTCAAATCCTACCAGAAGTCCCTGCGCCTGCTCCTGTTCGGATTGGGCGGCCTGTTCGTGGCCCACCTCTGGGTCGGATACCTTTCCGTCTTCGCGAATTCCGCGCTGGCATGGTTCGGATACCAGAAGGTCATCCAGTCCATCGGCCTTCTGATTGCCTTGGCGACCTTGGACCTGGCCCGCAATTTCCTGCGCGGCGGCGATATCGAACCGGGTTGGACCTTGGGGCGATGGAGAGTTTCCCTTTTCACCTTGGCCATGATCGGCGTGGCCGGAGGAGAAGTGCTGCTCTGGGCGCATGGATCGATAACGCCCGCCGGAGACGCAGCCACGCCCCTGGTCCGCTTCACTGGCGTGGGACTGCTCATCCCCGCCTTGCGGGCCTCGATCGATATCTACACGTTATACCTGCTCGAGAACACCTACCGGTTCTCGCTCGACTACCAGCGGCGGATCGCGCGCCTATGCTTCATCGGGCTCGCCAGCCTGTCCATCTTCCACATCGTCTACTTCGCCCGCGTCCTCCTCTACCGCGAGCTGCCGGCCCATTTCGCCGAGGCCTCGTCCGTCATCTACGGCGTCATCTATCCCGTGGTCCTGATGGGATTCCTGCGTTACCGTCTCGGCTCGGAATTCATTTCCATCCCGCGCGATACCGTCTATACCTCCATGACCGTCTTCCTTACGGGCGCGGCCTTCCTGGGCGTGGCGCTCACCATCCTGGCCTTCCAATGGCTGCAGCTGGACTTCAATTATTTCGAGCGCTTCCTGCTCGGGTTCACGCTCTGCTTCCTGGCCGTGCTGGTATTGGGTTCCGGCACCATGCGGCGGCGCATCAGCCGCTTCGTGAACGAGCGCTTCTATTCCCGCAAGTACGATTACCAGGAACAGTTCTTCCGCCTGCACAAGACCGCCATGTCCGGCGCGGACGTGGATTCGGCCCTGACCGAGCTGGTCGAGAACATGAAGTATTCGGTCACGGTCAATGACGCCTACTTCTTCATCCTCAACTGGCAGGACGGGAATTTCTACCAGCATGAGAACAAGGAGGAGGCCACGCGCCGGGGTTTGATCATCAGCGGCGACAGCCCGCTCGCGCGCATGCTGGCGCAGGAGGGCCGGCCCGTGGATCTCCTCGCC
>DAINDC010000156.1:0-11075 GCA_036732085.1 Fibrobacterota bacterium | reverse complement strand
CAACCATCCCGGGGACTCCATCCCCGTCCCCAAGCTGAGCCAGCAGGTCGACTACGAAGGGGAGCTGGCGGTCATTATCGGCCGGACGGCCAAGGACGTGCCGCGCCACCGCGCCCTCGAATACGTATTCGGCTATACCTGCGCCAACGATGTCACGGCCCGGGATTGGCAGCGCGACAAGAACCTGGGCGGCGGCCAGTTCGCGCGCGGCAAGAGCTTCGACGGCTTCTGTCCCCTGGGTCCTTGGATCGTGACTGCGGACGAGGTCCCGGATCCCGGCGCGCTGTGGATCAAGACTTATGTCAACGACGTCCTCCTCCAGGACCAGGGCACTTCCGATATGATCTTCGACGTGCCGGCCCTGATTGAAAGCCTCAGCTCCACCATGACCTTGCGGCCCGGTTCCGTCATCCTGACGGGCACGCCCGCCGGAGTCGGCTTCGCGCGCACGCCGCCGCTCTGGCTCAAGCCCGGCGATAAGGTGCGCGTGGACATCCAGGGCATCGGTGTCCTGGAAAATCCGGTGTCGGCGGGCTGATCGGCCAATCGGGCCGGACTTTCCCATGTTGTTCTTCCGCGAATCCGCCTGGCTGCTGTTGGCGAACGGAACCCTCGGTTTCATCCTCGGCTATTTCAAGGGCATGCCGCGCGTGGGTTTCCTGCTCGGCTTATTTCTCGGGCCCATCGGCTGGGGCATCGCCTATCTCCTCCCTTCGCAGCCGCGGCGGAATCTCTTCGAGGCCACCTCCTTCCGCCGGCCCGGCGCCTCCGACAACTTCGGCCACCAAGGCCAACCGGGCCAGGTAAGGCCTTCCGGGCCCATTTGCCCACGTTGCGGGAAACCTGTATCCAAAGGCGACAAGGCTTGCCCGGGCTGCGGCAATGTCCTCATCCAGGTCCGATACCATGTGCATGGATCCGAAGAGTCCGGCTCCCGCTGACCTCGACCACGGCTCATCCCGGAATTTATCTTAGGGATATGACCCCTTTATTTTTGGATAAGGCCGTTTTGGGATAAGGCCGTTTTGGGATAAGGCCGCAAGAGGGGCGATAGGAGAAGATCATGGAACATATCATCGTGGAAGGCGTATTCTCGAAGCCGCTTGGCGAGGATGAAGAGCATCGGGCCGCGCAAGAGGTCGATCGCCGCCTGGACGCGCAAGGCGGCCGCTGGCTACGCTCCTATTATTCGAAGGATCGGAAACGCTGCATCTGTGAATTCCTGGGGCCGGATACGGATTCGGTGCGGGACGCCTGGGAGGCGTCGGGAATGCCCGCGGAGCGGGTGTGGAGCGCCCAGGTCTATACCAGCGAGACCGTCGCCGACTAGGACCCTTATCCCGGGCGGGTCCCCTGCTGGGTCACTTCCGGGGGACGTACCTTAGGCGTATCCCCGGTCGCGTGTACGCGCGGGTGCCAGCCGGCCACCGCAAGAAGCACGGCGAATCCGATGCCGTAGGCGATCACCACGTGCCATCCGTGCCGGAGCCACTGCCCCGCGGACCGCATCTGGCCGAAGCGGACGGACAGCGCCACGCCCGCCGAGGATCCGAACCATAGCAGCGAACCCCCGACTCCGACGGCATACGCCAGCACGCCCCAATCATAACCGCCCTGCTCCAAGGCCAGACGGGTCAGCGGGATATTGTCGAAAAAGGCCGATACCAGGCCGAGCATCAGGGCGGTAGGCCAGGAGGCCGGAGGCAGGGCGGCCACCGGCATCAGCGATGCGCACAGGACCAGGGCCGAAAGGAAGAGCGCTCCGCGGAAGGCTCCGGGCAGTAACTTCCAAGGTACGGGGAGGAAGGGCGCGCCCAGGAGCAGGACCGCCCACACGCCGGCGGCGGGAAATCCCAGGCGGAGGTTGGCCAGGGCGGCGGCGATCAGGACCAGGGCGGTGAGCGTGAGCCTATGCCATTCGATGCGGATGCCGGGAATGGGATCGTGGCGTATCTCCTGGTAACGATGCTGCTGCATGGCCGCGGGTACGCCGAAACAGGCGAGCGCCGCGGCCGAACCCAGGAAGGCATGGCTGACCTCGCCCGCGGGGATGCCGGCGATCCACATCATGGTGGTGGTGGTATCCCCGAGCACGCTGCCTGCGCCCCCGGCATTGCTGGCGGCGGTCAAGGCGGCCAGGTAGCCGATATGCACGCGGCCCTGGAAGACCGAAAAGGCCACGGTGCCGCCGATGAGGGCTGCGGCGATATTGTCCAGGAAGGTGGAGAGGAGGAAAACCAGGATCAGCAACAGGAACGGCCCTTTCCAGTCATCGGGAAGCAGGCGGGGCATGAGGTCCGGCAGGCGCGAGGCTTCGAAATGGTGGGCCAGCACGGTGAATCCCAGAAGGAGACCGATCAGGTTCACGATAAGCGGGGTCTCGGCGCGGAGATGCCGGGCCAGATCGAAGCCCTGGGTCGTCTTGAGGATCGCCAGGGAAGCCAGCCCCAGCAGCGCCACGGTCAAGGCGCGTTCGTGGAAGTACGCGACGCCCAACAAGGTCAGGCCGAGCAACAGGAACTCCAGGTGAACTCCGAAAACCAATCGGCCTCCCCGTAACGGGAAAGCGCCTCCGACCGGAAGCGCCGACAAGGCCACTAAGGTAGCCGTTTTCGTAAGGTAGCAGTATCCGCGTAAGGTAACAGTTTCCGCTTAAACCGCGAACCGCTTCCCAACCTGCGAGGACGCGGCGAAATCATCCTGCGGATAGGCGCCGGCCTGCGCCTCTTGGCTGCCGGTGGAAGCGCTGCCGCTGGAGGCGATGGCCATGCGCGACTGGACCGGGTTGCGCGCCAGCATGGCCTGGATAGGCTCCGTCTCCAGGTTCTCCCTGATCGATGTGAAGGGGAACTTTCCCAGCAACCGATCGAGTTTCCATTCCGTCGTGTCCAGGTTGACGTAGTGCTGGAAGGACTTGAGCATGCCCACCTTGCGGCGATCCTGATCGGCGTCCAATTCCCAAGGATGGAAATAGACCATGGCGGGCAGACCCTGCAGGTTGCGCCTGCGGATGAACATATCCGTGACCGCATAAGGATAGAGCCGCAGGTAGCCGCCGCCGGAAATGGGCAACGCCTTGCCGGCGACGCTCACGGAGGACATGGGGATCTCGCGGATGGAGGCTCCGCCGTTGAGAAGGATCGTATGCGGAAGGAGATTTGGATAGCCGCCGATGCCGTACCGCTTGCGGGCCACGGGGAAGATGCTGGAATCGTACTCGATGCCGTTGCGCGCCAGGATTTCGAGCGCCCAGAGGGTCGAGGACACGATGCTGAAATTGGAAGCCCGGTGGCCGATGATTTTCTGATTCGTGAGGCGGGCCAGGGAGTCCAGGGACATCGCCAGATCCTTCTCGAACTGGTAGGGGCTCAGGTCCGTGACCTTCTCGTGGTAATAGCCATGCGTGCCGATCTCATGGCCGGCCGCGTCGATCATGCGGACCGCTTCCGGATGCCGGTCGGCGACCCAGCCGAGCACGAAGAATGTAGCTTTGGTGTTACGGGCCTCCAGCAGATCCAGGATGCGCCGGACATTGGCCACCACGCGCGTGGGGCTGCCCTCCCAGGCGGCACGCGGCACGCTCAGGTTATGGGCGTGGAACCAGCATTCGACGTCGATGGTCATGAAGTTGGCCACTTGGGACGGCGCTGCGATCCCCCTTGGCTGCGGGCGGGGATGGCTTTGGGACACCACCAGGGCGGGCTTGAACACGCCCTTATTATGGATCAGGGCCAAGGCCAGGTGCGGCTTGTCCGTGGGCTGCGGAGCGGCCAAAGCCATGACCGGGACCGCGGCATCCCCGAGGGGAGCGAGTTTCCAAAGGTACCGGAATGTATTCAAGAGGATCCACGCTTCCATGCGCAACCAGGATCTGAATCCGGAAAGCGAGGCGCGATAGGCGAGATCGAAATGGGTCTTGCGGATGACGCTTTCCAGCGAATCATCGTAGCCGAGCGTGATCTGGGCCAGCCCCGTGATGCCGGGCCTGAGCAGGCGGGTGCGTTCGCGATAGGCCGGGATCTTCCCGAAGTAGTCCACCGTGAAGTGCGGCCTTTCCGGCCGGGGCCCGATGAAGCTCATTTCGCCCTTGAGCACGTTCCAGAATTGGGGCAGCTCGTCGAGGTGGGTGGAGCGGAGCAGACGTCCCAGGCGGGTTACCCTGGGGTCGCCGCCCTTGCCGCAAAGCTGCGGGCCGTTGCGCTCCGCGTCCATGCGCATGGTGCGGAACTTGCAGATGGTGAACGGGGCGCCGCCCACATCCTGCCCGCGCTGCGAGCCGTGCGCCGGATCCTCGCGGCGCGACCGCTTGTCCAGCCCTACGCGGGTTTGCAGGTAGAGGGCCGGTCCCGGCGATTCGAGCTTGATCAACAGGGCCAGGATGGGATAGGCCAGCGCGAAAACCGCGGTGCCGGCGAGCCCCACCGCCAAGTCCAGGATCCTCTTCAGGATGGTTGCCATCGTATCAGGTTTCATTCTCTCAGCCTCATGGGTGTCGGCGGACATGCCCGCCGGACTCGAGCGTATAAATTCATTTTCTTCGCGCAATGAGCCAGTGACATTCCTCACGCACCGGGTCGAAGAAGGGAAAGTTGGATAATCGTCATCGCCGACGTGTTGCAAATGCATTTCGGCCCGCCTTTTTTTTCGTCGCTTCCGGGAACACCATCCTGGAAGGACGGCTTCCGCACTTTCTCCAGCTGTCCAGATGTCCGGTTGTCCCGCCGTCTCGTAAATAGCTGCGGCTTTAGACGGCAAACGCAGGCGAGGGGGTAACCTGCGCGACCTGGCCACGTGAAAAAAAATCAGGATGTTCAGGCGGGAGACGGAATCGATGGAAAGGCCGGAGCGATCAGCAGAAAGGCCAGAGCGGGCAAATCTCTTTCGCCTTGACAAAGGCGGCTTCGCGAATCAGGTGCAGTCCGGGGAGGGCGGCGCGATGGTTGGTGATGCGGCGGGTTTCCTCGGCCATGGCGGTGACGAGCCGGGTCAGGTTGGCATCCGCCTCCTCGAAATCATGCTCGGAAGTGCGTTTCTCGCGGACCATATTGCGGGTCCCGGCCCGAATCAAATCGCGGACGATGGTGCCGCAGGGAACGGTGTAATCCATGCCGCTTTCCTTGGCAAGATAGCGGGCGCTGACCCAGAGGCGTTCTTCCATTTTGGCTGGCATAAATTTCTATTTTCCCCGGCGTTTCCAACGCAAAGGTAATATTTGCAAAGAGCCATTACGAGGGCGATATTGGGCCTCTGCCTCTGGGCCACGGCCGCCGGGGCAGGGGAAGGCCTGTGGATGGTGGGCATGCGTGTTCAAGGCACCGTGGACTTCGAACCCGGGAATGATTATTTCATCGGCCCGGAAATCGGCTATTCGGATTTCAACCTCGCTTCCCATCGCCTGCAACTCAAGGCCGCCTACCTGACCAGCCGCATGGAACAGGCCTTCCGGCCGCCCATTCTCAAGCAGGACTATTTCCTGCTCTCGCCGATTTGGCACTTCGGCCGCAATTCGCTTTTCGATCCCTTGCTGAAAGCCGATCTCGGCTATTACCGGTACGATGTCGTGAGCAAAAGCATCTTCGGATCCCTGGACAATGACAGTTGGATCGCATCCCTCCAACTGGGCCTGGGCCTGAACTTGGCCCAAGGGCAATACGGCCTCGACTACCATGTCGGCTACAATCTCATCGCCCCCCAATCCGGCCTCGTCTATCCGGTCGTTTTCGGATTGAGCGCCTGGATGATGTTATGAGCGGGCCGAAGCCATGATACGGATGAAGAAGGGATTTTGGTGTGCGGCCGGCTTGGCCCTGTTGCTCCTGGGCGCCTGCCAGATCAATGATGTGAAGTGCGATAAGGAATGCATGGACGGTTGGATGGATTATGGCGGCTCCTTCCGCGACTCCTGCGCCGAGGATACCAATACCCACTGCCTGGTTTCCAAGCGGCTGTCCGCTCCCACTTCGGCGGATCTGGGCAAGCCCGTGATCATCGCCGTGCATGGTTTCACCGCCAGCACCTATGAGTGGGAGGAATTCCGGAACTTCGCCGAGGACACGGCCAAGTCCAATCCGGGAGCCTTGGTCTCCTTGGTTCTGCTCGGCGGGCATGGCCGCGATATCGATAGCTTCCAGTCCAGCACCTGGCGGGACTGGGGCCGGCCCATCCTGAGCGAATACGACTCCCTGGTGGCCAAGCATTTTTCCAATATCAGCTTTGCCGCCTCCTCCACCGGCGCCGCGCTCCTGATGCAGTTCATCGCCGATGGCGCCTTCGATTCCCGCCCCGCTCCCAATCGGATCTACCTCATCGATCCCATCGTAGTGCCGACTTCGAAAATCCTTTCCCTCGTCGATCTGGTGGGTCCCATCCTGGGCAATAGCCCCAATCCCGGGGACAGCGTGGAAAACCGGCATTGGTACGTGAATCGGCCGGAAGAGGATCTCAAGCAATTGTACGATTTGATTAACCGGGTGAAAAATCATCTGGAGGACGGCTTTCGCTTGCCCAAGTCGACCCTGGCCAAGGTCTACAAATCCAAGCATGACAATAGTGCGGATCCGGTGAGCGCCCTGCTCATCTATAACGGCATGCGCCCCTCGGATGGAGGCCGCATCGATGCCGAGCTGGTCGATTCTCGCCTGCATGTCTTCACGCGCCTGCAAGGCCGGAATTCCACGCCCAGCCATGCGGATAGCCTCTTGCAGCAAAGGGCTTTCCAGGAAATGGCCGCCGGGGTTAACCAACCCCGCGGGGTCAACCAAGCCTGGCCTAGACCATGAATCCCGGACTAACTACTTTTTGGGACCTCATCCGCTTTCCCGTCTGCGCACGGGATTCACAAAGGAGTCGGACATGAAGGGTTGTATCTCCCTCGTTGCGGTATTCGCGATCCTGTTCATCGGCTGCGGCAAGGAACCGATCCCGGAATACCGCATCGTCTATTATCCGAACAAGAAGAACGTGAAAGAGGAATGGAGCATCATCCGCACTCCTCGCGGGGATACCTTGGAACACGGCGTCCACAAGCAGTATTTCTGGAACGGCGCCACCGCCAGCAGCGTGATTTGGAAACAAGGCAAGCGCGAAGGCTCGGCCCAGGCCTGGTACGATAACGGCGCGGTCAAATGGCAGAAGAGCTACGAGGACGGCAAGCGTCAGGGAACCTGGCGCCTGTCCTATAAGGACGGGCATCCCTGGATGGTGGTCACCTATGATAAGGACGCCCTCAATGGCAAGGCCGAGGTCTGGGGTAAGGACGATGCGGTTGAGCCCAAGGTCGCGGAGTTCGCCAAGGGCAATTGCATCTCCGGGGAATGCGCCCTGCTGGAAGTCGCGCCCAGTCCCGCCGATACTTCCGCGGCCGCCAAGCTTGAATTCACCAAGACCAGGGAAACGGTCGAAGGCTTCCTGAATTAAATCCGGTTCTTGAATTCGACCCGACGCGGAAACGTGTCGCGGACGTGGTGCAGGTCGGGGAAAACCTAGGTCGGTTTGTCGGTCGTGGGCTCGGCGGTTGTCGGGGCCTTGGAATCGACGGCAGCAACAGTCTTTTCCGCCGTGGCCGCCTGTGCAGCGTTTACCTCGGCTTCCGCATTCTCACCGGATTCGCCAGACTTGCTTTCAGGTTTGCCTTCAGGCTTGGTCTCGGGCTTGACTTCCGGTTTGATTTCCGGTTTGTAAAGGCTCGCGACCTGGATCAGACTCTTGAGTAAATCCCGTTTCGCATTCTCGTCCACCGCCCAAAAACAAGTGCCATATTGGAAGACCTTATCCTTGCGGACGCAGGATTGCACCTTGACGCGGAAGGTTACCGGTGAGCTCTGCCTGCCGAAGGATAGGGTCAGCAATTCGCTGGGCCGCACTTGGTTGGGGCTTTCCAGTTGGCATCCATCAGGATTGATATTGATGATACGGGCGTCCATTCGACCCGCAGCCGATTCCACGGCCACGGGCATGTTCGTTTCCACTCGCTGGAATTTCCGTTTATTGGATCCCGTAACAACCGGCATTACCACCTCCGGGCGACCCACCGCCGAACTCCAGCTTACCATGGATCGGAATAAGTGACACCTAAAAACCGGAATCATTTCCTCATAAAAAACTAAAGCGCATGCCCAAACTATTCTGGATTACTTCCGGGTACCCGGGGATTACACTATAAACCAATGAGAGTTGGGGCTTAATCTTCCACTCCGCCTCCACATCACCCCCGTACAAAATGAATGCGCCCTGGAAGTCCCCGTGGGTGGCGGGCCCGAAGAAACTGTCCTTGGTATTGCCATAGCCCTTGACCTTGCCCAACCAATTCTGGCGCCAGAGATAGGTGGGGCCGATGCCGATGCGGGCGGAAAACTTTGGAGTAAAATCCATATTGGCGCGGAAGCCGAAATGATAAAATCCAGCCCAGACATCGGCGCAATCCTTGTATAGGGATCCGGAGGCGCGCAGGTACAGGAAGCGGTTCAGCATATAGTCCGCATCGGTTTGCGCTCCGATCAGGACCACCCAATAATCCTTATCGTCCAAGGATCTTTTGTAGTGCTCGATATTTTCGCCGCCGCCGGGATGGTAGCTGAGGCCCGTATATTTGAGCCCCACGGCGAAGCGGCTGGGATCGAGAAGTCCTTGTCCCGTGGTTTCGGCGCGCAGGAGAGCGGGTGCGGCCGCCAGGAGGAGCAGGAGGGCGAGGTTGCGGGCGCGGGAGATAAAGCGAGGGAAAATTTGAGTTTGCATGCTAGGTTCCTTTGGAAAGGACAAGTGAGCAAGGGACGTACCAGGAACGTCCGATGGGGAACTCCCGGTATGACGTCGAATCTGCGTCCTCTTTCGAATTCAGGTCTGACGCTGCGCAATTTTTTGCGCGGGTTGCGCAGGCCCCAAATGATATATTTGCAACCATCATGAATGACACCGTGAATCAAGAAGACATGCGCGACCTGCCGCGGTTCCATCGCGTGAAACGCAGTCTCGGCGGCGGAACCCCGATCCAGGTGGAACCGGCCATCGACGCCGAATGGGCCCGATTGGGATTGGACGCCGGCATGGCGGGACGGCGCATCGCCATAGGTGTGGGAAGCCGCGGCATCCAGGAATTGCAGCCCATGGCCCGCCGTCTGGTGGACAGGGTGAAGGCCGCAGGAGGCGTCCCCTTCATCGTGCCCGCCATGGGCAGCCATGGAGGCGCCACAACCGAGGGCCAATTGGAGGTGCTCGCTTCCCTGGGTATCACGGAAGTTACCATGGGTTGCCCGCTGGAAGCGACCATGGAGACCGTGGTGATGGGAGAAACGGCGGGAGGGCTGCCGGCCTATTTCGATGCCATCGCCGCCAAGGCGGACGGCGTGCTGCTCCTCAACCGGGTGAAGATGCATACCAGCTTCCATGGCAGCCTGGAAAGCGGGTTGCACAAGATGCTCGCCATCGGCATGGGGAAGGAGAAGGCCGCCACCCTGCTCCATTCCCGCGGCCCGGACGGGCTGCGCGATGACATGCCCGAGGTGGCGCGGCTGCTCTTGACCAAGGTCCCGTTCCTGGCGGGCTTCGGCGTGGTGGAGGACGGGTATCATCGTCCCGTGGCCTTGCGGGGCCTGGCCGCAAACGAACTGGAAACGGGCGAACAGGAGCTGTTGAAGCTGGCCAAAAGCCTGGCGCCCGCGCTGCCATTGGCCGATATCGACGTGCTGGTGGTGGACCGGATGGGCAAGGATATCAGCGGGACCGGCATGGACACCAATGTGATCGGGCGGCTGAAGATTCCCGGAAAGCCGGAACCGGCGACGCCGCGCGTGAAGGCCCTGGTGGTGCTGGACCTCACCGAGGCCACGCATGGGAATGCCTTGGGCATGGGACTGGCGGATTTCACGGTGAAGGCTCTGGCGGATAAGGTGGATTTCCGGCTGACGGGGAAGAACGTGCTCGCGAGCGGTTTTCTGGAACGGGGACGGTTGCCGGTGGTCTTGGAGAATGCGGCGGAGGCGCTACGGGCCGCGCTCGATCACGTCTTCCGGGATCATCCGGAAAAAAAGGCCGGGGCGCGGGTGCTGCGGATTGGGAGCACCCTGGAGCTGGAAACTTTCTGGGTATCGGAAAACCTTATCGGGGAGATGAGGAAACTTCCCGGTTACCTGGAGGATTCCGGTCCGGAGGCTTTCATTTTTGCCAACCACACTTCCAACCACACTTCCAACCACGACAGGGCCCCATGACCGACGAAGATATCCCCCATAAGCGACGCGTTCGTTATCGCGGCACGCATCCCCGGGGGTTCGGCGAGAAATACAAGGAGCTGAATTCCTCGCTCTATGCGTCCGACACCCAGAAGGTGATCGATCGCGGCCAAACTCCCGCGGGCACCCACCGACCCATCTGCGTAAAATCGATCCTCGAGATACTCAAGCCCAAACCCGGCGAGACCGGACTGGACGCGACCCTCGGTTTCGGCGGCCATGCGAAGGAAATCCTTCCCCGCCTTTCTCCCGGCGGGAGGCTGTTCGGCATCGATGCGGATCCACTGGAGTTGCCGCGCACGGAGCAGAGATTGCGGGCGATGGGATTCACGGAAAAGGAATTGGTGGTCCACCGGATGAACTTCGCGGGGATGGACAAGCTGCTGGTCGAAGCGGGCCAGGGCTTTGATTTCATTCTGGCCGATTTGGGAGTCTCCTCGATGCAGATCGACAATCCGACGCGCGGGTTCACCTTCAAGGCCGAAGGGCCCCTGGATCTGCGGCTCAATCCCGGCCACGGGCAATCGGCCGCAGCCTTGCTCAAGACCTGCACCCAGGGCGAGCTGGCCATGCTCCTCTATGCGAATGCCGACGAGCCCCATGCGGAGGATATCGCCGATGTGGTCCTGGCGCGCAGGGGGAAAATCCATACGACCCTCGACCTGGCCGATGCGGTGCGCTTCGCCTTGAAGGATCTGCCCAAGACCGTCCGCGAAGACGAGACCACGACTTCCCTCCAGCGCACTTTCCAGGCGCTTCGCATCGCCGTCAACGATGAGTTCGGCGCCCTCGATCGCCTGCTGGCCTTGCTGCCGCAATGCCTGGGCCCGGGAGGACGCGTCGCCATCC
>DAINDC010000155.1:10009-11113 GCA_036732085.1 Fibrobacterota bacterium | reverse complement strand
CCTTTTTCGCATAACCTTTCCGTCAATCTGATTTCGGGAAATGCCCAATCCATCCACGGAGTCCAAATTTCTGTGGCATCCAGCTATACCTCCCTGGAAATGTTCGGATTGCAGATTGCGGCTCTCAATTTCATCGAACGACAGTCAAAGGGGTTGCAATTGGCGGCGCTTTCCAACTTGCATGTGCATCATCTCCAAGGCGTCCAGGCCGCGACCCTAGTGAATGCGGCAGACTCCGTGGAAGGCTTGCAGCTCGGAAGCGTCAACTAAACCGAGGAGGGGCGCGGGGTCCAGTTCGGTTTGGTCAATCTAGCCGGGACACAGGCAGGCGTCCAGGCTGGCGCGCTCAATTTCGCCGGCGAGTCGCGCGGATTGCAATTGGGATTGGTCAATTACGCCACCCATAGCGACGCGGCCGTGCTTGGCCTGATCAATATCATCGGGAACGGCTTGCATGATTTCGAGACCACGTTCGATGAGAAATCCATGCTACGAACGGCCTTCTTGCTGGGCGGCCCGTACAATTACAACTACCTGTCCTTCGATATGAAAGCGCGGTATCCGCGGCATCTCTGGGGCGGCAGCGCGGGTGTGGGCGTCCATCTCCCCAAGCGCCATTTTTACCTCGACGTGAACGCGGGCGCTGGAATGGTCTATAACGATCAGGAGTGGGACAATTATAGCGTACATGCCCGGTTACGGTGCCTTGCCGGTTACGCGCCTTTTCGGCATTTCTCCATTTTCATGGGGCCGACCTACAATGCGGAAGCCTGGCCGGGCTCCTTGCGGCCCAACCTCAATCCGGAACACGATGGCGAGGAATGGGGCAGCGATATCCGCGCTCGTAGGTGGCCGGGTTTCCTCCTGGGGATCCGCCTATGAAGGGGATGGCATGGGCTGGCATTTGGATCACGGTCCTGGGGATGCTATTCGGGTGCTTGGAGAATCCGGGGCCGGACAGCCGACTTGGCCGGGAAAAGATAGCCGTTACGAATGACCATCAATACTACTCTGCGGTTTATTATCTGGATGAATACCGACTGGAATTCGAGGCGAAAGAGGAATCCGGCAGGTTTTACCTGCGAGTCAAGAATGAAGGCGCTT
>DAINDC010000155.1:755-9999 GCA_036732085.1 Fibrobacterota bacterium | reverse complement strand
GATATTGATTCTGCGACCTTGATCCTCCAGGATATATATCCTTACAGCTTCTACTCGCCGGACACAAATCCACATTTTGCCTATCAGGTTCAGATAGGCATGCTGGCTGCCCATCAAGAAATGGATTTAGGTTCCATAGAAATCCCAAGAAGTTATGCTTTATTGAACCCGCAAACTATGGGAATGTTTTTGAAAATTTCCGTGGCCGGACTTTCCCTCGACAATCCCTTTGCGGGGTTTTATTCCGGGAAATACATCGGCTGGGATTCATCGGGATTGGGGTACACTGCACGGTTGAGTGGAATGATCAGCGGGAATGGGGAATTCAATTTCCACTTGGAGGGCTCCGGAGCGACTGCCGGGACCGGATGGCTTAATGGGCGCATATCCATTGATGGAGTCCTGGATACCAATCGTGTGTTCCTGATGGGCCTTTAGAACGACACCCTGAATAAATATCCGACGGAATTTTCCAGGGTCGGAACCGAAATCATCGCCACCTTCCATTACCTCGATAGGAATAATTTGCGGGACAGCCTGACTCTGCGCCTTGAACCTTACCCGGTTCTTTCGTGGCAAGGTCGCCTCAACGGAGTCCTGCAACAATGAAAAGCTTGTCAGCCTTGTTCGTGTCCGTCCTGGCTTTGGAAATGGTCATCGGTTGCCTGGAAAATCCAGGGCCGGATAGCAGGTTGGGATTGGGAAACCACCCCTACTATCCGCTCGCAACGGCCTATACGGCGGGCGGAAAGGAACTTTCGTTCGAGTTTAAACAGGATTCCGGTAAAACCTGGCTACGGGTGGCCAACCGGAGCTACCAGGACGTCGACTCGGCGGTGTATTTCCTGCAAGTCTGCAACCAGTATTTCGATCCGGTTGCCGGGGTGGCCTATCATCAATCTTATCCGGGATTTTACAACTTTAGACAACCGCCTCCAATCGGCAGTCAGATAATCCTCGCATATGAAGGGCGAGTGGGGAAACTAAAGACGCTCCAGACCGCAGATATCGGGCCGATAAACATCCCTTCCGGATACGTCGTTTCGGATCATATCGTATTTGCCGCCATTTTGGAGAGTTACGGCGACAGCACCGAAATTAACGCGCGGCTAGGGGGCAGGTATTCCGGGACCTATCTGGGGAAAGACAGCACGAGCGAGGCATACTCCGGAATGGCGGAGGGTATCATAGATGCTACTGGCGAATTCACCTTGGTCCTCAGCTATGCCCAGGGCAAGGGGCTGGAAGGCGATTTGATAGGCCACATTCTATCGGACAGCTCGGTGGCGGGAATGAATGCGACTTCCGGGATTTTTGTCCGCCAGATTCAATCCTTATTGAAGGTGAAATTTTCCCGATCGGACCGAGGCCTGGACGCCTCCTTTCATTTCTCGAATCCCAGTAATCGCTACCTGGACAGCCTCTCCTTCCATTTGGAGCGCTCCCACCCGCAGTGAAAAGCCATTCCTTTTTTCCCATGGTGTGACCGCCCGCATTTCCAGGTCAGCCCATCCCCGCTAACTTCCTTTCCACCGCGAAAGGAACTCTCATGAAAAGCCTCAACGACCTCTCCCCCTCCGAACGACCGAGGGAAAAACTCCTGGAATCGGGTCCCGATCATCTCACCAATGCCGAACTCCTGGCCATCGTCCTCGGGAGAGGGCAGCCCGGCAAGGACGTCCTCACTTTGGCCTCGGAAGTGGTGGCAAAGCTGGGTGAGCTGCAAGAGGACCTCACCTTGGAGACCTTGCTCGAGATCGGCGGCATCGGTCCCGCCAAGGGCTGCCAGATCCTGGCCAGCATCGAGTTCTCGCGACGTTTCCTGACGGCCAAAAAGAAGGTCAAGATTCGGACGCCCAAGGACGCCCTGCCTTTGTTGGGCGCACTAAGGATGGGGTTGCAGGAGAGCGTGGTGGTCTTGACCTTGGACGGCAACAACCAGATCATCAAGTTGCATGCGATTACTCTGGGGCTCGCCAATCAAAGCCAGATCCATCCTCGGGAAACTTTTTTCCCCGCGATACAGGATCGGGCGGTGAGCATCCTGGTTGCCCACAATCATCCGTCCGGGAATTTGGAACCTTCGGAGGCGGATCTGGTGGCGACGCGGCGCCTGGTGGAGGTGTCCAAGACCATGGGCATCCCCCTGCTGGATCATCTCATCGTTTCGGAAAACGGGTTCCTGTCCTTGCGCGAACGCTTCCCCGCTTACTTTACCTGAGCCCGGAGGAATTGGCCCGATCCTGAAAGCGCATTCCGAAAATGGTTCGCTTACCGAAGGCGCCTACATGAGTTCCTGGATCCACTTCTCCATATCTTCGGGGGCATGCGCGCCCACCTCGATGCGCTGGATGATGCCCTTCTTGTCTATCAGCACCAAGGTGGGAAAGGCATAGGCCTGATATTTCCGGGTGGTGATTTGGCTGATATCGTTGAAGAGCGAATAGCCCTGATGTCCGGCAACCTGGAAGGCCTTCAGGTCTTCGAGATTCTCGGAGCTGACGCCGATGATTTCCACGCCCTTGTCATGGTACTTCTTATGCAGGGCATCCAGGCCGGGAATGGTGGAACGGCAAGGGCCGCACCAGGTGGCCCAGAAATCGAGCACCACCACCTTGCCGAGATTCTTGGCCAAGGGTCCCACGTCGCCGGCATAGTACTTCCCGTCCAGTTCCAGGGCCGGGGAGCCGACCAGCATCTGGGTGATGGAACGCATGTCTTCCGGCTTGGGCGAAAGCGCCATCTTCTGGGTGAAGGCCTTGCCGTCCCGGCCGATGCGGAGCTCGACGATATCGCCCACGCCCTTGGAATGGATGGTGTCGAGCAAGGTTTTGCGACCGGCCAGCGGGACCCGGTTGATGGAGAGGATATAGTCGCCTTCCTTCAAAGCCGCTTGATCGGCCGACGTGCCTTTGAAGACCTGCTGGATGCGGACCGCCCCTTCCGAAGCGGGATGCGCATAGACGGGCGGGATGGATGCCAGGGGCGCATCGGCGAAGGATATGCCGAGCCAGGCGGCCGGCTTGAGCTTGGCGCCGGCCCAAGCCACGGAACCGGAGACAACCAAAATGCAGGCCAAGGCCATTACCATGGTTCTGGTAAGTTGCGATTTACTGGACATTCCCTCTCCTTCGGTGCGAATCCGGTAATCTACCAATTTCCTACCCGTTTTCCTTTCCAGGCGGCCGGATGCGACGGGCGATTCGGGAGGACAAATCGGAACTGAAAATTATTGGATAATATGAGGAAGGTTTATATTTGGGTCCGCAAAGTTGATATGATTCAGGAAGCTTCGGCCGCGACAGCGGCGGCCCGATAAGGAAAAGGAAAGCAGAAATGGGAAAAGTGGTTTTGAACCTGGTCTCTCGGGATACGGATATCTCGCATGTGCAAGCTGTCGCCAATAGCCCCTCATTTTCAGCCGTGACCAGCTTCCGCTGCGAGAACAAGGTCTTGCTGGAATTCGGACAGAAGCTGAAGGGTTTCCCCAAGTCCGTCAATGAACGCGTCGAGTATGTCATCGGCGCGGGCAAGGGCAAGGCGGAATTCAATTTCAAGACTGTCGGCGGCACCACCCAGTGCGAGCTATGGGTCCGGTTGAACGGGCTTGAGGACGACCAGGGCAAAATCGCCGAAGCCCACTTCCCCATCGATTATCTGGAACCGGATTCCATCTCCGCCTTCTCCTCCGATCTGATCAAGATGGCCAAGGGCACCTGCCAACTCGCCGAGCTCAAAAACCGTTTTGAGAAGAAATGAAAAAGATGGATCGAGGCCTTCTCAACCTGGATCCTTTATGAGGACATAGTAGTGCAGAGGGTTTCCGGAGCGACAGTTGCGCCATAAAAACGTGGAAATTCTTCGCCCGCTAGTGTACATTTTTCATGCCACTCCGTGGCAGCAATTCTCAATATCCATTTCCAGGAGCGACCATGGCTAAAGAACGCAATACGAAGAAAGAGACCAAGAAGGCCCCCGCCAAAACCATGAAGGAAAAGAAGGACGCGAAGAGAGAGAAGAAGGCCGCCAAGTAGTCTTTTTCCTTTCCGCCATATTGAAATCCGCCCGGACCGGCGCAGGCCTTCCCGGCGGATTTTCGTCTTCGCTTTTTCTCCGCAGCAATCGCCTCCCAACAGAAAAGCGGAAGTCCCCGTGAATACGCAAAAACGGCCCAGGTTCGAACACTTCTCCCAGCCTCTCCTTTCCAAGCGGAGCTTCTTACTGCGTCTGTCGAAACATGGGGGAATGGCTTTGGGCTTCCTCGCTCTTTCCATGCTGGCCGGCATGGTCGGATACCACCATTTTGCGGTCCTCGATTGGGTCGATGCCTTTTTGAATGCAAGCATGATCCTGACCGGAATGGGTCCCATCAGCCCGTTGCCAACGGATGCCGCCAAGATTTTTGCAGGACTGTACGCGCTCTATAGTGGCATCGCCTTCCTCACGGGCGTCGGGGTATTGTTTGCGCCTGTCCTCCATCGCTTCCTCCACAAGTTCCATTTGGGACAGTAATAGGAACACGAACTCCCCAATCGCTACCGATTCGCATTCCGGCCCCCAATTTCCTGGCCTCTCCGTTTTCCCGACCGAAAAACATTCTTGCTCCCCTCCTACTCAAAGCGTAGGTTACGGTTAATTCTCATTGAAAGGAATGCCCATGAAATACCGATTCGCACTCACTTCCGCCCTTCTCACCTTGGCCGCAGGCTTCGCCTTCACGACGGTAAATGCCCAGAGCACGGTCGCCCATGAAACCGATCAGGCGAAGAAGGACAGCATGGATATCAAGAACGACCACAAGGACGTCAGCAATAACAAGGCAACCTTGAAATCCGACAAGCATAACTTGAAGAAGGACAAGAAAGACCAGGATGTCCGCGAAGACAAGCTGGATGCCGATAAGAAGGAACTGTCCAAGGATCAGAAGAACGGCGCCGACAACCATGAAGTCACCCGGGACGAGGTTACGGTTGCCAAGGACAAGCATGCCCTGTCGGAAGAAAACCATGATATCAGCCAAGACAAAGCCGCTATCAAGGACGACAAGGCCGACATTAAGAACGACAAGAAGGATCTGAAGAAGGATAAGAAGGATCTGAAAAAGAACAAATCCGAATTGAAGCGCGAGAAGAAGGACGCCAAAGAGGAGATGAAGGAGAAGCAGGCCGAGAACCCCGGCCACTAGGCGTCCTTGGCCTCAGTTGGGCCCGCATGGAATGGGCCGCGCCCGTTCAGACATAAAAAAAAGGGGGGCTGCTTTGGCCTCCCTTTTTCATTCGAGTCGATCGAGGTTCAATTCAAGAGGCGGATCTCCATCGGCTTCTCCTGATTGAAGTCCTGGTCGGTCCCCTTGAAGGCTTCCAGGTTCTGCATCGTATAGTCGACTTCCTTGAGCTGGGAAGGCGATGCGCCTTTGCTCACCAGGAAATCCACGATGGTCTTGGAACGGGCCGTCAATTGCGCCAGGTAGTCTTCCTTCTTCTTGCCCTTGTACCAGGTGTAGAGGCGGATCTCGACCTGCTTCTCCGGGTATTCCTTGAGCTGCTTGGCCAAGGTTTCCAAGGCCGGTTCCGCTTCCACGGTCAGTTCCGAGGTTGAGGGGCGGAAACGGACCAAGGGATAGCTCTGGATGGGCTGGAAGGCCGGCATGGCCTTGTCCGGGCAACCATCTTCGTCCTCTACGCCGTTCACGGTCTCGGGTTCATTGGGGCACTTGTCCACGGCATCCTTGATGCCATCCTTGTCATTGTCCGGATCCGGGCAACCGTCCTCGTCCTCGAAGCCATCCTTGTCTTCGGGTTCGCTCGGGCACTTATCCGATAGCTTGCAGACATTGGCGTACTTGGCCGCTTGGCCTTTCTCCGCGACCCACGGATCGCAGATGCCGTCCTTGTCATTGTCGGGATCCGGGCAACCGTCGTTATCCTCGAAGCCGTCCATGTCCTCGGGTTCGTTCGGGCATTTGTCCTTGAGGTCCGGGATGCCGTCCTTATCATTGTCGAGATCCGGGCAGCCATCCTCGTCCTCGAAGCCATCCTTGTCTTCGGGAACGTTCGTGCATTTGTCCGATCCGTGACAGACATTGGCGAACTTGGCGCTCTGACCCGTCTGGGCCACCCAGTCATCGCAGATGCCGTCATGGTCGTTGTCCGGATCGGGACAGCCGTCCTGATCCTCGAAGCCGTCCTTGTCCTCCGGATCGTTAGGGCAGAGATCGTATTTGTTGGGGATGCCGTCGCCATCCGCATCAAAGGCATGGACAGGTCTTGCCACAAAGGCGGCCGCCATGATAATCGCGGCATTCAAGTACTTCATCGGCTTACTCCCATTACGTTTCCTGGTGCGTTTCCAGATGCGCTCGAAAAATATAAAAAGCCCATTTATAATACATTCTTGTCCCGCCTTTGGCCCCAAAGCGCCCCTTCCGGCCTCCGCAGCAGATTAATGGCATAGAGGGCGGCGGGAATGGCGATGCCGCCGGAAAGCAGGTAAACGGAGCGCAGGGACAAGGCATGCCATATCCAGCCCGCCGTAAGCCCGGCCAAGGTGGACGGGATGCCGCCGTAAAAAACCCCGGCCAAGGTCTGCAAGGTGGGTCGCTCTTCGCGGCGGTATTTCCGATCGAGATAGACGCTGAATCCGGTCAAGGCTCCCGAGTAAAAACAGCCATGCATGGTCAGCGCGAGGTAGAACTGCCAAAGCGTACCGGCCGAAGCCAATCCGACCAGCTTGAGCAAGGTGCCCACGATGCCCAATCCCAGCACGTAACGCAGACCATACCTATTGAGGACGCGGGCGCAGAGCAGCATCAAGGGCACTTCGCAGGCCGTGGACACCACCCAGGCGAGGCTGATGGTCCGTTGGCCTTCCTGCCAGCGGTGGACCAGGTAGTTGGCCTGGACGCCGATGGCCATGGTATTCGCGAAGTTCATGAGTCCCAATACCAGCAGCAACCGCAAGGTCACCGGATCGGCGAGGAGGCCCAGGGATTGCCGGAAGCCCGGTGCGACGGAGCCGACCTTCGGAACCCTTGCCGAATCTGCCGTGGCCGACCGCGGAGGGAGGCGGCGGAATTCCCAGACGACCACGCCCAAGGCCAGCATCAGCGCGGCCGAGAACCCTTTGTAAAGCAGGGGTAAATCGGATAGATGCGGGAAGCCCACGCTGATGAGGCAGCCCACCAGGAAGCCGAGCGTTCCCAAGGTGCGGATGCGGAAGAAGGCGCCATGGCCCAGTCCCAGCATGGCTTCCAGGGTGCAGGCGGCGTTCAAGGGGAAAATCGAGGCGGCGCAGAAGGAGAAGGCGGGAAAAAGCACCAGGAAGGATCTGAAATCACGCATGTACGGCAGTAACGCCAAGGTTACGGAAGCCCCCACGATCATGAGCATCAGCGGGATCCGCGGCCCCCCGAAGCGGCGGATGATGGCCACTTGCAACAGCGGCGAAAGGATGGCCGCGCCCTGACCGGCCATGATCAGGATGCCGATTTGCAGGCCTCGGATGCCCTTGCTTTCAAAGAGGTAGGAGTGGAATTGGGTGGCGGAGAGCCCGGCGAAGATCAGGAACATGGTGAGGCCCACCCCGAAAAGAGGCGCCTGCGTCCGATGTTCCTTGCCTGGATCCAATCCCGTTACCCGGGACAATAGTAGCAATCCGGTTGCGGACCGATTCATCAAGGCGCCCGCTCTTTTTGAGCCCCGCTTTTTTAAAGCGTCCGATCCTGCCTGCGCCCCCCACGGGCGCGCATCCCGAGGGATGCGCTTAGGGAACACCCGTGTTACCTAAGGAAACGAAGTCCCATCGGCTTCCTGCGAATCATAGGCCCGGATCCCAGGCGAAGGTCCGGTTTTGCAGGCCGGTATGCGTCTGGACGCTGATCAGGTAGAGGCCGCGGCCCAACTGCCGGCCCGAAGCATCCCGGCCGTCCCAAATCCAGCGCGACATGGCTTGGCCGTTGGCATCCGGCACGAAGGCGAATAGCAACCGGCCATGCAAGTCATGGATGCGCACGGCTTCCACCTTGGACGCGCCGATCCAGTCCAGGAACAGCAGCCCGCCATGCATGGTCAGGCCGAACCGAGAGGCCTTGGGCGACAACGCCTCCTTATCCGCCGTAGGCATTCCGCCCAAGGGATCGTTGGCCGGGGCTGTGGTTTGCGCGGAAGCCAGGAAGGCGGTATAGGCGCTCAGCACCTGGTACTCCAGGGAAACGGCAATGATGGCGGCCTTGTTCGTCTCCTGGGTTCCCTGGGCCAACAGCAATTGATCGATCTTCTCCCGGCCCCAGAGCTTGGGGACCGCCCAGGACAGGGCATCCGCATTGGAGAAATCGATATTCTTGGAAAAGGAAACGGGCGTGCCGCCCCGATCGCCGGTGAGGGTAATCGCATGGCTGCCGCCGCCCGTGAACTTGCCGCACACCCGGTAGGGCAAGCCTAGATAAAGCTTCCTCGAGATCGGGTACAGAACATCCGCCGTTTCCAGGCCTCCGAAGGAAACCTGGATATTCTCCATCTGGGCCGCCTCGATGCGCCTCCAAGCCGCGTCCACCAAGGTACCCACGGCGTCCCCTTCCACCACGGGGGTAGCGAAGCCGTTACCCACCTTGGCGCATTCCTCGAGGAAATCGCGGTTGAGGCTGTTGCCCGCGCCGAATGTGAAGATCGTCGGCTTGGACGGATGGTTGGCGATGGCCTGTATGATCGAAGCCTCGTTCGTGATGAACCCGTCGGTGAGGAAGATGAAGATCCGTTGCTTGTCCGGATCGGCCGGGACCGCCAGGGCCGCATTCACTCCCGCCAGGAGCTGGGTGCCGCCAATCACGTTGAGGCCGCGCACGAAGGCCTCACCCTTGGCGATGTTGGCCGCCGTGGCCGCCACCGGAGTGCCGGTCCCATAGGCATAATAGACTTCATCGCTGAAGGCCAGCAGGTCGACTTTATCCGTGGGCGCCAGGCGGGAAAGGATGTTGAGGGTGATTTCCTTTTCCCGATCCAGCGGCCAACCCGTTTGCGAGCCGGAGATATCGACCAGCAGGACCACTTCCAGGTCGGGACGTTTTCCCGTGAACAGGGTCGGATCCGGATAGAGGTTGAGCATGAAGTAACCCTTGCCGGTCGGATCCTGGGAGAGGGCAAGCGAGAATTCGGAGGCGGTCTTGGCGCGCTGGAGGCGCAGCACATAATCGCGGTTGGGATAGGTCGCTTGCGACTTCAGCAATACGCCGCGGGTGAAGGCGAGCTTG
>DAINDC010000155.1:0-745 GCA_036732085.1 Fibrobacterota bacterium | reverse complement strand
CCCCGCCGATGACCTGCCTATCCGTCAGGATCTTGTGGACCGAGGCGAGGTCGCCGATCTCGATGGGATGCGAAGGGGAGGTGATGGAACTGAGGTCCACTCCGGATTCGACCAGGACGTTGAATTCGAATTCCGGCCCGGCCCGATCGGCGGGTGGATTCCAGGGGGAGCCGGCGGCCATGGCATTGGTTGCGGCGCTTTTCGGGAGGCCGCTTTGGAGGACGCCGCTTTGGAGGACGCCGCTTTGGAGGACGCCGCTTTGGTAGCGCGGGCCGATCATGGTTGGGAAGGCCAACTCCAATTGCCCATCGACATACTTGAGCGGCATGGAGAGGGTGATTTCCACGAAGGCCGTGTCCCCCGCTCCCAGGGTGGCGATGCGTTGCATGAAGATATTCGGCCGCTCCTGCAGAAGGAGGGCGGCCTGGCCTCCCGAGTTCTTGATCGAGTCGTATGTGGCTTGCGCCTTGGCCCGTTCCATGATCTTGGCCACGTAGATCGAATCATGGTAGGCGTACTTCATGCCGTGAACGCTGCCTTGATCGGGGAGCGGAAACAGGTAGACCGCCTCGCTCTTGGCAGAGAAAGGATTCACGAATTTCTGCGTCACCACCACCTGGGCGATCGCATCCGTAATCACCACGTTGACGCGCGTGAAGACCGGGGATATGGCGGCCTGGGCCTTGGTCTCCGGATCCACCATGCCGCATAGGGGCCCATGCAGGGAATCGAGCGGGATCTGGGC
>DAINDC010000154.1:5811-11135 GCA_036732085.1 Fibrobacterota bacterium | reverse complement strand
GAAGGCCATGGTATCGCTCACCGTCAGACGGTGACGACCCTTGGAACGCCGACGGGAGAGGACCGCGCGACCGTCCTTGCTCGCCATGCGCGAACGGAAGCCGTGCTTGTTGACTCTTTTACGATTGCGGGGCTGAAAGGTTCTTTTCATGATGGAAATTCCATTTTATAGTTGAGGGGATCAATTTAGTTTTCATCCCCTTGAAATTTCAAGGGTTAGGCAGGTTTTACTGATCCTTTCCATTCTCAAATTACTCAAACATCATAAATAACGATAAAATATGTTGGCGGCGCAAATAGTCTATTCCTTTTATCTCAGAATGCTGGCCGTTCCTTTGATTTCCATCCTTTTCTTAGTGAAATGGAAAAGGTCTCGGATTTTGACCAATGCCCGACTTTGCGGCATAGCGCCCACCCCGCTTTTTTTCCTCCGGTTTTACCAAAGCGCCACTCTGGATTTGCTGATGCTCCTCCACGGGAAATATGTCCGACCTTTTCAAATCCGCACTCGTGACGAATCCAAAATCCAGGCGCTCCGCTCCGGACCCGGGCTTTTCTTATCGGCCCATTTCCACAACTGGGAGTTGATGGGCTCCTGGCTTACGACCCAGCAAGGCATTCCTCTGCTCAGTGCCGCCCTGCCCTTGAAACATCCCGCCTCCCAACTCGGTCTGGAATGGATTCGAAAACGCACTCGGGTTCCCGTTGTCTCCCAGGCTATTTCCCGCGCCGCCCTTCGGCATTTGAAATCCGGAAAAAGTTTTGGAATGCTGTGGGATCAGTATGCGCCCCGAGGGGAAATCGTAGCGACTCTATTTGGGCAGAGCCTGCGGATGGATCCCCTCCCCTCTTTTCTCAGACTGAAAACCGGCGCCCCGGTTTTTTTCGGAATGCTATTGCCGGGCGGCCATTTTCGGATCGTGCAAATCTCTACCGGGGACCGAAACCTTTCCAGGGCCTCCAGCGATCGAAACCTCTCGCATTCTTCCACCCTCAATTCGGATTCAGACCAAGGTTCCTTAGACTTATCCCAAGGCTCCTCAGACTCAAACCAAGCATCCTCATTACGGCTGGCGCGGAGATACCATCGGGTTTTGGAAATCCTGATTCGGGCCTATCCTTGGTGCTGGTATGGCTTCGCCCATCGCCGATTCAAAGACCAAGTCGCTTATGAAATCGACGGAAGTGTTTCACGTGAAACACCTTCCCGTGTTTCGGTTTTAGTTTCACGTGAAACCAACTTTGCTCCGTGAACCAAAAAACAGGTTGAGAAAAAGCCCTAAAAATAGGGCGCCGACTCGAGAAAAACCGAGGCCAGCTCTTAATCATTGAAATCCAATAAGTTTATGATACATTTACTGGGCTTATGGGAAACCTTTTACTCGATCCGTCAATATTTGACGAAAAAATCATCCTAAAACTCAGAGAAGTGGAAACATTCCTGAGAAAATGGAATAAAAACATCAATTTAGTGAGCGAGGCCGATGAGGCCGCCATTTGGGAGCGGCATATCGTGGATTCACTCCAGATCATGCCCTTCTTCAAAGAGGTGAATAAGCTTGCCGATATGGGAAGCGGCATCGGATTGCCCGCCGTCCCGCTCGCCATAGCGAATCCGGATATCGATGTCTTCGCCATCGAACCGAAGCAGAAACAGTCGGTCCTGATGGCCGAGCTGATCCGGGAAATCCGCATACCGAATCTCCATGTCCTCACGGAACGGGTCGAAAAGGTTTTCCTCTCCCATATGGATGTGGTCTGCTGCCGGGCCTTCGGCGAGTTCACGCGTGACGCACGGCTGGCTTATAAGATGCTGAAACCCGGTGGGCTCTTCATGACCTTCAAGACGTCGGAAGAGACTGCCGTGCCGCAGGGCTATGAGAAGGTGAACAACCACGCCTACCAGCTGCCGAACAATCCCCGCAAGTATTATATCGTCATGGCCTATAAGACTGGAGAAATGTGAGCCGGATCATAGCTGCCTGCAACCAAAAAGGGGGCGTAGGCAAAACCACCACTTGTGTGAATTCATCCGCGGCACTCGCTGCCATGGAAAAAAGGGTTCTGCTCGTGGATATGGATCCTCAGGCCAATGCCACCCAAGGGCTTGGCTACGACCAGGGCTTTGAAGAAGACATTTACGATGCGCTCATGGCCGCCGACAAGGATATCACCAAGGCGGACGTACGCAAGTATATCAAGCCGACCTCCATGCCCTTCCTGGAATTGCTGCCCTGCTCGCGCGATCTCGCCGGTCTCGAAAGACAATTAATGGATCAGCCCCAGAGGGAAAGGCGCCTATCCAAGGTCCTGGAAGCCGTACGCGCCGATTATGATTTTATCATCATCGACTCGCCGCCCAGCTTGAATATGCTGACCCTGAATGTCCTGACCGCGGCCGACTCCGTACTCATTCCGATTCAATGTGAGTATTATGCTTTGCAGGGATTGGCCGAACTCCTCAATACCATCCGCCTGGTGCAGCAGAACCTGAATCCGAAACTCTCGATCGAAGGCGCCCTCCTCACCATGTACGATAGCCGACTCAACCTGTCGAAACAGGTGGCGGAAGATGTGCAAAGCACCTTCTCGGAAAAGGTCTTCAAGACCATCATTCCCCGGAGCGTGAAACTCAGCGAAGCGCCGTCCTTTGGAAAACCGATCATCCTTTATGATGTGCTCAGCACCGGAGCCATCAAGTATATGGAGCTCGCCAAGGAGATTATTCAGAATGACTAGAAAAGCCTTGGGCAAAGGCTTGGAGGCCATCTTCGGCAATCTCGGCAACGAGGTTGTGCATGAGAAGACGGGCGCTTCGGTTCTAGATATTGAAATTTCTAAAATAACTCCAAATCCTTTCCAACCGCGCCGCGAATTCAAGGAAGAGGAAATCCAGGACTTGGCCAACTCCCTCCGGGAAAAAGGCCTGCTCCAACCCATTCTTTTGCGCAAGCATGGGGAAGGCTTCCAAATCGTCGCCGGCGAGCGCCGGTTCCGGGCCTTCCAGTTCCTGGGCAAGAACAAGATTCCCGCCATGGTCCGCGATCAACTTTCCGATCGCGATATGATGGAAATGGCGCTCATCGAAAACATCCAGCGCGTGCAACTGAATGCCATCGAAGAAGCCATGGCATTCGAACAGCTCATCAATGCCTGCGGCATCACCCATGAAGAGTTGGCGCAAAAGCTGGGCAAGAGCCGCTCCGCCATTACCAATACCTTGCGGCTCCTCAAACTCGAGAGCGAGCTGCAGGATTGGATACGCGAAGGCAAATTGACCGCCGGTCATGGCCGGGCCTTGCTCCAAAGCGATCCGGATCAGCGCATGCGGCTCGCCAAGAAAATCATCGAGGATCATCTCAATGTCCGGCATGCGGAAAAATCCGGGCCGGCCAAGACTCCGGAAGCGACCAAGCCGCTCGACCCCAATGCCCAGGCCTTCATCGAGAAGCTTCGTTTCCTGCTCGGGACCAAGGTGGTCCTCAAGGGATCGGAACATCGCGGCATCCTCGAGATCCATTATATGAGCCGCCATGACCTGGAGACCTTGGGTGATCTTCTCGAGCGCGGCCACGAAGTCCACGGCGCTGCGGGTTGAAAACCAAGAACGCGGTTTGAAAACCAAGAACGCGGGCTGAGTGGGATAAAAGCCGAAGCGCGGGTCCGAATTCCCATGCTTCCCGGAATGGCCTGATCGAATCACATGTCCAAAAAGCGTTATATCACCATTCAAATTATTCCGGATGATTCCAGCGATTCCTGGACCATCAAGCTCCGGTATCGCTTTTTCGAATTCCTGTTCTATGCCGTCATCATCGCCCTGTTCGCCGTGGCGCTGGCTGCGGTCAAGATCACGGAAATCAACGGCAAAGTCCTGACCGCCAATCACCTCGCCGAAATCAACCGCAAACTGATCGACAAGCAGGAGAAGATGACCTTGCTCGAACAGCAGCTCACCTTGATCGCCGAACAGGAACGGAAAATCCGCGGCATCGTGGAAACCTTCGTGACGGAAAAAAGCCCGGACTCGGCCGGCGCCAAGGATTCGGATCGGATGAGCCATTTCTCGCAGGGAGACCTGGATAAATACGTGGCCGATGTGCATGCCATCGAAAAAAAGAACCGGGGGCAGACGCACTTTCCCGCCCGGGAGGAAATCCCGGATATCTGGCCGGTACCGGGAATCATCAGCCAACCCTATAACAATGGATCCAGCCCCGAGTCCCGGCATGAAGGCGTGGACATCATCGCCGAAAACAATGCCCTGGTCATGAGCGCGGCGCGCGGCATCGTCATCCAAAGCGGACAGGATCGCGATCTGGGCCGATACGTGAAAATCGATCATGCCTACCATGTGCAAACCCTCTATGCCCATTTGAGTCGCGCCTTTGTCCAGGTGGGCGATCGCGTGGATAAAGGCACCACCTTGGGCACGGTGGGAAATTCCGGAAACAGTTTTGGGCCGCATCTCCATTATGAGATCCAGGTCAAAGGAAAGTCCGTCGACCCCCAACTCTACCTGAAATGAGGAATCCATGTCCAAGAACATAGCGGCCGCCATGACCTTTATAAGCGATGGAACCCAGTTCCTGGGAAACATCAAGGTTGAGCACGACCTGCGGGTAGAGGGTTACCTAAAAGGAACTGTAGAAGTGGGTGGCATGCTGGTCCTGGGGCCTTCCGGAAAAATCGAAGGCGAGGTCTCCGCACGCTCCGCCACCATTGCCGGAGAAATAAAGGGCAATATCAAGGGTCACGATAAAATCGTCCTTGAAACCAAGTCCATATTAGTGGGCGATCTGCAAACCCGCGAGCTGGTGATCAACGAAGGTGCGCTTTTCCAGGGCAACTGCTCCATGTTTACGGATGAAAAGAAATAAAAACCCCGGCCCGCTGCAGGATGGACCCGACGACATTCACAAATTCACGCCTAAAGCGAAATCGGAAGCCGAAAACAGCCAATGGCTGGAATTCTTGAACCTAGGTTGGATCATCGCCGGGACCATGACCCTAACGGTTGGTGGTGGACTCTGGTTGGATCGCCATTATAAAACCACGCCGGTCCTACTCTTGATAGGCACCTTTCTGGGCTTTGGCGGGTGCGGCTATTCTCTATATCGGTTGATCCAAAAACTGAATCGCAATGACGGCGCAAAACCCCCGAAATGAAAGGGCTCGCGGCCTTACAGGCACTAATGCGAGGGCGTGAATCCCTTTAAAAGACAGGGCTCCTTTGTTATCATTCTGACCCTAAAAATCACCCCCGGTTAGATCCATTTCCGGGCCAACGGAAGCTTCGCGGTTTTGTTCACATACTCCAAAAAA
>DAINDC010000154.1:2843-5801 GCA_036732085.1 Fibrobacterota bacterium | reverse complement strand
AAAAATCCTGCTGGTCATGGCCCTGCTTTCCGTTGCGGCCGGCCTCCTCTCGACCCGGCTGCAAAGCTATCCTGCCGCCTTCGCGACCGGAGCCGTGGTCTTCATGGCTCTCAATGCCTTGGCCGCCCTTTATCCCCTGTATCATTTCCGCGGGAAGAAGAATCCCTTCAACCTTTACCTGATGGGCATGGTGGTCCGGATGGCCATTGTCGGTTTCGCCCTCATCCTGGTCATCACCTTGGGAGGTCTGGACAAGGCCGCTCTGTTGGCCATCACTTTGACGGGCATGATTTCCTTCCTGGCCTACCTGGTCGTGGAAATCCACCACTTCGTCCATCACAACGCCAGTCTGATGAGCACCTGATGCATTTAAAGAAAATCGTAATGCCGTCCCTGTTCCTCTCCGCCCTGTCGGCGGTCCGCCCGCTCCGGGCCGAGGAAAGCCTGGGCGACTTCCTGACCCACCACATTTCCAATTCCAGCCATTGGCAGCCGCTGCCCTTTTTGCCCGTGCTGCAATTGCCCACCGGCTGGAAAATCTTCGGCGTCGATGTCTCCATCACCCAGCATGTGCTGATGATGCTCATCGCCGGCGCGCTCCTGATCCTGGCTTTCGCTTCCGGCAGCCGCCGCAAACAAGGCGCCCCGGTCTCGCGCCTGGGCCATGCTTTGGAAGCCCTGGTCGTCTATGTCCGCGATGAGGTGGTCGAGCCCAATCTCGGCAAGAAGGAAACCCCCAAGTGGATGCCTTTCTTTTTGACCCTCTTCTTCTTCTTCTTGACGCTCAACCTGATCAGCCTGGTCCCCGGTTTCTCCGCCGCCACCGGAAACATCAATTTCACCGCGGCCATGGCCGTGATGATCTTCATCGTCTATAATCTGGCCGGCATGATGCACAACGGTCCCGGCCATTACGTGCTCAACATCTTCCCCAAGGGCGTGCCCTGGCCCATCATGATCATCATCATCCCCATCGAGCTCATGGGTTTGATCACCAAGGCCTTCGCCTTGAGCATCCGCCTCTTCGCGAACATGACCGCGGGACATATCCTGCTGCTGTCGCTGACCGGACTCATCATCGTTTTCAAGACGGCCTGGGTCGCCTTGGGCTTCCTGCCCATGACCTTGTTCATCTACCTGATTGAGATCCTGGTGGCCTTCCTCCAGGCATACATCTTCACATTGCTTTCGGCCCTATTCGTGGGAATGGCCATCCACCAGGAACACTAACCTCAACTGTCTCACAAGGAGTTAAAGATGGCTTTGGAATCATTGGGTAATGCAGGCATGGGATATCTTTCCGCCGGCATCGGCGCAGGCCTCGCCGCGATCGGCGCGGGCATCGGCATCGGCAAGTTGGCCGGTTCCGCCCTCGAAGGCATCGCCCGTCAGCCTGAAGCGGTCGGCGTCCTCCGCACCACCATGCTTATCGCCGCCGCTCTGGTGGAAGGCGTCGCCCTGTTCGCGCAGGTTATCTGTATCATCGTAGCCTTCAAGTAGTTTTCGGGATTTAGAAAGTGGAAGGGCGATCGCCTTTCCTAGAGAGGAAAAGACAATGAGCGCCGATATGAACGGGGCACAGCTGGCCGAAGCGGAAACGCCCGCGACGGCTGAAACACATTCCGAAGTCGGAGCCGCCGCGCATGAGGAAAAGGGCGGTCTCCCGCCTTTCCTGCGTTTCGATCCAGGCGTCTGGATTTGGACCGTGCTGGTCTTCCTCACCTTGCTTCTCATCCTGAGGAAGATGGCATGGAAACCCATTCTCGCTTCCATCGACGAACGCGAGAAGACGATCAAGGAGAGTCTGGAACAGGCGACGCGCATCCAGGAAGAATCCAAGCGCATCACCGAGGAGCAGAACAAGATCCTGGCCCAGGCCCGGAACGAGGCCAACTCCATGCTGCAATCCTCCAAGCAGGCAGCGGACGACATGCGCCGCAAACTGGAGCAGGCCGCGCAAGAAGAGAAGGCCCGCATCATCGCATCGGCGAGCCAGGAAATCGAAGCGTCCAAGCGCGCGGCCATTTCCGAACTCCGCAAAACCACGGCCGATCTGTCCATCCGTATCGCCGAGAAACTCATCCAGGCCAACCTGGACGATGCCAAACAGCGCGCTCTGGTCGATCAGCTCATCAATGAGGTCTCGGCCGCTTAAGGTCGGGAAGTCCGAAGGTATAGAGCATGAAGAAGGATAAAGCCGCCGCCATCTACGCCCGCACCTTGCTGGAGACCGCCGAGGAACACGCTCCCGTTTCCGGAGTCGCTCCCGTTTCGGGAGTCAAGGTCCAGGATGCCGTCTCCGCGGATATGCGCGCGCTGTCCGAAGCCTTCCGCAAGCTCCCGGCCCTGCAGTCCTTCCTGACCAACCCCATCCGGGTCGCCACGGAAAAGGCCAAGCTCATCAATGCCGCCGCGGGCCAGGTTACCCCGCTCACGCGCTCGTTCCTGAAACTCCTCGAAATCAAGAACCGCTTCGCCCTCCTCCGCGGCATCGCCGAGGAATACCTCATCCTCGAGGAAGCCAAGAAGAACATCCTCCGCGCCAATGTGGTCAGCGCCAAGGCCCTGGCTCCGGAGCAGATGGACAAGCTTTCCCGTGGCCTCGCCTCCAAGCGCCCGGGCAAGACCTTCATCCTGACCAATGAAATTGATGCCTCCCTGATTGCCGGCTTCCGGATCGAACAGGGTGACAGCATCACCGACGCCAGCATCAAGCATAAACTCGATCTGCTCAAGCAGAAACTAGCCGCATAGGAATCGCAACATGGCCGTAGAAGTACGTTCCGACGAAATCACCTCCATCCTGCGCAAGCAGCTGGAGTCCATCGACACCTCCGCCGACACTTATGAGACCGGCACCGTGCTTCAGGTCGGCGACGGCATCGCCCGCATCTTCGGCCTGACCAATGCCATGGCCGGCGAGCTCATCGAGATCAAGGGCGCGAAGAAAACCGTTTC
>DAINDC010000154.1:723-2833 GCA_036732085.1 Fibrobacterota bacterium | reverse complement strand
GTCCGCGGCCGTGTCCGAAGGCGATACCGCCCGCCGCACCAAGACCATCGCATCCGTGCCGGTGGGACCCACCATCTTGGGCCGCGTCATCAATGCGCTCGGCGAACCCATCGACGGCGGCCCCGCCCTCGACCGGACCCATATGCGCCCGATCGAAGATAAAGCGCCAGGCATCGTCCGCCGCCAGAACGTCTGCGAACCGATGGAAACGGGCATCAAGGCCATCGACACCATGATCCCGATCGGCCGCGGCCAGCGCGAGCTCATCATCGGTGATCGCAAGACGGGCAAGACCGCCATCGCCATCGACACCATCCTGAACCAAAAGGGCAAGGACGTCAAGTGCATCTACGTGGCCATCGGCCAGAAGCAGAGCACGGTGGTCCAGATTGTGGAACGCCTCAAGGCCGCGGGCGCAATGGAGTATACGTGCGTCGTGGCCGCCAATGCCTCCGACCCGGCTCCGCTCCAGTACCTGGCCCCCTATTGCGGCGCCACCATGGGCGAGTACTTCATGTACAATGGCCAGCATGCCTTGCTGGTCTATGACGATTTGACCAAGCAGGCCCAGGCCTATCGCCAGTTGTCGCTCCTGCTCCGCCGTCCCCCGGGACGCGAGGCCTTCCCCGGCGACGTTTTCTATCTCCACTCTCGCCTGCTCGAGCGCGCAGCCAAGATGTCCGAGAAGGAGGGCGGCGGTTCGCTGACGGCCCTTCCCATCATCGAGACCCAGGCCGGCGACGTATCCGCCTATATTCCGACCAATGTGATCTCGATTACGGACGGCCAGATCTTCCTCGATACCAACCAGTTCAACGCCGGTCAGCGTCCCGCCGTGGACGTGGGCCTGTCGGTTTCCCGCGTGGGCGGCGACGCCCAGATCAAGGCGACCAAGCAGGTAACCGGCCCGTTACGTATCACCTTGGCCCAGTACCGCAACCTCGCGGCCTTCGCCCAGTTCGCCTCCGATCTGGACAAGGCCACGCAGAAGCAGCTGGCCCGCGGCGAGCGCATGATGCGCATCCTGCGCCAGGGACAGTACGTGCCCTACCGCATCGGCAAGACCATCATGATCGTCTATGCCGGCATGAACGGGTATGCCGACGAGGTGCCGGTCGCCAGGATCGCGGCCTATGAAGAGCAGTTGTTCCTGTTCCTCGACTCCAAGTATCCCAAGCTCATCGATTCCATCGAGGCCAAGAAGAAATTGGACGACGATTTGACCGCGGAAATCAAGAAGGCCCTGGAGGAATTCGGCAAGCAATTCGCATAAGCGGATTGCCTAATTCCCGTGAGGGAGTGCGCCTAAGGTAAAACCATGCCGACAATCAAAGAACTCCGGCTGAGGATCAAGAGTCTTCAGAACACGAGCAAAATCACCTCCGCCATGAAGATGGTTTCGGCCGCGCGTCTCCGCCGGGCCCAGGATGCGTTCAACCGCACCCGCCCATACTACGAGAAGATGCAGGAGCTCCTGGAGCAGGTGACAGCCTCCTTCGACGATCTCGATCATCCGCTCATGAAGGTGCGGGAGCCGAAACGCGTACGTTACTATGTGCTGGCTTCCGATCGCGGCCTCTGCGGCAGCTTCAACAACAATTTGCTCAAGCATTTCGTGCGCAACGTCGACACCACCAAGGCTACCGAATCCGTGGGCCTGGGCCGCCGCGCCAAGGATTTCATCCTCCGGAACAAGTACGCCGTGGCCAAGGCCTCGGACACTTTGACCAATGTCCCGTCCTTTGCCAGCGCGGCCGAAATCGCACAAGGCGCCATCAGGGATTTCATCAACGGCGATGTGGATCAGGTCTTCCTGGTTTACAACCGGTATAATTCCGTCCTGAGCCAGACGCCGGTTTCCGTGCAGCTGCTTCCCTTCCCCAAGCCCCCCAAAGCGGATAAGGCCAAGAAGGAAAAAAATCCGGCTTCGGTTTCCTCGGGCACGGCCGCGGGCAAAGGGGCCGGCGGTTACAAGCTCGACTATATCGTGGAACCGGATCCCGCCGAAGTCTTCAACGAGCTCCTGCCGCAACTGGTCATCATCCAGGTGTTCCGCAGCCTCCTCGAGAACGCGGTGGGCGAACATACCGCGCGCATGACGGCCATGGAC
>DAINDC010000154.1:0-713 GCA_036732085.1 Fibrobacterota bacterium | reverse complement strand
GAATACCAAGGAGCTCATCAGCTCCCTCACCTTGAAGATGAACCGCGCCCGTCAGGCCGCCATCACCAAGGAACTCATCGAAATCGTCTCCGGCGCCGAGGCTTTGAAAGGCTAGTCCTTTTCCAAAGCGAATCACCGGGACAAAAAGGATATCAGGAGATAGCATGGCACAGAACAATTACGGAGTGATAACCCAGGTGCTGGGTCCGGTCGTGGACGTGAAATTCGATGATGGCGGATCCCTGCCTCCCATCCTGACCGCGCTCAAGACCACCAATCCCACCATCGGCGCGGGCGAGAACAACCTGACTTTGGAAGTCTCCCTCCATATCGGCGAGAACACGGTCCGGGCCATCGCCATGGATTCGACCGACGGACTCGTCCGCGGCAGCAAAGTATTGAACACCTTGGCCCCCATTTCCGTGCCCGTAGGCGAAGGTTGCCTCGGTCGTATCTTGAACGTCATCGGCGAACCGGTGGACGAATGCGGTCCCATCAACGGCGTGCGCTTCGATCCCATCCACAAAGCTCCTCCCGCCTTCACCAACCAGAGCACCAAGTCCGAAATCCTCGTGACCGGCATCAAGGTTGTTGATCTTCTCGCGCCTTACGTTAAGGGCGGCAAGATTGGTTTGTTCGGTGGAGCCGGCGTAGGCAAGACCGTTATCATCATGGAGCTCATCAACAATATCGCCAAGCATCACGGCGGTTAC
>DAINDC010000153.1:0-11243 GCA_036732085.1 Fibrobacterota bacterium | reverse complement strand
TGGATGTGGCCAAATTCCCGCCCCCGCCCTTGGATGTGGCTTTACAGACTCGCCTGGGCCTGCAAGGCAAAAAAGTACTCGGCTTCATTGGATCATTGTACCGTTACGAAGGCCTGAAGCTGCTCTTGCAGGCCATGGCCAAGCTTGTACCCCTTCATCCGGATCTACGCTGCCTGATCGTGGGCGGAGGATACGATAATGAGGAAGAGGAATTGCGAGGCATCGCCCGCGATCTGGGCATACAACATGCGGTAATCGTTCAGGGCAAGGTCCCGCATGAGCAGGTTGGGAATTTCTATTCGATCATCGATATCTTGGTGTATCCTCGCATCCGTTCCCGGCTTCTGGAACTGGTGACCCCGTTGAAGCCCTTGGAAGCCATGTCCATGGAAAAACCCGTCATCGGAAGCGATGTGGGGGGCATCAAGGAGTTGATCGAGGACGGGAAGAACGGGATCCTTTTCAATGCAGACGATGCGGACGATCTTGTGCGGGCGGCCGAAGCTCTTCTCAAAGATCCTCGGGCGATGCTGGATTTGGGTCGACGCGCGCGCGCGCATGTCCAATCGGAACGGTCGTGGGATAGTCTGATCGAGGCCCACCGCAAGGTTTACCGTTTCCTGGGTTGCGCGGTCTAAGCAACCGTGCATATCCTTACCCTCACATCGCTCTTCCCCAATTCCTTGCAGCCCATGCACGGGATTTTCGTCTTTAACCGCATGGAAGTGTACACCAAAAAATATGGTCATGATTGGTCCATAGTCGCGCCCGTTCCCTATTTCCCCAAACTCCCATTCCGAACCTCGCAGGTATATGACCGGTACGCGCGCGTCCCCCGCGAAGAACGTTTCCTCGGACGCGATATTCTCCATCCAAAATACCTGGTCACCCCAAAAATCGGGATGCGGTTCTATGGAGATTGGTTCACGCGGGCCGTACGCGAGGCGGTGACGGCCATCCATTCGCGCCATCCCATCGATTTAATCGACGGCCATTACATTTTTCCGGATGGAACGGCCGCCGCGCGGCTGGGCCGCGAGCTGGGGATTCCCGTGATCCTATCGGCGCGGGGAACGGATCTGAATCTTTACCCGAAATTGCCGCCCATCGCCCCCCTCCTTCGGGAAAACTTGGACTCCTGCGGCCATGTCATCTGCGTCTGCACGGAATTAAAAACCGTCGCGATGTCGCTGGGCGTTCCCGGAAGCAAAGCCACGGTAATCGGAAACGGGGTGGACACGGCCCGATTCAGGCCCGGAAACCGGCAGTCCGCCAGGAAGGCGCTCAACCTCAAAGCCAATGGGCAAATCCTGATGTCGGCCGGCGGAATGGTCGAACGCAAAGGATTCCATATCCTCATTGAGGCGTTCGCGCGGCTGGAGCGCGGGGACGCGACCCTCATCATCATCGGCGATGGCCAAGAACGCGATAGTCTTCAGGCGCAGGCGTCGCGCTTGAAAATTTCCGATCGGGTCGTTTTCCCCGGCGCCATCGCGAACGCGAAGCTGTCGCAATGGTATCAAGCCGCCGATTTGTTTTTCCTGGCCAGCTCCCGGGAAGGCTGGCCGAACGTTTTATGCGAAGCGCAAGCTTGCGGCTTGCCCTGCGTCGCCACCCGGGCTTGGGGCATGCCCGAGATCATCAGCGACGAGCGCCTCGGCCTCCTTGTGGATGAGAGGAACGCGGATCATTTCGGATCTGCCATGAAGGCCGCGATGGAAATGAATTGGGATCGGACCTACATCGCGGAAAGCGGCGGCCGGCGCACCTGGGATTCCGTCGCCGACAATCTGGAGGATGTCTTCGGGAAAGTCCGAAATGAATTCAAACTCCCCGGGAAAATTTGATTTGAGCCGACTCAATCCAGTAAAGGTGCAACCAACAGTATGATTTACAACCTGAAAACCACGGCTAGGAAAAAATGGTTCAATTTCAGATGTCGGGCCATCTATTCCGATTCGCCTCTGCAAACCAAACCCAGCGGCCTGGCCATAGTCACCATGATGTGCCACGCCGACCTCGTGATGTACCTCGTTTCGATAAAGTCCTTTTATCGACGGTTAGGACACGGGAAAATATTCATCCTCAATGACGGCTCCTTGCTCCCCGAGGATATTGAGACGCTCAACCACCATTTGTCTTCCCCGACCATCATCCCGATTTCCGGCATTTCCACCGGCGCCTGCCCCAAAGGCGGATGCTGGGAAAGAATCCTGCTTGTTTCCCAGCTCGCCGAAGAATATTTCGTCGTCCAATTGGATGCCGATATCGTCACCGTGGGTCCGGTCTCCGAGATCCAAGACGCATACGACCGGAAATCGTCCTTCACCTTGGGAACCCCGCAGGGCCTGAAGTTCGGAACGTTGCAGGACGCGGCTCGCTTTGTCAAGGACTCCCCTTCCCAGCATGTGCAGACGCAATCGGAGCAGGCGTTCGGGAAATTGCCGGCAGCCGAAAGCCGTAAATACGTGCGCGGGTGCGCCGGATTCGCGGGCTTCGCGAAAAATTCCATAACCCGAGCGGGCCTGGAGGCTTTTTCGCGGGAAATGGAAACCTCCATCGGACCGCGATGGAAGAGCTGGGGTAGCGAGCAAGTTACTTCCAATTACATGGTCGCCAATACCCCGGGCGCGATAGTACTCCCGTTCCCGCGATTTTCCAGTTATGAGCCGGGAGTCGATTCCAGCGGAAGCAGTCTGGTCCATTTTTACGGGCCGCACCGGTTTGCAGATGGCATGTACATTCGCAAGGCCCGGGAATACATTTTTAAAAAAGGGCCCTGACGCCAGGTCCGGACTCGGGGCGCGGCCAGACTTAAGCGCCCCAGCGGACGAGCAAGGAGTGGTACAGGCTTTCGTATTTCTCCAGGAAGAGGCGGTTATCGAACTCCAATTCGACGCGCCTGCGATTCGAATCCCCCATTTTCCGGCCTCGCTCCGGGTCCGCCGAGAGCGCGTCCAGTTTGTCCGCCAGCCCTTCGGGATCCGTTGGATTGAATTGCAATGAGTTCACTTCGTCCTTGATCCACGAAGCGTTTCCCGGCACGTTGGACACGACCAAGGGTAAGCCGCAGGCCATGGCCTCTAAAATCGTATTGCTCATCCCTTCGGAAAAAGAGGCGTTCACGAATACGGAAAACGACCGGTACCACCGTTCCGGATCGGTTGCGTCGCCGATGAACCGGATCGATTCGCCCAATCCCAATTCGACTGCGTACTTTTCCAGATCGGCCTTTTCAGGGCCTTCGCCGACCAGCACCAGTCGCGCCGGAAATCCCTCCGGGTGGCGGGCGCGGAAAATCGCGAACCCCTGGAGCAGGCCGCGGAAATTCTTCACCGCATCCAAGCGTCCCACCGTCCCCACGGTGAATTCCATATTTTTTGAGGTTGGGCCGGGTTCAAATCGGACCGTATCGACCCCATTGACGATGGGCGTTACCTTTTCGAAAGGCACTCGCCAGATTTCCGCGACGGTTTTCGCCATGTAAGGGTGCACCGCGACGATATGATCGCACATCAGCGCCAGCGCTCTTTGGGCCGTTTCCCTTTTCCACGGTATCCCCGCTAAATCATGGAAATTCAGTCCATGCTCCCCGTGAATGACGATTGGACAACGCCCAAGCTTCCCGGCCAGGATTCCATAAAACATGGTGGACCAATTATGGGTATGCACAATATGATAGCCGTTTTTCCGAATGAAGCCGGCAAGGGCCGTCAACCGGAAAAAGTGGAGCCCCGATGGGACGCCGAAGTGTACGACTTGGACATTTTCGGGCAGCGCGGGCATGCGACCCTTCGTTTCCCTTAACGTCAATATCGTGATTTGGAATCCCTTCCGGGATAATCCGGCGGCCAGCCGGGCGACCCGGTTTTCCATCCCGCCGACGCCGAAAGATTGTAGAATATGAAGGATCTTGGTCATAAAAAGTTTCCGATTAAAAATACTTTATCCGCTGGTTCCCGGTTTTTCCCATGCCGGTTAAGAGCCATTTCTACTTTGCATGAGGTTGGATGACAAATCCGTTTTTCAACTCTTCGAACCTTTTCCGACTGGACTTACGGTAACGCGCCATGCTTAAGTTCGCCATGAAAGATACCTCTCTTTACTTGAAACTCAGCCGGCATTCCTGGTTGGAAAAATTCATCACCTTCAGGATGGACGCCTTGGTGGAAACGCAGGACGCCAAACTCGCCTCCGAGCTTTACAAGCGGCACCGCGTCAGCGGCGGAACCACCAAGGAAACCGCTCCGGGCCGATTCCAGGACCTGGACGAGGCGACGTTAAAAATTCTGGGGGCGGGGCCACACGCAGTCCATGACGTGGCGGTTTCAAGCGGCATTACTTCGATGGAACTTTATGAACTGCTCACCGCCCACGGGATCAGCTTTAAACTTTGGGTTTCCGATAAATTCTCGAAATATTTTCAAAAGGGTACCTGGATCAGGCGCATTTACGACGCGGACAAAAAACTCCTGCATGCTTATTGCCTGGGAATCCTTGCCGATTGGAAAGTCAGTTGGAAATACCCCTTCACGAAATTTTTATTCCTGCTGCTGTCCAAAACAGACTCCCCTGGCGGGCGCGTATCCGAAATCCCTCTCTATGACCCGTCGCTGCTCAAGATGCTGCGATCGGGAGCCATAGCTGAAATGCAATTCGACCTTTTCGCCACGGAACTTCCGCCGCAATTTACTTTCGTGCGGTGCATGAACGTTTTGAACCTAAATTATTTTCCCGAAGATCGAATTCTGGCGGCGCTGCGGCTCCTAAACCTTTCCATGCGTGAAGGAGGGGTTTTGCTTGTCGGCCGCACGGGCGACGGAGGCTTCAATACGGCCACCTTTTTCCTCAAGACGGGGGACGGAAACCTGGAAAGCATCCTGGACTTGCGCGGAGGCAGCGAGATCAAATCCCTCGTGCGGAAGTTAAGCCGGGACTGACGCCATGCGGCTGCTGCTTATTTATGTCCTTTTTTTCGCGGGAACGGTTTTCAGCATCATCAGTCCTGTCTACGCGAGTTGTTTTTACGCTTGGAACAACATCTTCCGTCCCTTGGACTTTTCCCAAATTGAGGGCGCCTTTTCTTCCGCAAACTACGTCACCGGCTGTTTGGCATTCAGCATTATCCTGAACGTTTTCCGCGGCAAATACCAAGTGAGGATTAATTCAGGCACCGTTTTCATCCTGCTTTTTTTGGGTTGGAGCGCCATCTCCACCCTCCTGGCGCCGTCGCGGACCATTGCCTGGGAGGGCATGATTCTGGCCCTGAAATATTTGACGCCGCTGGTTTTCATTTCCATGGCCTTCCGCACCTTGCGGGATATCGAGATTTTCGGCTATACGATGGCCATGTCCGTAGGCGTGTGGAGCGCGCAGGCGGGCTTGCATGGGATTCTGATCGGGAAAGGCGTCATCGATATGGGCATTCCCGGGGCGCAAATGTCCGACCGTAATGATTTCATCGTCGGCGTCCTCATCGCAATTCCGTTATTGGTTTACATGGCTCGATATTACGATTGGTACGGAAAAAAAATCGTCAGGTCTTTCCTCATCCTCATCACGATTCTTTCCGTTATTGCCGTGCCGGTGTCCCTATCCCGGGGAGGCATGGTGGGATTGGCCTGTACCATCCTTTTCGCCACGATGATTTCGCGCAAGCGTTTTCGCAATTTCTTCATCCTCCTGGCTTTCATTCCCATCCTGTATTTCGGATTGCCGAGTTTCGTCTATGAACGGCTGGAAACCATCCAAATCGGGGAAGAGCAATCCGAGGCCTCCGCGCAGGCCCGCCTCGGGAATATGCGTGCCGGGCTGGCAATGACCGCCGACTACCCATATACCGGAGTGGGGCCTTACGCATTCTTAAGCTTCGTCAAGGATTATGCGGAGGAAAGGTTGGAGCCGCACAGTATTTGGATCAAGGCCAGCGCCGAATTGGGCGTGATCGGATTGGCCTTATACGTATTCATCCTCATTTACATCAATTGGAAGCTTTTTCGGGTGTATAAAAACAAATTCCAATCCAACCGCCGCGCGGCGCATTTAGCGATCGCCTTCATTTCCTGTTTCATCGGATTCAATGCCGCCGCCACTTTCAGCAATAAGCTCTATTCGGAATACCAATGGATGTTGATTGCCACGGCAGGGGCGTTTTTGCACCTGATAGAATCGGCTCCCCGGCCCCGGAAGGGATCGGGTAAAACTCGCCCGGGTTTCCCAGCCGGACCGGAAAAGCTCCAACCGCCCGTGGCGGACTCGGGTATCCAACCGGGATGAATCCAAGCGATCCAGAGGCCGGCTTTTCCTAATTTACAATCCGCAATTTTCCGCTGGTGATGGATTGGCCTTCGCTCTCAATCCGGTACAAATAGAAACCGGGAGTGGTGCCGCCGGAAGCATTGGATTTTCCGGCCCAAATAAATTCCGCCGGGGCCGTATCGAATTTTTTATCCAGTAGGGTGCGTCCGGAGAGCTGGGAAAAGATCAAATGGGAATTGTCGGGTATATTCAGGATGCGCACGGCATTGCCCGTCCCATTCGCCGGGAGCGTATAAGGAAGCGTATTGCTCCGGGAAAAGGTGCTGTCGAACAGCAATTGCGATCCATCAAGTACCGGGGTGGCGCCGCTCTTGGAGGGTACCGATGGGTCGCCCGACCACACTTGCAATTTCCAGTGCTTATTTTTGCCGGGAACATCGAGGAATAAAAATTGTTTTCCCGGCGTAGGACCAATCGGATAACTCACGCGATTGCCTCCCCCAGGCCAACTCGTCTGGAAGGTCAAGGTACCCTGCTTTGTGGATTGCCATTCGACCAGTTTCTTCAATCCGTCCCGGTTGTCCGTAAACGTGGCCTTGCTGAATAACGGCCCGGCCTCCACGACACTCTTAACCGCCAATGCTGAAAACGCGTTCATATAATAAATCGCAGGATGCAACCGCGTGAAGTATTCCGAAATTTCCTTATCCCAATACCTATCCTTGGAAGTGAAGCTTCCGAAGACGTAACTATACAGCTCGGCGGCCCGGGCATTGAATGTTTTATCCGAGTCGCTCAAGCTGGCGGTCCGGAGGGTGAACGCAATCAGCGGGGATTTGGAGGATGGAAAAAGCTTATCATCGGATCCGAGGGCCGGACTGACCAAGGTAATCGTTCCATTACTTCGGGATCCCGTATATGCGACCGTGACCGAGTTCGCCCAGTCCCCGGTGGCAGTGCCGTTGCCCGTGAGGGGATAAAGTTTCGCGTTGTAATCCCAGATGCCGTTACATGCGCCGCGGAGGATCCTGCTGATGGAAATCGAATCCTTCCCGATCTTTACATCCCCGTATTCGGAATAAAGTTTCCACAAATCGTTTAGGGTATAGATACCGAGCATCCAAGCTTGGTCCGTGGTGATGACCCCGGGCGTGGCGACCTGATCGGTTCCGGAAATAAATGCGTACTCCTTCGTCCCGCTCTTGGCCATGACCAGATTTCGCGAGGCCATGCGATCCAAAAAATTCCGGAAATCTTGTAAGAAAGTGTAATCGTTGGAAGCATGGGCTAGGAAAAATTCGATGTCGGCGTACTGGGAGGGCACGCGCCCTACTGACCCCATCCAATCCGAACGAGCGGGTTGATCGCCCGGTATGATGGAATTGTTGGCGGCGCGGCTATAGCAATTCCGAATGTTCTCGCCACCGTACCGGACGGTTTCCAACACCTGCCTGTCGCCGGTCAGATAATAGTAGAGATATAAGTTTTCAAAGTATTGGTGGCTGCTGTTCGCGTCCGTCCGGTAAGCTCCGTAGCCGGTTGAAGAGAGTCCTCCGAAAAACCCCACGCCCGAATCAATCTGCGCGATCATGGTATGCAGCATCCTGCGCGCGCCCGGATAGGAGATGCGCATAATCCATTTGGGCTCGTTGGTCATGGCGAAAAGCAGAAATGAGTTGGAAAGCGTATTGTGGTAATCGGTGAAATAGCCTTGGTTGAAATAACTGTCCCAAGTGGATTTATCGCCGAACTCCTGGTAATAGGACTTCATTTCCCGTACCGTGAATCCGTACGTCATGAATCCGTACATCCCGAAGCGCTCGTATCCGTCAATCGTGTTCTGGGACAGGTTGTGAAGGTGATCCAGATATTGCGACGAAAGGGCGGTGGCATTGCCGTCCCACAATTCTCCGAGCGCCATGGAATGGGACACATCGGCGGCGGACGGCCAAGCAACCAACGGCCAATCCAACGCGCCTAAGACTTGGGAACGGGAGTTTTCCGCATCCTTGATTCCGGGCACCACCGAGATGGCGATCTTGGCGAAACCGCCCATGAAACTGGCTAACCATTGCGGGGCGGAAACGATATCGATGCCCAGCGAATCGGACCCGGACGTAAGGGTTTGCGGCTCATAATAACGCATCTGTTGGATGGTGGCGCCGATGCCGGCCTTGGCGCCAATCGAAGCGACGAAGGGTTGGGAAGCGAAGCCCCCGGTCGCGGACGGGTTCCCGGCGAGCAAGGTCGTGAATTTCGGATTATCGGTCATTAACGCTCGGCGTTCTTGGGTCACCGAAGTCTTTTGTCCCGACGCCAATTTAGCCGTCACCCCGGGTCTGGAGTCGGCGCCTAAGAAGGAAGTCACCGTATCCCCAATGACCAAGGGGACGGAAAGGTGGACCCTGTTGATCATCAACATTTTTGACTGTTGATCGGTATAGCCGATGGCTAAATCGTCGACATGGTTGCCTACGGCCCCATCCGTATTGCTCGGCCAGGAATAGCTGAAATCAAGATGGACATAGGGCTCGCCGGCGTAAAAGTTATATCGAGCGGTATACAGCAATTTTTTTCCGCCCTTAACGGGAAGGTTAAAATGTCCGACCACCTTGACCGTCGACCACATTTGGCCTTGACGTTCTATGGTAACCACATCGGGCGCCATCGCCGAAATCACTCCCGTCTCTTTAACCTCGATTTCCGCCTTGCCGCCCCCTTTGCCGATCACCTGGGTCTCCAAACCCGCGGAATCCACCTGGTAGGCGCTTTTCAATACTGAAAATTCCGTCTTGCTGATTACAAACCTGGCTTTTCCCGTTGCCACGGAAATATCGGTTGCGCCATCTATGATTTTGAGCGGCGATTTAGAGGCGGGATTTACGCCTACGGTCAGCGTAAAATCCTTGGATCCGCCGGAAGCGACGCTGGCTGGGAAAGACACCATCAGCCATTGGATGGGCTTGGTGACGTCGGTTAGGCCACCGGACCAACGCGACAAGACCTCGAATTGGGCCGGAACCGGAACGCCGCCGGCATCCAGGACGCAAAGTTTTTGCGGATCGGTAAATGCGAGATCCTGGGAGAGGGGGATGCCATTCTGGATGACATCGGAACCGCGATTGATTCCAGAGGATTCCTTTACGTACAGCTTTAATGATTGCGTGCCCAAGGATTTCGCGAAGGACGGCACGACACCCAAGAAGAGCGAGGTGAGCATCACCGCCCCATTAAGCGTCTTTAAAACCATATATCCTCCGAGGGCACCAAATTCATGCGTCAGCAAGTTCGATTGTACGGCAACTCGCCGCCAATATCTAGAATAATGTCAAATCATCGTCGGCGTATCCTCAATTACCTCGATTAGGTTCAATCGGGATTAATTTCGGTAAAATACACGAGAAAAAAGCTTGGAAAGGAACTCATCAAAAATAACTCCGCAATTGTTTCCGTCGCAAGTCAATCGTCACGGTACTTTTGAAGCGGATTTCAAACCGAATCTCACCCGTTCTTTAACAACATAAGAGCCGCCTACTCAATTTTTGTTACAATTCCTTCCCCTTGCTTGAGGTGGAAACTTCAGGGAAACCGCGCACGAATCCCTAAGAATGCGCCTGCAGGGGTACCCGATAGGACCAGACAAAGATCACGGCCGGGAACCGCCCGGGGATACTCGAAGCGGATTTCCGGGGAAATACCGGGATGCGCGCAGGCCCACAACCTCGCCGCAACAGAAACTCAAAGGGGGAATTTCCATCTTTCGACATGAGTGAAAAAGATCCTCCCGCACCCCTATCAGGGATATCGCATCATGAAAGTCGAACATATGTCGGAATATTTCGCTTTTGAGCGCAGCGATGTAAAGCCTCTCCTCCTCTCCCATCCCACGACCAAAGGGTTCTTGGAATCGGATGGGGGGACGATTGCTGATAAATTGATGTTCCTGGCCAATAGGTTTTGATTCCTCAACACTATTTTCACGCCTTTTCCGCTCTACCTGAAACCATTTTCCTGATCGGGTTTTCAAAGAAATAAAATGAACAACTAGCAACTATTAAAGACCCCGCTACCGCAAGCAATCCATAATAATTCCACCCTTTTGCGTATCGTCCTAGGAAAAAAAATACTTGTTGCCATAGGTAAATAGAATACGAGCAAATCCCGAACCATCTCAATACGAAATTCGATAGAATGGATTTCATCCAGACTGGAGCTGAATTCAAAGTATTCACGGATATCGCGAGAAAGACAGGAATTCCAAGATATGATAAAAATACGGAATTCGATACTAGTGCAATTCCTAATGCTGCACAAAAGGAAATTAGGGGGACGATACTTGGTATTTTAATTGGATACCTAGTGAGCCAAAGAAATAGCGAGCAAGATAGTAGTAGTGGAAAGGCTGCCACCTCGGTTCTTAAAGAAAATAGCGATTGCGCGGCTGGTTGATTGTATTTATAGAAAACGAAAAATACTATGCAAACGAAGGCGCACGCGGTTAGAGCCAGCCTGGCATATATTTCTCCAAGTCGAATGGCCAGAAGACTGAACAAGGACAATATTATATAACAGTGTTCTTCAACGTTTAGCGACCAGATATGTCCAATTGGTATGTAGGAATGGAAAATCGGGGTATCAGGAAAATACGTCCTTAAGAAAAACGCTGTTGCCACGAGTTCACCAGGGTGAAACTTGTGAAGGAATAACCATCCACCAGAAAAAACAATGGAAATATAAATCCAAAACGCCGGCAGTATTCTGGCGAAGCGTCGTCGATAAAATACTTTTAGAGGAATCTTTTTGATAAAGAGAATACGACTCATCAAAAAACCTGAGAGAACAAAAAAAACACCTACTCCAAATCCGCCAAACTGATGCGAATCACCAAATCTACTGAAATGCCCGAACAATACCATAATGATGGCGATACCGGAGTGTCTCAGGCAGAATGTCGGGTAGGCGATCACAACTTAATTCTTTTTCAA
>DAINDC010000152.1:8535-11344 GCA_036732085.1 Fibrobacterota bacterium | reverse complement strand
TCCGCCCTGGTGGAATTCAACCAGACCAAAGGTCCCGCGGAGCGGCAAAGCGGCTTCCTGAAGCTCCAGTCCATGTCCCGGCTATCGGATCCCGAATTGGTCCGCGAGACCCAGTATGGCTTCTATTCCTCATGGCACCATAGCGCGATCCGCGCCCTTTTGGCCATGGCCCCGTTCCGCGGCGACTACGCCGCCCTGGGAGCCGCCTTGCGCCCTCCCATAACGGCCCTGGAGGCGCAGAAATCGGTCAAGCTCATGCTCGATCTGGGGCTGGCCGTGCAGGACAAGGAAGGCTGGCTGAAGCCGGCGTCCGCGGCCATCACCACGGGGCCCAAAGCCTCGGCCCTGCAAGTGGATTTGTTCCATCAGCAGACGCTGCGCTTGGCCATGGAAGCGATGGATCGCTTCCCGAAGGCGGAACGGGAGTTCTCGACTCTGACCTTAGGGATCGCGCCGGAGTTGCTCCCCATGGTCAAAGACATCCTGGCCGATGCCCGTCGCCGTATCGGCGAGTTGGCCGAGGCCTCCGAGACCGCCAGCCGCGCCTACCAGGTGAATATGCAAGTCTTCCCCCTCAGCGCAAGCTATGGTTCCGAGGCCGCCGTATGAATGCCCAGGCCAAGCTGTTCATAGCCGCCATGGTTGCCGCTTGCCTGAGCGGCCTGGACGGGTGCGAAGGAGGAACCAGCTCGGAAACCGTAGGGATGGCGGAAGCCACGCCTACGGCCGATCAAATCGCGGTCCGCACCGATCCTGGCAATAGCATAGGGCTATATGCCGCGGATTTCCTTCCCTATTCCGACTCCGGGTTCTCCAAATCGATCACCGCCGATTCCAACGGGATCGCCCTATTCCCCCAGCTTGGCCCCGGTCGGTACCAAGTCCTGGTCCGGCAGGTTTCCAGCGGCAAGGCCGCATTGATCACCGATCTCGCCGTTCCCGCGTCGGGCCATGCGACCGCGCGCGCGCGCCTGGAAGCGACCGGGACCTTGGCGGGAGTGATCGCGGATTCGCTTCCAGCTATGGCCGGAGTCGTTTACGTGCCCAGCACCCCGTTTTTCGCGGAAGGCGACAGCCTGATGCGGTACAAGCTCCCCGGACTTCCGCAGGGAACATACCAGGTCATTAAGGCCTGGAAGAAGCCGATCGCTTGCGATTCATCCAGGACCTGCGGGGGAAGCGCCACCAAGAGGGATTCCACCCTCGTGCGGATTCGTCCCGGGGAAAACGCAACCTGGTGATTCCTGCCAGCCGGTCGTGGTGGGAAAACGCGAGACACTTGAGGAGACGGCGAAGGCCCTAGAACTGAACGTCCGCGTCTGTCCGGAAGATCCGCACGGGCGGGCACCGGGGATTTATTGCGAATAAAGGGGTATCTGCGACGGGATGCTTCCAGAACCGGTAAACACCTTGGGTCAAAACGAGCCCAGCCCCCTAAATTAGGCTGCAATGCTTAGGAACCTGTTGAAAAGTGTTTTGTCGGAAAATGCCCGGGTGAAAAAGGTACCGCTGCGCGGCACGTGCCTGTTGATGGCCATGCTAAGCCTTGGCGCCCCCGCCTGGGCCGCGACGTATTATCTCGATGCCGCATCGGGCGATGATGGGCGTGCCGGCACCTCGGAAGCCCTGGCTTGGAAAACCCTGGCCAAGGTCAATGCGGCGATCTGCCAACCGGGAGACAGCATCTTGCTGAAGTCAGGCGGATCTTGGACGGGCCAATTGAGCCCCAAGGGTTCGGGGGCCGATGGACGTCCCATCGTGGTGGGGCGGTATGGCAGCGGGTCGAAGCCGCGCATCGCCGCGAACGGCGCGGCCCCGAGCGCGGTCTATTTGCTGAACCAAGCCTATTGGGAAATCCAAGATCTGGAAATCACCAATACCGGCGCATCGCCGGCAGACAGGCGCGGCATTTGGATAGCCGGGCGCGACTTCGGGGTGATCCGCCATATCCGCATCCGCGATTGCGATGTGCACGATGTCAACGGCGACGTGAAGTGGATCGGCGGCGACGTGGCCGACAATCTGCCTGGCGTGACTTTCGAAACCGGATGGGATGACTCGAAACGCTCCGGCGGCATCGTCTTCGAAACCTTGCAGCCGGGAGCGAATCCGGTGAAGACGCGTTTCGAAGACATCCTCGTCGAAGGATGCAGCATTCGCGATTGCTCTTTCGGGGGCATTATCACCAAGCAGTGGGACGGCGCCGCCCATTGGGGTATTCGCAATTCGGCATCGGATACCGTCTGGCTGCCGCATACCCAAGTGGTATTGCGCCATAATTTCCTGAGCCAGCTGAATACCGCTTTGGGATGCAATACGATTTACCTGACCGATGTCCGCAATGGCTTGATCGATGGCAATGTCTGCGCGGGGGCGGGCACCAGCGCCATCGAGGTTAATTTGTCCGATAGCGTCGTCGTCCAGAACAATGAAACCTATGGAACGGTTCGCAAGGCCAATGGCGCCGATTACAACGGCATCGACGCCGATAGGGGAACCACCCGCATCACCATCCAATACAATTACATGCATGACAACGGCGATGGTTTGCTGCTTTGCCAGTTTCCCTTCGGCGATTGCGTGGTCCGTTACAATATCCTGCAGAATAATACTCGCTACCAAATGTATCTGCACTCCGACTCCAAGGCGGTGGCGAGCGTTTACAACAACGTGCTTTACAATGACAAGAACAGCCCCAAGACCGCCTATGGCTATGGCGATTTTCTCGCGGCCGTCCTTGGCGTAGGTGATGGTGAAGGACGCCGGCGCCTTGCCCGGGATACGCTTGATGCCCGGGATGATCTCGCCG
>DAINDC010000152.1:6876-8525 GCA_036732085.1 Fibrobacterota bacterium | reverse complement strand
CCGCCTATGCCCTCAAGAACAATATCTTCATGTCGACCCGATCGAATGCCGACTTGACGACAGGCGGGGGCATCGTCTACGACAACAATGCCTATTTCGGATCCTCGGTCGCGGCTCCGGCCGGCGATGCCCGCGCCATTCGTGCCGATCCGAAATTCACGGATCCGGGACGCGGAGGCAATGGCGATGCCAATGGCCCGGCTTTCGCATCGCTTGCAGGTTACCGACTGCAAGCCGGTTCGCCTTGTATCAATAAGGGATTGATGATCGATGGGAACGGGGGCCGTGATTTCTGGTCAGGCGCTTTGTATTCCGGAAGTCCCGATGTCGGGGCGCATGAATTCGGCGCAACGGTCGGTTTGAAAGGCCCGGTCATTCGCGAGACCTCGGCGCCCAGAACCAAGCCTGGCCGGGAATGGAATGATCGCGGCCATTTTCGCGCCAATGGGAGCCTGATTTCCGGTGAAGGAAATGGGGTGATTATCGATGCGACAAGGATTTCGATTCCCTAGGTTAACTCTGCGCTGCTTTCGAAATGGAGGTTAGCAGAAGAGCATTGCTCAAGCATCCAAAGGAAAGGCTTCGGAGCGAATCCTATTTCGGCTCATTAAGTCCGCTTGAACCATAGAAGGCCGCCGACTTTCTCATCCGCGAAAGTTTTTTTTCTCATCCGCGAAAGTTTAGCTGATTGTCTTGATGAAGAAAGAATGAACCAACCGGGAGGGGAAATGGGGTTTCCCCATGCGCATCCTTTTTACATGCATTAGTATCCTATATGCAGAAATTTCAAAAGAGAGAATTATGAAAATATTGAGTTTTGTAATTCTTCTTTTTCTTGCCATTCAAGCTCTGGCCGCAGACGCCGACCAGCTCACCGGAAGCGTCATTCAAAAGGGAGGCGGCCCGCTCGCAGGGGTAGCCGTTCTGCTCAAAGTCAAAAAGGTTTCTGCGGTCACCGGCGCGGATGGGAAATTCGAGTTTGTTTTACCTGTTGCCATTCGGATGAATGCATCACAGGCGCAAACCTTGTCATTCTTCTTGAGAAGCAATGCCGTCGCATTTTCAGGGGGCACGGGGAAGCTGAGCGGCAATGTGACGATTTTGTCCGCAAATGGAAGAGAAATGGCATCCGCCAATTTTGCCGGTCTGAATCCGGCAACTGAATGGATTACGCTTCCCCAGCTGGTTTCAGGTTTGAATTTCATTCGCGTGACCGTTAATAATACCGTTTATACCTGTCAGGTTATGCGACTGGGAAGCGATTTGCAACTTATCAATAGTCGTCTCGGTTCGCCCTCCGGTAGTGATTTTACCCTTTCGAAAAGGGCAGCCTCGTCTGCGGCTGTGGATACGATAATCGCCTCCAAAGCGGGGTTTGCGGATGCCGAATTGCCTATTGCATCTTATACCCTCAGTAACGTTTCGATCGAGATGGACAGCGGTATCGGGAGTATTGCCTGGGGCAGGAAGGAAAATCCCACCGCCGGCGTCTGCCCGGTCGGAACGCTCCCGGCATTCAGCGAGCTCAAGGCCAATTCCAAACTACCTGATCCGTTCCTGATGCTGTCCGGCACCCGCATCACGAAAAAGAGCGAATGGGCATGCCGGCGGGAAGAGCTTTACCAGCAAGCGCTCCGTTATCTCTATGG
>DAINDC010000152.1:2517-6866 GCA_036732085.1 Fibrobacterota bacterium | reverse complement strand
AAGCCGATTCCCGCCAAAGCTTCGGTTACGGGCACGGTGACCTCCACCCTGATTTCCGTAAGTGTGAGCGAAGGCGGAAAGAGTTGTTCCTTCACCGCCACGGTGAACATGAACGGGGCGACCCAACCGGCGCCGGCCATAATCGGGTACGGCGGTGGCGCGCCGGTCCCTAAGGGGGTTGCGACGATCACGTTCAGCGCCATCGAGACGGCGAGTACCAGCGGCGCCAAAAAGGGTCCTTTCTATGATTTTTATGGTTCTGATAGTCCCACCGGTTATCTTGCGGCCCAGGCCTGGCAGATCAGCCGTATTATCGATCTCCTGGAACAGCACCCGGACGTAATCGATCCCTTCCATCTCGGGGTGACAGGGTGCTCGCGATTGGGTAAGGGAGCCTTCGTTGCCGGCGTACTCGACAACCGCATCGCTCTGACCCTGCCTTTTGAAAGCGGCGCGGGCGGCACCGTTGGATTGCGCCTGGTCAAACAACTCGATCCTACCGGCGAGTATGCCTATAACGCCATCGGCGGCGTTTCGCGTTGGCTGTCGGAAGTACGGCTTGGCCCGTTCGCGACCGCCGACAACGCCAATGGGGATCACACCGACAAGCTGCCGATCGACATGCACGAAATGATGGGCCTAATCGCTCCACGAGGTCTGTACATCATGGACAACCCCAACCACGCTGTCACCTGGGCCGACGAAAACTCGTCCTGGGTGATAGGGAACGTCGGTCATTTGATCTTCGAAGCGCTCGGGGTCGGTGATAACATGACCTACGAGTCGACCTCTGGCTCCCATTGCGCCTGGCGAACCGGCTATGAGGCGTCGCTAACGGCCGTGATTAATAAGTTCCTATTGGGCGACAATTCCGCCGTTACGGGGAAATTCCACACCGAGGCTACCACTCCCCCGGATCCTAAAAACAACTACGACTGGACCGTTCCCGTACTATCCGGCGAACTGTAGCGCCGAGCGAATCGTCCCCAGTCGCGCGCGCTAAAGCTCACAATTTATTCGCTGGCTCTCAGGGGTTGACTCACGGCATGCGGCGGGTGCCCGTTCCGGGGGCGTACCGAATCAGATGACAGGCAAACCTAGATTGACAAAATATTTTCGACACGGCCGGTACGGAACATTTCTTGACCTAGGTCAATGATTCACCCATATGATGGATTTTGTCGGCGTAAGACCAATCCTAAAGACATTCGCTTCAGCATGGCATAGGTGACCCCGATCACAAAATTGGGTTTTCGCGCGCATCGGATTGTTACGCTTCTGCCGTCCAGCAGGAATTTATTGCTTGTTTCATTTACCGGAACAGCGCCAGTGCTATTCGGCGACCCCGAGCTCCTTGCCTGAATGTTCCGACTGGAGCGATTATTCGGGCAAGTACAACTGGGCCGTCGCGGCCTTCCTGGGCGAGATGAAGGCCCGTTCGGCGGCGGCCGGCAAGCGGCTGATCGACGTGCTGGCCATCCACTGGTACCCCGAGGACAAGGGCGACACGCGCATCAACGATGGCACCCTTATGAATGGCGGCACGGCGAAGGATATCGAGGCCCGTCTGCAGGCCCCGCGCTCACTGTGGGACACCGCCTACCTCGAGAACAGCTGGGTGACCGGGATGACGGGCAACAAGCCGGTGTACATCCTCGCCCGCACCCTGAAGTCCATCGACACGACCTGGCCGGGCACCCGCCTGGCCCTGACCGAGTACAATTACGGCGGCGAAAACCACTGGTCCGGAGCGCTGGCGCAAGCCGACGTGCTGGGTGTGTTCGGAAAGCTCGACCTCGAGGCGGCCAACGTGCACGCGACCTTCTCCGGACATCTGGAGGCGGCTTTCCGCCTCTACCGCAACTTCGATGGCAAGGGCAATGGTTTCGGAGACACGTACGTCGCAGCCGACAATCCCGACAGCACGGTCTTCTCCACCTATGCGAGCCTGGATTCGAAGAACCCGAAGCTACTGCATGTGGTGGCAATCAACAAGTCCGCCTCGGCCAAGTCCCTCACCTTAGCGCTTTCCGGCAAGGCCTGGCAATCGGCGGTGGCCTTCGGCTTCTCCACGGATTCCGTGATCACGAAGCTCCCCGCCCCCACCGGCGTTACCGCTTCCGGTTTCGACTACACTTTGCCGGCCACTTCGGCGACCCACTTCGTGGTTTCCACCGACGCCCAGGTCTCGCTACCCACCCCCGACCTCGTGACGCTGCAAGTCGAGGTGGTCGGCCAGGGCTCAGTGAACCGCTCGATCCGCACCGCGCTCGTGCCCCGCGGAACCTTGGTGACTCTCACCGCCGTGCCTGCCGATGGCTGGACCTTCGGCGGCTGGAACCGCGACGGTTCCGGCAAAAGCACGACTCTTTCCGTGACCCTGAACGCGCCGCATACCGTCCAGGCCGTCTTCCTCTCGGCGGCAAACTTGATCGTCAACGGCGACTTCTCCAACGGCACCACCGGATGGACGCCATCGGCCTGGAGTCCGGGCGGGGGGGCTGCGGGGACCCCCTCGGTCCAGGACGGCGTGTTTTCCTATGCGGTGACCAACGGCGGCCCGGACACCTGGAATGTGCAGATCTTCCAGACCGCCGTGCCCTTCGTGAAGGGCACAACCTACACTCTTTCCTTCGACGCCTCGGCGAGCAAGGCCCGGGACATCAAGGTCTACGCCAACCTGGGCGCCTTCGACAAGAGCGTGAGCCTCGGGACCGCGAGCTCGACCTACACCTACACCTTCGTCTCGGACTCCACCGAGTCGGACAAGCTTTCCTTCGATATCGGTGGCCCCGGCGCCGCAGGCACTACCGTGCAATTGGACAACGTGTCAATCATGGCCGCGACTTCCGCCATCGCCCCGGCGGGAAGGGTCGGCAAGTCGGTTCTGGCGCAGGTCGGCAATCGCCTCCTGTTGCACGGCGCAGGCGAGTTGGTGGTGCGCGATCTGTCGGGACGAATGATTCTTTCGCGGCGGGTTTCCGGAGAATCGAGCCTCGAGTTGGCCTCCTTTCCCCGCGGCATCTTCGTAGCGAATTTCCGCGGGACCCGGCTTCTGGTGCATCAACTGGAATAACGCGCCTCCTCCCTTGGCCAAGGAGCCCAGTTTCCTCGACCGTTTGCGCGACACGCGACGCGCCGCCGCAGAGGCGGGTATTCCGGTTGGTCTTGTAGTCCGGGCGGACCCTATGCTCCGGTAAGAGCCTGCACCCGACCCTGGAAGCCGTCCCACCAGTAGGTTCTACTCCGGCCGGCTGCGGCGGTCAACCCCTACTGCGGAAGGGGGCCTTGCCCTTATGGCACGGCCCTTCTTGGATAGGCTTTGGCATCTTGAAGGGGGACGGCGGGTGCTCGGAAAGGACAGGTTGGAGGCCCTTCCCCGGGCGCGGATTTTCCCCGGATGGGGCGCTTGGGATGATTAGACCCGCCAAAACGAGCGTGATTGCAGGAGAGATAATCTTGCCGATGTTCATGTTCTTCCTCTCTTTCAAATTGCAATTAAGACCAAATACAATGGTTATATCATTGGGGTAATGAGCGGCTCACGTTAAAGGCCAGCCCCCATTGCCAAGGCCGGTACGTGGCGGGGGCGGTTCTCGCCAGATTCGTCCACCTGAGGTCGACGGAAGATTCAACGGATAGAAAATAGCCTTGGGGCAGATCCTTCCATATTTTGAAATCCAGGCCCATCCGGTTTTCCACGCGCCTTGTCTTAACGTGTTCCAAGGGCGCGGTTCCGACGTATTCCTGGTATGTACCGTTCTGCTCCACGATGAGGGCGGGATAATAGCGTCCATCGGCCCGGCTCAAAGCCAAACCGGCCAAATCCCCGGAATACGGATCCAGGGTATCCGGCCAGGGGATCCTATCCCAGACATACTCCGGATAGATATCCAGGGCATACCAGGCTCCGGCTTGGGCCTGCAAGTCGGCGGACAGAGAAAAAGAGCAACTGAGAGAGGGGGAAAACGAGAAAAAAGATTGCGGCGCCTCGAGGGTCAGGATTTTTTCGTCGGCAGCGGAGGAAGATTGCAAGAGGGGGTGCAGGCCATTCCAAGGCAAGGTATCACGGGATTCCGGCCCCTGGTAAAGCGACGTGGGCGAATGGGCGACATCGTTTACATATAAGATTGGTACGGTGTACCGGTCGGCCCGGGACTCCTGTCTGGTCGCCGCGGCTTCGAGGGAAGCATGGAAACCATTCCCGCCCTTGAGCGAAAAGTCGCGGCTTGCCTTTGCCCAGGCATTGTCGTTCAACCGCTTCCATCCGCCATCCCATTGCCCGGAATAACCCGCTTCGAAGCCCGCATCGGCATACTTGAAATACCAGGTCTTGGAGGCCTGTACGG
>DAINDC010000152.1:0-2507 GCA_036732085.1 Fibrobacterota bacterium | reverse complement strand
GCCTTGGCGGGATGATCTCTTTAGCCGGGGCTTCCTTCCCGCCGGGAACGGGAGAAGGGGCGGAAGGCCAGAGCCGGGCGAAGATCCGGGATCGCTGGGCAAGCAAGTCGTTCCGGAATTTCCCGGCGGCGGGAAGGTCGGCGGCCAGGTGATGGCTCAGGGCCAAATCGAATTCTTCCCGTCCAGAGGCAAGCTCCCCTTGCTGGTAATGGAGGCTATCCTCAAGGGATCTGCTATCCCGGAGGAACTCCCCGAACGCGTCTTTCGGCAACACCCATTCCTCGGCGGCACTTGGGCTCCCAGCCGTTGGGCTCACAGCCGACGAATCGCGCATGCCGGCGGAATCCCCCGGCCAGGCGAGTCCGCACCAGAGCGCGAGGATTGCGACGGAGCGATGGATCGGGGAGAGTCGCATTGAGGTGGTGGAAGGTGGATAGGGGAAAGCCTCCAGGATCCTCGGAGGCTTTCCCCTATCCATGGCTTACCGGGAACGGAGTGCCATGGACCGGATCATCAGCCGCGGCACCGGTTGATCGCGTTGCAACCGCGGGTGTGCTGATTGGCCGGCTTGCCGGGACGGTTGTTGTTGCTCTTGATGCCGTCTTTCTTCAGCGCATCAAACGAGATGTGATTGCCGCCGGCCTTGGCGGAAGACGGGGCGATCATGACGCCGCCGCCGATCAGGGCGAGAGCGAGGGAGAGGGTCGGAAGGGTCTTGGAGAGAGTCATAATTTTCCTTTAACAAGATGTGTTTTGATGTTCATGAATGCCCTGGAGTCTCCGGGGCCATTCGCTTGGCAGGCTCTTCAGAGTTGAATGCTCCTGCTGCAAAAATGAGTCGCGGCGATGCGTGATTCCGTTACGACTTTTCTCTTCCGACATGATGTACTCAACGTCACGTTTTATTTCGGGCCTACATCTCCTCAAAGGCGCGTCGCTTCGAGCTTGGGAGCGTGCTCAACTTGATGGACTGCCGCGAAAGGGGGGCAAGGGGATTGGGCCGTGTCTGTCTTCGGTCCCGTTACAGCTTTATTCATTCATATCGAATGAAGACTTCGTCCGCCGTATGGATACTCTGCGCCTGCTTCGGGAAAAATGTTTTGTCGGTGCAAAAATTCATCGCCTTCATGATAAAACGCCATCCTCAGTAGCCGCATGTTTCGCTGCCGCGCATCCGCTATGGGGGTTCGGAAAGTTTGCCCTCTAATCGATCCTCGTAGGCCCGGCCCAGCCTGTCCTTCAGGGCTTCGATATCCCTCAGCACATCCGCCGGAATCGGCGGAGAGCCAGACGTCGTCCCCATGTGAACTCAGGCGGAAGCCGCGGGACGAGGAAGAGTCCGCGTTGAAATCCTCTTCATCGAAATAGATGTAGCCGCCGTGCGGGCTACTTCCTTTCAACCCGGCCTTCCAAATTGACGAGTTCCTGTCCGGGGGAAACGGCGGCCGAAGGGCGGGTCAGGTGGAACAGCATGGCCCGGGCCAGGGCCCCGGCGTCGAAGGCGAAGGAATCGATCCCCAGTCGATAACTCGCAGCGGTATTGTCGAAGGAGATCAGGTAGGGCGCGGGAACGGCGCCCCGCTTCCGGAAGAGGCCGGAAACGATTTCCGCCACTTCATCGTTTACGCAAACCCAGGCCGTGGCGTCGGGGTCCTGCGGAGCGCTTGCCAGCATATCCCGCACTCGGCGCGCCAGGTTCCGGCTTTTCCGTTGCGTCACCTTGGGATCGTCCGCCTCCAGGTCGCGGTTCCCCGCGCGCAATTCCTTCCGGGCCTCCTCCTGGAAAGACCAGGGACTGGCATGGGCATCGCTGGTCACGGCCGCGACCCGGCCCTCGGGCGCCTTCATAATCCGCTTCCGCAAGCCTTCCAGACGCTGCTGCGACCAGGCGCTGGCATGGAAGGGCGAAAGGAAAACCACATGCCTATGGCCTAGGCCGAGCAGGGTTTCGGCGATCAGGGCCCCGGGCCTTTCTCCGAAGGACAAGTTGAAAAGAACGGCGTTCCGGGGAAAGCGCATCCTGGAAAAGGCTTCGGACGAGTGCTCCCACCAGACCGAGATAGGCAGGCGATGGGGTCGCAATAGCGCCAGGATCCCGAGGACATCGGGAACCAGCCAGGTGGAGACCAGGACACCCAGGACCGGTCTTCCGGCGGGCATCAGCGGGACTTTCCGTCCTTGACGATCGAGCAGACCGCCCTTTGGGCCATAGCCTATCACCCGCAATTCAAGCCGCAGGGCCCGGGTTTCGATATAGGCCGCTTTCAGGAATTCCAACTCCCGTTCGCTATCGAGGAGGAGCCGTCCTGATTGATTGCAACGGGTTACCAGGATTACGATGCTGCTCGGAGGCGCGATGGGACCCGCCTTGAAGCGATAGGTCCGGCCGTCCCGCTCGAGCTGCCCGTCATTCTCCAGTGCGGCGAGCGCTTTGCGCAGGGTGCGCGTGGAGACGCGGTAGCGGTCGGCCAGGGATTCGCGCTAGACAAAGCCGCCGCCTCGCTCGC
>DAINDC010000151.1:598-11383 GCA_036732085.1 Fibrobacterota bacterium | reverse complement strand
GTCCAGGATACCCAGGACATAGTCGTGAAGCCGCTCAGCAAGCATTTGAATTCGGATGCGCTCTTCGCCGGAGCGACCATCATGGGGGATGGCAAGGTCGCCTTGATCCTGGACGTTCCCGGGTTGGCCCAAAAGGCGAACCTGGAAAGGGACGCGGGTCAGGATCGAACCCAGGAAGGCGTTCAGAACCTGGCCGGCATCGGCCAGAACACGGAAAGAATGCTGATGGTCAGGGTGGACTCGTATGGATTAATCGCGGTCCCCATGGCGACCTTATCGCGGCTCCAGGAGCTGGCCGCCGATTCCATCGAATCCATGGCCGGCCTTGAGGTGGTGCAAAGCCGCGGAAAGATCATGCCCCTGGTAAGGCTCGGCCAGGTCTTGCGGATCGCCTCACCTGCAGCGCCGCCTTCAGCCGCGCTTCCGAAGGCCGTGATGAACGTAGTGGTTTTCTCCGAAGGGGGCCACTCCGCGGGCTTCATCGTGGACAAGATCCTGGACATAGTCGATGTGCAGTCGCAGACCGATTTGTCCGGCAGCAGGCCGGGATTCCGGGGCTCGGGCATCATCAATGGCAAGGCCACGGAGATTTTGGATTTGCCCACTTTTGCGCGCCTGACCCTTCCCGACCTGTTCCAGGCATCCCATGCATCCGGGACGGAAGGCTGAGATGTCCCAATACTGCACCTTTTATCTGGATGAAAAAATCTTCGGCTTGGACATCCTCGCCATCCAGGAAATAATCCGCCTCCAGGACATCACTCCGGTTCCCAACTCCCCGCCTTTCGTGGAAGGGTTGGCCAACCTCCGCGGCCAAATAGTTATGGCTGTGAACCTGAGAAAACTTTTTGATCTGCCGCCTCCCCCGCCTTCATTGGAACCCGTGAACATCATCTTGTTTTCAAACGGGGAAGCCATGAGCCTGATGGCGGATCGTGCCGGTGACGTCCATGATTTCGGGAAGGAAGCCATGGTGCCTCCGCCGACGCTCCGAAAAGGGCCGGAAACGAGATTGATAAAAGGCGTATTCAAGCTCAAGGATTCCCTCCTTCACGTCATTGATGCGGAAGCAATTTTTGAATTTCGAAATGCAACGGACCCCATTCATCTCAGCCAAGCCATCTAGGAGAAGACCATGCCCGCTATCGAGGATCGCCGGGAGACCGGAATGTTAGCCAGATTCAAAGACTCCAGAATCCATACCAAACTCGTGACGCTTTCGATCTTTTTCCTGGCCGCCTTCCTGGTCTCGGCCGGCTTGGGTTGGAATACCATCAAGATTGTCCAGATCCGAGGCCCGTATTACCAGAATATCGTGCAAAGCAAGGATCTGATCGCCGATATCCTGCCCCCGCCGGAATATCTGATCGAGGCGTATTTGAATGTCTTGCAGATGGCCGATGAGACGGATAAGCAAAAGCTTTCCGCATTGATCGAGAAGAGCAAATCGCTTCGCTCCGACTTTGAATCCCGGCATGACTTCTGGGTCAAGGATCTGCCCGACGGGAAAATCAAGAGCACCATGATGCTCGATGCCTACAATCCGGGCATGGAATTCCTGAACAAGCGCGATAAGGAATTCATTCCCATGCTGCTGGCGGGAGAACGGGCCGGCGCCCAGAAGCTGGCCCACGGCTTCCTGAAGGAAAAATACGAGCAGCATCGGGCCGCGGTGGATGAGATCGTTTCCTTGTCCAACGATAAATACAAGGTGGACGAGGATGCGGCCAGCGCCATTCTGAAGAGCCGGACCACCTTGATGGGCGGCCTGGGAGTGGGAACCATTTTCATCGTATCCCTCTTTTGCTGGTATATCATCCGGCTGATCACCGGCTCGCTTTCCGGCATCTCCAAGGGTCTGGATTTCGCCTCCAAGCAGATGACCAGCGTCAGCCAGCAGATGAGCGCCAATGCCGAAGAAACCTCCTCGCAGGCCACCGTGGTCTCCTCTTCCAGCAAGCAAGTCAATCAGAGCGTGCAAACCGTGGCCATCGGAACCGAGGAGATGAGCGCAAGCATCCGGGAAATTTCCAAGAGCACGTCGGAGTCGGTGCGCGTCGCGGACTCCGCGGTGCTGATGGCGGATTCCACCAATATCAATATGGCCAAGCTCGGATCAAGCAGCGAGGAAATCGGGAACATCATCAAGCTGATCACCTCCATCGCGGAGCAAACGAACCTGTTGGCCCTCAATGCCGCCATTGAAGCGGCCCGCGCGGGCGATGCGGGAAAAGGCTTCGCCGTGGTCGCCAATGAAGTAAAGGAGCTGGCCCGGGAAACCGCGAAGGCCACGGAGGACATCAGCAAGAAAATCGAAGCGATCCAGAATAATACCAAGGGCGCCATCGCCTCCATCACCCAAATCGGCAATATCATCCGGCAAATCAGCGATATCCAAAATACCATCGCCAGCGCGGTGGAAGAGCAAACCGTGACCACCAATGAAATCGCCAAGAACATTTCCGAGGCGGCGCGCGGCAGCTCGGAGATCACCAGCAATATCACGGGCGTGGCGGATGCGGCCCGGAGCACGGCGAGCGGCGCGAACGATACGAAGAAGGCCTCGGAAGAATTGGCCAAGATGCTCACCGATCTCCAGAACGTAGTGGGATGATCTTTCCCTTTCAAAAAATAAAGGTCCTGATTGTCGATGACTCCGTAATCGCCTGCAAAATCCTGGCGGAAGCGCTTTCCAGGGATGACGGCATCGAAGTGGCGGCGACCGCATTGTCCGGCCCTATCGCTTTAAGCAAACTTGAGGCGTGCAGCCCCGACATCGTCATGCTGGATGTGGAAATGCCGGTCATGGACGGCTTGCAAACCCTTCGGGAAATAAAAAAGATCCGTCCGGCCCTTCCCGTAATCATGTGCAGCGTGTTGACCAAGGTGGGCAATCGGCATACCATGCTGGCCCTCCAGAATGGCGCCGCCGATTATATCACCAAGCCCACGTCCCTCTCGGGAAGAAATGGCGGCATCGAATCATTCACCGCGGAATTGATTGCCAAGATAAAGTCCATCTGCAATTCCACGGCCCACATCGGCCATGTCGGCGCTCAAAAGCCGGAGACGGAAACGGGTATAGGCGGCATCCACGCGGATATCCTGGCGATCGGCGTTTCTACGGGCGGGCCAAATGCCTTATCGGAATTCCTTCCCGGATTTCCTCCCGATTTTCCGGTCCCTATCGTCATCGTCCAACACATGCCTCCCTTGTTCACCAAATCCTTGGCGGATAGCTTGACCGGGAAATCCCAAATTGAAGTGCGCGAAGCCTTCGCGGGAGCGCTTTTAATTCCGGGCAAGGCTTGGCTTGCCCCCGGCGGCTTGCATATGACGGTCGTGAAAGTCCAAGGCCAAAATCAAATAGCCATCAACTCCAACCCTCCGGTAAACTCCTGCCGTCCTTCCGTCGACGTCCTTTTCCAATCGGTCGCGGAGGTTTTTGGGAAGCGGGTGCTGGGAGTCGTCCTCACCGGCATGGGCCAGGACGGGCTTGTCGGATCCGCGGCCATCCGCGAAGCCGGAGGCCGGATTTATGTTCAGGATGAAGCCACCAGCGTGGTCTGGGGAATGCCCGGCGCGGTGGCGAAAGCGGGGCTGGCGGACAAGGTCCTACCGCTCCACGATCTCGCCACGGAAATCATCAACGGGTTTTCCAAGCATAGCGCCCGGCCTAAACCCCGCGTCACTCTCCCAGGCGGATTGTGATATGCCGGTAAGCGAGTTGGATTTCCTTTTCATAACCGATCTCCTCCAAAAAAAATTGGGGATCCAATTGGAAAAAGATAAAAGCTACCTGGTCGAGTCGCGACTGATCAAGGTCGCGCAGCGGGCCGGCTTTACAAGCCTGGAACAGCTCATCCTCCTGCTCAGAGCCAACAACCCTCCGCAATTGATTTTGGATGAAACCCTGGAGGCCATGACCACCAACGAAACTTATTTCTTTCGCGATGCCGGTTCCTTCGACATCCTCAATGAAAAGGTGCTCCCCGAATTGATCGGATCGAGGAGGGACGTGAAAACCCTCAATATCTGGTCAGCCGCCTGTTCGACCGGGCAGGAGGCCTATAGCATCGCCATCACGATTAAGGAAGCCTTTCCTTTCCTCGCTGATTGGAACATCCAGATCACGGGGACCGATGTGGCCGAAAAAGTGGTCAACCGCGCGCGCGACGGGATTTTCAACCAAACGGAAATCGCACGCGGCATCAGTCCAAAAATGCTGCTCAAGTATTTTACGCGAACCGGAGAGGATTGGCGTCTCAGGGAAGATATCCGAAAAATGGTCACTTTCAGAACCATGAATCTTATCAGCGATTGGCCTTACATGCCCAACATGGACATCGTCTTCCTTCGCAATGTGCTCATATACTTCGATGAGAAAAGCCGGAAAGCCATTTTCAGCCGGATGCACAATTTACTGCGAAGCGATGGCTACCTCTTCCTGGGCGCCGCGGAAACCACCTTCAACTTGTCCGACCTCTTCGCAAGGATCGATTGGGAAAGGGCCGGCTGCTTTCGGCCGCTGTAAAAACGGCCCTTATAAAAAAAAGAAAAAAAGCCCCCGGGTTCGACCCGAGGGCTTTTTCTTCGATGCATTGGGCTTGGTGTCCTCGAGATGAATTGAACATCCGACCGTCAGTTTAGGAAACTGCTGCTCTATCCAGCTGAGCTACGAGGACACCGAACCCATGTCCAAAAGAAATCAGGAGGGGAAAGCTAGGAAATTAAGCCCTCGCACTGGGACGCAGCCGGAAAAGCCCGGGTAAATTCTCAAAATCCCCAACTAAACGCCCTCTTTCATTTTTCAATTATTCCAGTGGATATTTTTAACAGGTTAAAATATATTTTCCTATATGAAGTTTATCGACGCCAATTTAACATGTCCCTCCTGTCATGGCGCGTTGCAGCCAAAGGTACTGGCCTGTCCGGTCTGCGACCTCAAGGTCGAAGGTCCCTTCCAGTTGAACGAGTTCGCCGCCCTCGGTTCGGAGGACCTCCACTTCCTGCGCATCTTTCTCGGCTGCGAAGGGCGCATCCGCGATATGGAGTCCGCCCTGGGCCTGAGCTATCCCACCATCCGCACCCGGCTCACCGCCCTAAAGACCAAGATTCTTGGTGATGAGAAAAATGCCGCCAAGCCCGCCTCCCAACGCAAGGCCACCGACTCTCCCGCCGTGGGGGAAATCCTGAAAAGCCTGGAAGCGGGGGAAATCCCTTTCGAGGAAGCCATGTTGAAAATCAAACGCCTCCGGACCGGCCAAGACAAGGAGCAGCCGAAATGAAAATCGAAATCCAGCAAGTGCTCAAGATGAACAAGGACGGCATCCTCACCGATGAGCAGGCGGCCGATCTCCTGGCCGAGTTAGCGAAGTCCGGACCCAATTCCCGCACCGCTCCCGGCTTCGAATGGAACGAGGCCGATCTGGTGAAGCCCCTCGTTTCCAAGGTCAACAGCACCCTCAAGACCGCCCTGGACGCCACCTTCGGCGGGGCCTCGGCCATCGGCCTTTTCGCCGGTGCGCAAACCTCGTCCGCCTTCGGTGGCACCACCTTCGGCGGCGCCGACCGTAACTTCGGGAGCAAGTCGGACGGAACCAATGCCATCCACATGTCCAAGTTCGATGCGCCGCGCGGGGAGTCTTTCGTCTTCCAGGGCAATACCATCCGCATGTCCTCCGTCAAGGAACTGAGCCTCGATCGATCCGAAATGACGGGCAATACCATCGACATGAGCAAGGTCGAGGAAATGATCCTCCGTGAGGCCCGGCTCGTTGACAGCGAGATGCGCGCGAGCTCGGTCGAGGAATGGCGCCTGTCCAATTCCACGGTCAGCGGTCTGTCGGTCCAGGGATCCAAGGTCCATGAGTTCGCAGCCAGCGCGGATTGCGTTTTGGACGGGATGCGGATCCAGGGGAGCTCCTTCAAGGAATTCACCGCCATGGATCACGTGCGCGTGAATGGCATGATGTTCAACGGGGCCGCGGTTTCCGAGCTGGCACTGCGCCGTTCCGAGGTTGCCGGCGCCGAGTTCCAGGCGTCGCGTATTTCCGATCTTTCCATCGAGGACAGCCAAGTGAGGAATACCCTGATGCGGGGCACGGTCGTCCACAAAACGGTCTTGGCCCATTGCCGGTTCGATGACGTGCTTTTCTCGGGCCTCGAAAAATGGGGTTGGAAAAAGCGGGGGCTGGAAAATGTCCGATTCGAAAACTGCAATCTCAACAAGGTCCTGTTCTCGGACTGTCGCCTGTCCAAAACGATATTGAAGAACCTCTCCCTGAACAACCAGAAATTCCAGGACCTGGACCTCACGGGCCTGACCTTGGACGGCAACGACGCCTTCCTGGCCGCGGTTTCGGCCAAACGATAAATTTGCAACTAAAGTTTGCCGCAAGAGAGTTTGCAAAAGAGTTTGTAACAAAACCTTACATGGGGGAAACGTGACGCTTACATCGGCCGCATATCTTTTTCTCCGATGGAAACCATGAGCTTATTTCCCGCGGATGATATCCGCTTGCAGGAACTGATCCTCCATATCGCCCTCGGTTGCGAAGACATGGACACGTTCGACATGCCCATGTTGCACTGGATCCTCTTCCAGTCGGACTTTCTCCATTTCCGTCGCCATGGTTTTCCCATCACCTGCCAGAGCTATCGGCGCGGCCTCCGGACGCCTTTCCCCAGGCGCATGGATCGGGTTTGCCGGGACCTGATCCAGGCGGAAGCCATGGAGATTTCGGAATTGTCTGTCGGAGACGGATTGCATATCCGCAAGACCCCGCGGGCCTGGCGGGAACCTTCGCTCCGGATTTTCGATGGGCATGAAATAGCCGTCGTCGACGAGGTGGTCCGCAGCTTCCGGGAAGCGCAGGTCCTGGAAAAGCCCTGGCCGGATCTCCTGGATATCCCCTGGGAAACGGCACGCTATCGCGAGGAAATCCCCTATGCGCTCGCCTTGATCCCAGGACCTGGTCAATCCGGTCCCGGCATGGAAGCCGCGTGGATGGAGATGGCCATCGGTCTCGACTATCAACCGCAGGGAGTCCAGTCATGATGCGGACCCTGATGGCAACGGAAACCTTCCTGGAGCAATCGAGCGCTCTGGAGGGCATCGGCCGACGTGCGGATGAATTCCTGGACGGAGCGAAATGGATTCTGGAACGGGATGCGGAGGCGGGACGTTGCTTGGACCGGGGCAGCGGCCTGCATGTCCTGGAGATGAAGGAAGTGCCGGACCATCCCCGGCTTTCGCTGTTTTATTCGATCGATTATGATATGGTTCGGATTTTATCCTTGCGGTCCAAGGCTTAGGCCTTCACGTCCACTTGTTCGCCCATACCAGGCTCACTCGCGCCCTGATGCTCCCGGGCCTCCATTTGCGGGGTCTCCCGGGCTTCTTCGGCCGGCGTTTCCTTGGGAGCCTTGGGAACGGGAGGAGTGGGATGAGCGGCTGCCGTCGAACCCGTATTACTAACCTGCATTTTAGTTTCTTTCTTTTGCGAGTTTAAGCAATCCTAAGGGATCACCTAATTCTTATCGGCAAGTTCACGGATTACTTTAGGTTTATTTTCTTGATCGCCTAAATTCGGCCAAATCGGGCGGTCCATCGGGTTTATAGCCCGGGCCGGAGGTACTAAATTTAACGGGGTCAGTGAAAAGGGACGGAATACGTTTCCCTTCAATAACCGAGTTTTCCAGGGGACAGTTTGCTCACGCGCATCGAGGTCGGACAGAAATCACCTGCCACCGACTCACCAGCCCGAAAAATCCTTGCCGCCATCCATGAGAACTTCCGCCTGCCGGTGGACATGGTGTCGATCCTCTCCGTGTATACCTTGGAAATGGATTTGACCGACGATGAGAGGAAACGCATCGCCCGGGAACTCTTCACCGATCCGATTACGGAAACCTATTCCATCGACCGCCCCCTGGCCGGGAGCGCTTCGGACCGCATGGACTTCGACTTCCTGGTCGAGGTCGGCTACAAGCCCGGCGTCACCGACAATGTGGGCCGCTCCAGCCGCGAAGGCATCGCCGATCTTCTGGGCCGCAAATTGTCCGATGGGGATCAGGTCTATACCAGCCTGCAGTTCCTTCTCTCGGGCGGTCTTACGCGCGCGCATGCGGAAACCTTGGCCACCAAGCTTTTCGCCAATGCCCTGATCCAGACCTATCTCATCCGTTCCCACGCGGAATGGAAATCGGCGCCCGGAATCCCGGCCGCCTCCAACAAGGTCACCTTCCAGCATCAGCCGGAAACCCGTACCATCGCCCTTCCCGATGACGATGCCGGCCTGCAAAAACTTTCCGATGAAAAGGTCCTGGCCCTCACCGTTCCCGAGATGCATGCCATCCAGGCCTACTATGCCGATGCCAACCGCCGTCACGAACGCGCGGAAGCGGGCCTGCCGGCCGCGCCCACGGATGTGGAACTGGAAGTCATCGCCCAGACTTGGAGCGAACATTGCAAGCATAAGATCTTCGCCGCCACGGTCGAGTATACGGACGAAAACGGGAAGAAGGAAGTTTTCCATTCGCTCTACAAGACCTTCATCAAGGCGGCCACGGAAGCGGTAAGGCCCAAGGCGCCGTGGCTCAAATCGGTCTTCACCGACAATGCCGGCATCATCGCCTTCACCGACGGCTGGGACATCGCCATGAAGGCCGAGACCCATAATTCGCCCAGCGCCTTGGATCCCTATGGCGGCGCCATGACGGGTATCGTGGGTGTTAACCGGGATATCCTGGGCTGCGGCATGGGCTGCCGGCCCATTTTCAATACGGACGTCTTCTGTTTCGCCTCGCCCTTCTATGCCAAGCCCATCCCGGAAAAGCTCCACCATCCGCGCCGCATCCTCAAAGAAGTGCATCGCGGCGTGAAGGACGGCGGCAATGAGAGCGGCATTCCCACGGTCAACGGCAGCATCGTCTTCGACGACCGCTTCCTGGGCAAGCCCCTGGTCTTCTGCGGCACTGGCGGACTCCTGCCCTCCGAGATCAACGGCAAACCCACCTGGCAGAAATCCATCAAGCCCGGCGATCGCATTCTCATGGCGGGCGGCCGCATCGGCAAGGACGGTATCCACGGCGCTACCTTCTCTTCCGCGGCCATGACCGAAGCCTCCCCCACCTCCGCGGTGCAAATCGGCGATCCCATCACGCAGAAGAAACTCAGCGACTTCCTTTTGGAGGCCCGCGACCTGGAACTCTACCGCTTCGTCACCGACAACGGCGCCGGCGGCTTGTCTTCCTCTCTCGGCGAAATGGCCAGGGAAAGTGGGGGTTGCCGCATCCACCTGGACAAGGCGCCGCTCAAGTATGCGGGCATGGACCCGTGGGAAATCCTGGTCTCGGAAGCGCAGGAGCGCATGTCCTTCGCGGTCCCGCCGGAAAACCTGGCGGCCTTCCTGGAGCTGGCCGCGCGCCGGGGCGTGGAAGCCAGCGACCTGGGCGACTTCACCGACGACGGGAACTTCGAGGCCTATTTCCAGGGCAAGCTCGTCTGCCGCCTGGAAATGGATTTCCTGCACGATGGCAATCCCAAGCTTTTCATCAAGGCAAGGTGGACGCCGCCGCGCCATGCCGAACCGCCGCCGAGCTTTTGGGCTTCGCGCGATCTGAAAGCCGATGCCCTGGAGCTGCTTTCGGCCCTCAATATCTGTTCCAAGGAAAGCTGGGTCCGCCAGTACGATCATGAAGTGCAGGGCATGAGCGTCATCAAGCCCTTCGTGGGCGAGAAGGCCGACGGCCCCAGCGATGCCGCCGTCATCCGACCGCTCTACGATCGCAAGCAAGGCCTGGCCATCTCCCATGGCATCGTGCCGCGCTACAGCGATATCGACACCTACCATATGACCGCCTGCGCCATCGATGAAGCGGTCCGCAATATGGTCGCCGTGGGCGCGCGCCCCGGGACCATCGCCGGCCTCGACAATTTCTGCTGGCCGGATCCGGTGGAATCGGAAGCCACGCCAGATGGCCAATACAAGATGGCCCAGCTGGTCCGATCCAACCAGGCCCTATACGATTACTGCATCGCCTATTCCCTGCCGCTCATCTCCGGCAAGGATTCGATGAAGAACGACTACGGCCGCGGCCAGGATCGGATCTCGGTGCCGCCCACCTTGCTCTTCACCGCCATCGCCGTCCTCGACGATGTGGAGAAGACCATCACCATGGACGCCAAGGCCGCCGGCGATTCCGTCTATGTTTTGGGCGCGACACGCAACGAGATGGGCGCCTCGGAGTATTTCCTCGGCCAGGGCTTCATCGGCAACCTGGTCCCCAAGGTCGACGCGGTTTCCGCCTTGGCCCTGTATAACCGCCTTGCGGATGCCATCGCCTTGGGCCTGGTGCGCTCGGCCCATGATTGTTCGGACGGCGGCCTGTTCACGGCCTTGGCCGAGGTCTGCATGGCCGGCCGCCTGGGCGCGGACTTGGATCTGTCCGCCTTGCCCGTGGACGGAACCGACGCGTTACCCACGGGCGTGAAGCTCTTCTCGGAAAGCCAGAGCCGCTTCGTGGTCACGGTGACGCCGCCGAACCGGGCCGCCTTCGAGAAGCATATGGCCGGCCTGGCCGTGGGCCGACTCGGAGAGATCACCGCGCGTCCCACCCTTGATATCCACGACGGCGGAGACGCCGTCCTTTCCGCCGGGCTCGACGAAATGTTCGATCGCTGGCATCGCCCCTTGGATTGGTAAGCAGCATGCGTAAGCCTAAAATCGTCATCATCACCGGATACGGGATCAATTCCGACAACGAATTGGCCCAGAGCTT
>DAINDC010000151.1:0-588 GCA_036732085.1 Fibrobacterota bacterium | reverse complement strand
ATGCAGGCACTACGCGCGGCAACCGTGATGAGTGCGGAGCTGATCGACGTCGACGACCGTGGGCGCCTCGCGCCGGGATTGTTGGCCGACATCATCGCGGTGCCGGGCGGATTCTCCTTCGGCGACCATATCGCCAGCGGCCGCGTCTTCGCGAACAAGCTGAAGCATTCCCTGGCCGACGACCTCCGCAAGGCCGTGGATCGCAAGATTCCCATGATCGGCATCTGCAACGGCTTCCAGGTGCTCGTGAAGCTGGGCATGCTGCCCGGCGGCGACGCTTCAGCCGCTCCCGCCACTGCCGATTCAAAGACTGTCGCAGGCTCTACTCCGGCCTCGGACGGCTTCGCGCAGAATGCGACCTTGACCTATAACGATTCCGGCCGCTTCGAGGATCGCTGGTGCCATCTGGCCGGCGACCCCGCCTCCAAATGCATCTGGACCAAGGGCATCGAACGCATCTACCTGCCCATCCGCCATGGCGAAGGCAAGTTCATCCCGCGCGACGCGGAGACCCTGGCGGCCTTCCAGCGCAACGGCCAAATCTGCCTGCGCTATTGCACGCCCAAGGGCGGCACGCCCGGATTGTTC
>DAINDC010000150.1:0-11451 GCA_036732085.1 Fibrobacterota bacterium | reverse complement strand
CCATTGCTTGATGCGGCGCAGGCGTTCGAGCTCCTGCTCCGAGGTCCCCTGCTCTTCCTTGTACTTGCCCACCAGGCGATCGATCTGCTTGTGGTTGAGCTTGAAGGCGACGCAATCGTTGACGAGGCGCATCTCCAGGTTCTCGATCTCGGAGGCGAGCGCCTGCTGATCCTCGCCCGTGCCCTTGACCGATTGGTATTTCTCCGTCAGCTCCTCGAGCTTGGTGAAATTCTTGCGCAGCCGCATGATGGCGGCGACGGCCTTCTCCTTCTCCGAATCGTACACCTTGGGGTCCGTCCAAGCGTCGTTGTCGATCTGAAGGATTTCCTCGATGCGCAAGTCCTCTTCCAAGACCTGGCGGCCCAGATCCAGGACCACGGCCATCATGCTCTTGGATCGGAAGATGATGGCGCCGATGCGCTTCTGCACCTCCTCGATGCGTTTGGCGATGTCGATTTCCTCTTGCCGGGAAAGCAGCGGGACCTTGCCCACCGAATTCAGGTAGACCCAGGTGGGGTCGTTGTAGCGGGTCAGCTTCTTGAGGCTGTCCGGTTTGGTGGGCTTGCGCGCCTTGACGGCGAATTCCGAAACCTGAACGCTCTGGTCGACGAAGAATTGCCGCAGGACGGCGTATTCGTCATCGGATTTGCAAAGGGCCTTGATCTGGTTCTCGGCGATGAAGCCTTGCAGCTTCGCCTGCTTCTGAAGCCTTCTTAGGATTTGGCCGTCGAGTTCATTCATGGGGACCCACCTTTGCTTTTCGATTGGAGCTCATTCAAGCGCTTCAGGATTGCCGCGCGTTTGGTAACATCAGGTTCCAAGGGTATCCGCTTGCGGAGGCAGCGGATTTCCAAGGCCAGAAGGATTCCGGAAAAATGCTTCTTCTGCTGCGCCTCGTCCATCCCCTCGATGAGGCGCATGCCGGCGACGGCGTCTTGATCTTCCTTGGAGAGGCGATCGAGGAATTCCTTGATGTCCAGGCTGCCGCGCTCCTCGACGAAGGCGAGGAGATGATCGACCAGGTTGCGCACCGTGTCGACCTGCAGCCATTCCAGTTTCACGCGGTCGAGGGCCCAAAGGCAGGCATCGCTCGACGAAAGCAACAATTGCAACAATTGCCATTCGGCCAGGGCTTCGTCCTTGGGACGGCCGCCGGGGATGGCTCCCGCGAAGACGGCGACCATGTCCGAGGCATCGGAGCCTTGGCCGGAAGCGGAGGCGAAAGAAAGGGAAGCGCCTTCCGGAGAGCGGCTGCTCAACGGACGGGGCATCGACATGCGGATATTCTTGAGCCCGAGCTTCTTGCGGATCTCTTCCTGGTATTGCTCGCGCACGATGGACGAAGGCATGGTCTGGAGCAAGGCCAGGCAGTCCTTGAGCAGGCCATCCTTCTCTTCCGGGCTCATCGCATCCACGGTCTTTGCCGCCGAGCGTAAGAGGAAGCCCACAATGTTTTCACTTTGTGAAAAAAGAGCCAATACCTTCTCCCCGCCGAACTTGCGCGTGAAGCTGTCCGGATCCTCCGCGACCGGAAGCACCGGCACTTTCACTTCCAGACCCATGGTGAGCAAGGGTTCCAGGCTGCGGCGCACGGCCTTGCGGCCCGCCTCGTCGCCGTCGAGGAACATATAAGCCTTGCGGGCGAAGCGCGCCAGGATCTGCACGTGATCCTTGGTCAGGGCCGTGCCCGAGACCGCCACCGCATTGTGGATGCCCGCTTGCCAGAGCGCGAGCATGTCCATATAGCCTTCGACGATCACGACTTCCTTCTGCTTGTCGATGGCATTGCGGGAGAAGTTGAGGCCGTAGAGCACCTTGCTCTTATGGTAGAACGGGGACTCGGGCGAATTCACGTACTTGGCCGGATGCACGGGAATGTTCGGATCCTTCTGCGGCAGCACGCGCCCGCCGAAGCCGATGACATGCCCGCTCATATTCCAGATGGGGAAAATCAGGCGGCCGGAAAAGCGATCGTAGATGCGACCACTTTGGTCGCCGCGTCCGTTGTCCGACTGGCCCAGGATGCCGGCGTCGATGAAGGCCTGGGTCGGAATATTCTTGGCGGCCGCTTTTTTCAGGATCTTATCGGTGGTGAGCGGGGCCAGGCCGAGTTGGAAATGCTTGCGGGTTTCTTCGTTGATGCCGCGGCTGGCGACATAGGCGAGGATGTCCGGATTCCCTTCGAGCTCTTCTTGATACAGGCGGCATGCCAACTGGTTGGCCGCCAGGGCCTGGCTGGCTTTGCCTTTGTCCTCATCGTCCTTGGAGAACTGGAGATGCTCGGGGATGGTCACGCCGGCGCGGGCGGCCACGGCCCGGAGCGCGTCGATGAAATCGAGCTTCTCGTATTCCTGGACGAATTTGAGGACGTCGCCGCCGGCGCCGCAGGCGAAGCATTTGTAGATGCCCATCTGGGGCGTCACGTTCATGCTGGGGCTGCGGTCATGATGGAACGGGCACAAGCCGAGGTAACGGGCGCCGGCTTTCTTGAGCGGGACATATTGTCCGATGATTTGGACGATGTCCGCGTTTTCCTTGACCTGGAGGATGATGTCGCGGAGGGAGGTTTGCATTGGAGGAAGTTGAGCTTTCACGGACACAGGCAAATAATACCCATCATCGCCGCCATTCCCTAGGGATGGAAATACCCCCAAAGAAGAGTTGAAACCGCCGGTCAGGGACTCAAATGCCTTGGTAGCCAACAATCCGGCACCTCCTGACGTCAGCTGAAAAGGGAATGCAATCTTCGTAGAGGCCATTATGCCATTCACGATCCGAGTCATGCAACTTGATTTTTTTCAGCATTTTTAGGGTTATCCTTTAGACCGAAAGGCACTACTCAATTACGTTATCGGATTATGTCCCAATCCGTTTCAATGCAACCCCTTACGGAGGAATATAATGCGTTTGCTCCCCTTCTGGTTGTGGGTTTACCCGGGGTCCCGGGCTATAACGCCTTCTTCTATCTAAGGAAGCTTTTTCCTGGCCGCGTGGTCGGACTTGTTCCTCCCAATGCCTTGGAATTAATGGCCTATGCGGATTCTCCACTTTCCAAACTTGTCGTCGCCGACCCCGAAAAACCCGAAGAGTTGGCGCGGCTTTTCAGCGAGTTCGAATTCAAGACCGTGGTGGACGCTTCCGGTTGGTGCGCGCTCAAACCCTGCGAACTCGATCCTGCCTTGGGTCGCCGGCTCAACGTGGACGTGGGTCTCAATGTCCTGCGCGCAGCGAAAGCAGCCGGCGCCCGATTAATCCGCCTCTCCACCGACTTGGTCTTCGATGGACGACCTTACTTCCGGGACGGCCGATTGCGGCTGGGCAATTACCGCGAGGATTGCCCGGTCTCGCCGGTTTCCATGTACGGTAAATTGATGGCCGAATCCGAGCGACGTACCCTGGAGGAATATCCATGCGCGGCCATCTTACGGATAGCCTTGCCCATGGGCCCTTCCCTGCGGGGTTATGCGGGCGCCATCGACTGGATCGAATCGCGTTTCCGCAAGGGGCGACCGGCCACGCTTTACTTCGATGAAGTGCGCAGCAATCTCTACGTGCAGGATCTCAACCAGGTCATGCGGCATTTCGTATCGAACGGCGCGAAGGGGATTTATCATGTCGGCGGGCCGCTCAACCTGAGCCTTTTCCAAATCGCCCAGGTGGTCAACAAGCTCGGGAATTATCCGGAGGCCTTGCTGATGGGTTGCCTGCGGGCCGCGGCCGGCCCCATGCCCCCCCGTGCCGGCGATGTTACCATGCATACCGGCAAGCTTTTGGCTTTGCTGCGAAAGAATGCCCCCGGAGCGCCCGTAGCCTCCGTGTCCATAAGGCCGTGGCCCTTCGATCCGGCCCATGTGCCCACCGATCCGGATTGGCATCGGCGGCGGGAAGGCGACTTTCCCGCGCGCGCCATCGCGCGCGAGTTATTCGGAGTGGGAGGAACGGAAGCCTGGGATCATCCCCAGACCCTACTCATACCCTCCCTTGGAGTTGTACATATTCCCGTTGCGTTGGCTGAAATCCCTGAAAGTTGAACCCGTGCTGGTTGTGGGTATGGGAGTGCTGGTTGGCGCGGTGGGGGTGGCCGTGCCCGTAAAACCGGTCCCAAAGCCATGAATGCCTGATGAAGTGGGATCGGGATCGATCCAAGGATCGGTCAGGGACGGACCCGGCCAGCTTCCGCAGGAGCTGGTGCCGGGAGTCTGGAAGGTCGAGGGACAACCCTTGTCCACTAGGCAATACTTGTCCCAATCGGAACCAGGAGGCGCTCCGCAGTAAGCGACATACTTGTTGTAATAGAGGGCATTGACTATGGTGCCGCTGGTGCTGCAGGTGAAGTTGTAATATCCATCGGCGATCTGCACGTCGCAGCATTCCGATGCCTTGCTTATCGTGGCGCAGACCTCGGATCCCGGCCAGGGCGCCTCTCCCATGGCAAGCCTCTGCCAGTACCCTGCGCAGCAGGAATTCGCCCGGTTCTGGCAACTCGCCGGAAGGGCGGCGCAGGCCGGAGCCTTGCAGAGGGATTTCACATCACCCCATTCCGGAACGATATCCGGAAGCGGCTGGCCATTACAGTAGGTCCCGTTGGCGCAGTCGAAGAAGTCATTCCACAAGCCACCATCGCAAGTGCCTGCCGTCGTGGTGCAGGTCGAGCCGTTCTCTCCCACGCATTCGATGCAGACATTGGCGCAAACCGTGCCGGGCTTGCAATCCCCGGCGGCAATGGCGGCGCAGCAGGAAGCCTTATCCTTCCAGGGCGCCAGGCTGCAGAAATCCTTGCCGCAGGTTTTGGACCAGTCCTTGATAGCCACGTCCCCGCCCAAGGCGCATCGGTACAAGCATTTCTGATCGAGGCCGTCGGTCGGCCGCAATTTCGGATCGGTAAAAAACTTTTCCATGAAAGGGCAGCACTGCCCCTTGTCATAGCAGCTATAGGAATTGAGGCGCACCTGGTTCTCGGAAACCGTGGACGTGGCCACGTCCTGGAGGCGTTGCCGCAGTGATGCATACCACGCCGCTTCCAGCTCCCGTTCCTTGGCGGTGGAAACCTGGCCAAGCCTGTCCTTGGAATTGAGATGCGGCGCGATCAAGGTGGCGAAGCTGCGCGAAGCGGTGAAGGCCCCGGAGGCCATGACGCCCGTTTCCACTGCGAGTCCCACCACGGTCGTGTCCAGGACCCCGGAAACGCTGGGCTTGGGGACGATGTGGAAGCGGAACCGGTTGGGACCCAGTCCGATCATCTGCGGCTGGCTCCAATCGAGATAATTCGAGGCGGGGTCGGTCAAGGTGGCGACGCTTAGGGCGCTGAGCTTTTCCGCGGTCTGGGTCACCGCATCGGTCAAAGCCTTCAGTTGCGCGGCTTCCTTATGGTTGGCGATCACGTTCTTGAAGGCCTTGGAGCCCACGAAGATGACGAGCACCAGCACCAGCGCGCCAGCCAAGGACTCCAGCAGGGCGAACCCGGATTCACGTTTGCGGAACATCATAGTTGCTTCCCTCTCCGGGCGTTCGCGGCTCAGAAGCTCTTCCTCTTGAAGCCGATGATTTGGGATGGATTACGATCGTCGACAATGGGAGCCGGGACTTGGGCGGATAGGCCACGCCCAGATTGTCGTCATAGGTCCAGGACACGCGGGCCGGATCGGTATTACAGTCCCAACCCATGTTGCAATTGTCCTTGGGACCCTTGGACCCGGCATTGCGGGTGATGAGGGAGCCTTCGAAGGTGAGCTTCCAACTCGACCCGCCCGTGCGGGGAAAGGCGAGTGCCGCGAATCCGTATTCCTCGAGGACTTTATTGGGGCAGCTTCCGTCCTTGCGGCACTCCTCTTCCGGTTCGCGACCGAAACCGGCCTCCTTCACGCGCGCATCGTCCCAGATGAAATTGTCGCTGAAATACTTGGCGAAGTCGGGCGAGGATCCCTTGGCCGGGACGTTGGCGGGATTGAAAACCTCGCGCTTGCAAACATAGCCGTAGCGCCAATCGGCGACTCCCAAGCCATCGTCATAAACAATCTCATCGTTCTCGGCCAGGATGGCGGCCCGGATGGTGAGATCGCGCGAGGAGCTCTCATGTATATACACCCGATCCTGCGCGACCACGCCCAAGGTCACGGGCAGACCGTTCGCATCCACCTCGGTTTTCTCGGGCCCGATGAAACTTCCGTACAGGAATACGTCGTCGCCGGCAACCACGGTAATGGGAATCGCCTTGAGTTTTCCGGTGAGGTAGACGTCGCCGGGGAAGTAGAGGACGGCATTGCCTTTGAAGGTCGCCAGCGGGCGCGCATAGCGCCGTTCGGGCTTGCCGGTCACGAAATAATCCGCGCCGTCGCCGCCGGCATCATAAAGGACCGGGGAGACCTTCACGACCACCGAATCCCCGACTATGTCGATGCTGGACAGGTCGATGGCCACCGCGGATCCGGCCACTGCCACCGGGCTGCGCCCAGTAGTGCTCAGGGTGTCATAGCAACCGGCGAAAAGCGTATCGCAAGGTCCCGATCCATGGCAGGCCCCGTTGGCATTCAGTCCGGACCAGGCCGGGTTGGCGGCGCTATTGTCCTTTCCATAGAGCGAGATGCCCCCGTTCTCGGCATAGTATTGGAAGGTCTGGGCGAACTTGGATGCATCGTACATGTAATTGTCCCAGGAGTTCACATGCACGTTATTGAGCGTGGGGATGTCGGTCTGGCCCACCCGGTATCCGAAATCATACGTGCCGTTGTTCTGGTTCACGATGCTGCCGCCCGTGCTCACCAGTCGGGTGAAGTGCACGGGAGAACCGGTCAGCTCGATATCGCCGGCCACCAGGATCTCCCCGTCCACCAAGGTGCCTCCCGTATAGGCCAAGGTGCCGTTGCCTTCCACGTAACGCGCGTATCGCGCCAGGCTGGGGACGCGCAGGACGCCCTGGACGCTTTCATAGCGCACGGCGGGCTTGCCGGGATCCTTCGACCCCTGCACGTCGACATCCACCGAGAGCGGGACTTCCTGGAGCTTGAACTTATCGAGCCGGAAGAATCCCATATCCGCCGCTCCGAACCCGATCTTCTGCCAACCCGCGCCCTGCTGCCCGTCCAGGAAACTCTTCACCAGCTTGGCCCCGCCCTCGCGATTCAAAATCGCGGCCCGGGTCTTGATATAATTGAAACCGGCATCCGCCAGATAGAACTCCTGCGTGGACTTCATGTTCCTGACCGTATCGATACGGGTCTTGCCGCTGCGGCTCGCGACCGTGAACAGGACCAGCGCCAAGACCACCCCCACTCCCAGCACCACCATCAGGACGGCGCCGCGATCACCACCGGAGCGTTGACCGACGAAGCGTTCACCACCGGAGCGTTCACTGCCGGATCCATGTTGCGATTTCATCGGTTCCGTTGTCATCAGAAACCCCTCACGAAGACGGTCTGATCGGATCTTCGGACCAAAAGAGTATGGGTCGGCGCGCCGGTCATGGCGGTAAAGGTTAGGGAATAGGCGATTTGCCCGGCTTCCCGGTCCACGGCTTTCACCTTGAAATCGAGGGAGTCCCCGGCATGTTGCGAGGGCGTGAAGTTGCGGACGAACGCCAAGGTCCCGTTGGCGGATTCGCGGGAGACGCGCAGGGTCTGCTTGTCCGGCAGGGTGATGCTGATCCGCTCGAGCGGGAAGATGAGGGTCCCCTTGGGATAAGGCGCGAAGAAATCATCGGCTACGGATATCGTGGAGTCGATGATGGAAGCGATGACGGCGACCTCCTGCGCGCTGCCCGCGGAGATATAGGCGAAACCGCCGACCGTGAACAGCGAAGCCTTGTCGGTCTTGAGCGATCGCACGGCCTTGTTCACCACGGGCGCGGCCAAGGTCGCGGCGCTGCCGGTGAAATTCCCGTAGACGCGGATGGCCGAGGAATCCGGCTTGATGTCGAAGACCCGATGTCCGCCGTTGACCCACGGCGCCGTCAGGACCTTATGCGGATCGAAAAAGAGCGAGTCGCCGGCTACGCCTCCGGCGATGAGGTAACGGTTGATGCAATCGACCGCATTGCGGACTCCGTCCTGGAGCGACGTCACCTGTTTCTGACGCTCCATCTGCGCCATGAAATGCCCGTAGAAGGTGAACGCGATCAGGCAGACCAAGGCGCCGATGGCAATTGCCACGAGGATCTCGATAAGGGTCATGCCTCGGTCGAATTCCCTAGGGAGTTTTTTCATATTAGGGTAATCTGGTTTCCTATCGCAACTTTGGTTGAATTATAGGGATAGGCGGCAGCCCTAAGTCGCAAGGCGTCTGGTTTTAATTAAATTGCCCTATCCGGGCGCCCTATCGGCTCCCCATCCTTTGGAATCCAACCGGTTTTGGATCGGGATTTCGATATTTTGGGATTATTGAGCTGAAAGAGTTCGGCAAGCATGACAACTACTCCATCTATGACCGCGACAGCCAAGGGCTTTGGCATCCCCTACCTCACCGGAAGTCAAATCCGGCAGGGCTTCATCGACTTCTTCATTTCGAAGGGACATCAATACGTGCCTTCGGCGCCGGTTGTGCCGCATGACGATCCCACCTTGCTCTTCACCAATGCGGGCATGAACCAATTCAAGTCCGCCTTGCTCGGTGACAACCGCGAAGGCTATAAGCGCGTCGCCAACTCCCAGAAATGCATCCGCGTTTCCGGCAAGCATAACGATCTGGATGAGGTGGGCCGCGATACCTACCACCATACCTTCTTCGAGATGCTCGGCAACTGGTCCTTCGGCGACTACTACAAAAAGGAAGCCATCAGCTGGTCGTGGGAGCTTCTCACCGAGGTCTGGAAGCTTCCGAAGGATCGCCTGTTCGTCACCGTGTTCAAGGACGACGACGAGGCCGAGGCCTTGTGGAAATCCGAGACCGATATCGCCCACCATCGCATCATGCGCTTCGGCGAGAAATCGAACTTCTGGGAAATGGGCGAAGTGGGTCCCTGCGGCCCTTGCACGGAAATCCATTTCGACATGGGCGATCCGGCCACCCAGGAGGCGACCTTCGCCGATCCCGTGGAAGGCGTCAACGGAACCAATGCCCGGTATATCGAGCTGTGGAACAATGTGTTCATGCAGTCCGAGCGCCTCCAGAGCGGGCAACTCAAGCCGCTCAAGAGCCAGAACGTGGACACGGGCATGGGCTTCGAGCGCATCGTCTCCGTCATCCAGGGCACGGGCTCCAATTATGAGACCGATGTCTTTGGACCCATCATCTCCCGCATCGCGGAATTCTCCGGCGTCCCCTACAGCCAAGGCCCCGAAGGCACGCCCCATCGCGTCATGGCCGATCATGTCCGCGCGCTCTCCTTCGCCATCGCCGACGGCGCCACGCCCGGCAATGACGGCCGCGGTTACGTGCTCCGCCGCATCCTGCGCCGCGGCAGCCGCTTCGCCCGCAACCTGGGCCAACGCGAGCCCTTCCTCTGCCGCCTCGTTTCCGTACTCGCCGAGACCATGGGCCAGGCCTATCCGGAACTGGTCCAGCGCCAAGCCTATATCGAGCAGGTCATCCGCGCCGAAGAGGAACGCTTCATGCGCACCTTGGATCTCGGTCTCGATCGCTTCGCCAAGGTCGCCGCGGAAGTGAAAACGAAAAACGAATCCGTGATTCCCGGCGCCGAGGTCTTCGCCCTGTACGATACCTACGGCTTCCCCACCGATCTCACCCGCGTCCTCGCGGAGGAAAAAGGCCTGTCCATCGATGAGGCCGGGTATACCAAATACATGGAAGAGCAGCGCGAACGCGCCCGCGGCGCCGCCAAGTTCGACGGCAGCTTCGCCAGCGACGAAGGCTGGACTTTGCTCTCCCCTTCCCTGGAAACGGAATTCATCGGCTATCAAAAGCTTTCGGCCCATGTGGACGTGCTCCGCTACCGCGAAGCCAACGATCAGATCCTGGTGGTCCTCGACAAGACCCCGTTCTATCCCGAGGCAGGCGGACAGGTGGGCGATACCGGCACCTTGACCGGCAAGCCCGGTCCCGCGGGCGCCCCGTCGGTTCAATTGCGCGTGCTCGACACCATCAAGGTCTTCGACATGATCGTGCATAAATGCGATCTGCTCGGCGGCATCCTCAGCGCCGAGACCCTCAAGGGCCTGGTCGCGGAGGTGGATCGCGAGAGCCGCTTCAAGACGGTGCGCAACCATAGCGCCACCCATCTCCTGCACGCCGCCTTGCGCGAGGTGTTGGGCGACCACGTGCAGCAGCAGGGATCGCGCGTCGGCCCCGAAGGCTTCCGTTTCGACTTCACGCATTTCCAGTCCGTGACCGCGGAGGAGATCCGCAAGATCGAATACCTGGTCAATCTCCGCATCGAGGAGAACCTGCCCATCAGCCATTCCGTCCATCCCATCGACGAGGCCAAGAAGATGGGCGCCATGGCCCTCTTCGGCGAGAAGTACGGCGACCGCGTGCGCGTCATCAAGATGGGCGAGTTCAGCATGGAGCTCTGCGGCGGAACGCATGCGAATGCCACCGGCGATGTCGGCCAGTTGAAGATCGTTTCGGAAAGCTCCATCGCGTCCGGAGTGCGACGTATCGAGGCGGTTACGGGTCTCGGCGCCCTGGAGATGTCCCAGCGCCAGTTCAACGCCCTCACGGACATCGCCAAGGTCTTCAAGGCCAAGTCCGGCCAGGAAGCGGAGAAGGTCGCCGAAGCCGCCGCCCGCATCAAGGCGCTGGAGAAGGAAGTCCTCGAACTCAGGCAGGCCCAGGCCCGGCTGCAGGCCATGTCCCTGGTCGCCGAGCGCGGCAAGACCGTCAATGGCGCCACCATGCTCGTCACCAAGCTCGACGAGAAAACCTTCCCCAGGGAAAGCCTTTCCCTCCTGGTGGACGGCCTCGCGGCGCACCTCCGCAACGGCGTGGCCGTATTGACCCATGTATCCGGCGATGCCCTTTCCATCCTCGCGGTCTCGGGCAAGGAAGCCCAGGCCAAGGTCAAGGCCGGCGACCTCATCAAAGCCATCGGCCCGGTGGCGGATGCCAAGGGCGGCGGCAAACCGGACCGCGCGCAAGCGGGATCCAAGTCCCCGGACAAGGAGAACCTGGTCCTGGCCGAAGCGGAAAAATACCTCAAACAGGCTCTGGGTGGATGATGGCGCAAGGACCCGTTGAAACACGTCTGATCCAGCGATTGGACAAGGTCAAGTCCCTGTTCTTCGTGCTCCTCGATCCGGACTCCGCCTCGGCCGAGTCCATCATCGAATCCGGCCTGCGCGCCGCCAAGCATGGCGCCGACGCACTCCTGCTGGGCGGGTCCTTCATCGGCAATCCCAACTTTACCAAGATCGCGGCCGGCCTCAAGCGCGAGACCCAGATCCCCATCATCCTATTCCCCGGGGGTTGCTCGCATGTTACCCCCGGCCCCGACGCCATCCTCTTCACCACCCTCATCAGCGGCCGCAATCCGCGATATCTCATCGACTAGCAGGTCAAGGG
>DAINDC010000149.1:9535-11656 GCA_036732085.1 Fibrobacterota bacterium | reverse complement strand
GATCCGTCCAGCTCCAGGTTCGAATCCGCGGGAGCGATTTGCGAAGATAGGACATGGCAATGGCCTTGCAGCAGGCCTTGGGCCATGCTCGGGTCCTTGGACGCGTTGAGGCGGATGACGAGATCGTTTTCCGGCAAGGCCCGGCAGGTGAATCGTCCCAGGGCCGGCTCGTGGCCTTCCAGGATGAATCTGAAGCCCGGCTGACTGATCTGGAAAGATTCCTGGGCGGGATTGATATCCAAGGTCAGCCAATATCCATTTCCGGTATCCGGTTGCAGGATTTCATGCTGGTCCGGCGCGGCCTTGGTGTAGTTGACGGAGAAATAGTAACGCAGGGTATCGGTTCCCAGGATGACATGCGCATAGCTGGCCTGATCGAAACGTTCGAGCGGATGATCCTGGAATCGGGATCCATCCACCTTGGTCTGATAGAAATCCGTGACCACTTTGAAGTAGGCGCCGGAATCCGTGGTAAGCATCACCACCTTGGGCTGGGTGGTGTCGATGCGGAAGAGGACCTTGACATCGGAGGGGCCTTCCAGGCGCAGGCGCCCCGTATCCAAGGTCCAGGAAGCGTACTTGGGGAGGGCCGGCATATTGGTCAGGGTCTGGACGGAATGATCCTCGGCGAAGACCAGATCATAGAAGCGGCCATAGTGGTTTTCCACCGGATTGCGGATGTGGCGGATGCTGTCGGTGCGCATATATCCGAGTAAGGGACGCATGTCCAAATCCATTGGATGCGGACGATTGGCCCGCAGGAAAAGATCGAATCCCGAATCCGGTCGCCCGTCCACCAGGGGCCAGATCCTGAGGCTGTCATTGTGAATCAGATCGGCGAAGAATTCCCGCGTTCCCGTGGCGGTTTTCCAAGTCCATTTCCTGCCTTGCTTGCTCAGCTTTCCGGATTCGGTCCGGAAGACGCCATTGCGATGCCAATCCCGATCCATGGAATCGATCGGGAATCTCAGATAGGAGAAATCCCGGAGCAGCGGCTCGATAGAGGTGGAATCGGGATTGAACTTGCGGCTAAGCAACAGCCATAGGCTGTCGCGGAGCAAGGAATCCTGGACGGTTGAATCGATGGGTTTCCGTTTATGGAAAAAGGAATAGCGCTGATCAGAGGGATGATCCAGTTCGAGCCGGTTTCCCAGGAACCGAAGTTTGACCAGGAAGGTATCCGGCGAGCCTGCCGATTTCGGCGAGGGGAGAAGGAACAGGGTATCGCCGGAGAGACGGATGCGGCCTTCGACGGCGACCGGAAAGGTGAGCTTGGAGGTGTCCAGGATGGAGACCGTGGTGTCGGCGAAAATCTCGAAATGCATGCCCCGGTATCCGTAGTCGGAGGTGCGGGTATCTTCCACGTTGAAGGTTGAATCGCCTTCCCATCGGCCTACCAAGGCGTCCATGGTGGTGGGAATCACCTTTGCTAGTTTTAGCCGCGCATCGGCCTCCGGGTTTTCCAGGCTTACTGAGCATTGGCTCAGGGCCAGGCAAATCGCCAGCCGGCCCAGGCTTTTGACCAGGCCTCGGAAATCCAGGCCCCGGAAATTGCCGGAGCCATGCGAAGGGGACGATAAATCCATGCATCCCAATTTTATCATAGGCGGCGAGGAATTTCCCTTGGTCACGCGCACGGTTACCGTCGCCGATCGGGAAATCCCCCTGGCCTTGGTTCCCTATGACACGCTCCAACTGGAGAAGATTGTCCGGATCCGCGGGCTTCGGGAGCGGGTCTGGCCCTACTGGCTGGAGGAATGGCCGGCAACCTATGCCTTGGCCGAAGCCTTGGATCGCGAGGATCCCTCGCTCTGGAAAGGACCCATCCTGGATTTGGGCTGCGGTTCCGGGTTCCTGGCGGCGTACTTGAGGATTCGATTCGGCCTGGAACCCGTCAGTTGCGATTTCAACGCCGATGCCTGCCGATTGGCCGCCTACAATGCCGCCTATAATGCCCATGCCCGGTCCTGGGATGAGGAACGCTCTGGGAGTTCTGCAAGGGCCCGCGGGGCCAAGGTTTTCTGCGGCGACTTCACCGCCTTTCCTTCCCGGGCCGTATTCGGCCTGGTCTTCGCAGGCGAAATGCTCCGGGCCGGCACCATGACGGTGCCGGACAAAGGT
>DAINDC010000149.1:0-9525 GCA_036732085.1 Fibrobacterota bacterium | reverse complement strand
CTCTATACCCGCGACAATCATGCGCCGATCCTGGATTTTCTGAAACGCCATCTCGAAATCGAAGGCCGGGCCTATTTCGCCGATGCGGGCCGGTCCGCGGCTTCAGGCTTCGCGGCCAAGGCGGAAGCGGCCGGATTCACGGTGGCGATTACGGAAACCAGGACACGCGGCGATGACCGTAACATGCATGTTTACATGCTAAGAAAAGGCCCGGGAGCCCATGCTGGAGGGTGAATTCCGGGATCCTCCCTGGGACCAGCCGGGGTGGCTTTCCGCATCGCCCAGGCCTTCCGAAATCGACGCGCCATCGGACGGATTGCATTCGATCACCGACGCGGCCCTCCCGTAACCGCGGCGAAACCCTCGGATGATCGAGTCGGTGAAGGCCGCTACCGCATCGCGATGCACCAGGAATAAGATGGCGGCCTCGGAACCGTCCACGATATAGGTCCCGCCCAGCGTCCCTTCGTTTGCGGCGGCCAATTCCATCAAGGATTGGGACTCGCGCGATGGGCGGCGCCAGTTGGGCTTTCCGGAGGGGCGGGACTCGTTCAGGAGCCTTCCGAACCGATCCACGTCACCTGCCAGAAGGCATTTTTCCGCTTCCAGGATATGCCGGTTCTCCTCCGCCACCTGCATGATCCTTGCATACTCGCCGGGCGTAAGCTCAGGCTGAAAACGCTCCAGGTCCTTTTCCCCCAGCTCCTCCAAGGCATGGAGATCCGGTTCCAGAGAGCGGATTTTCTGCCAGGCGTTTTCCAGATCACGGCTTGCGCTCTCGTCCGGTCCGGCGTGGGGGATGGCGTCGGTGGCGGAGGGCGCAGGCAGATAGGCCAGCAGGAAGCGGTAGGGATTGATGCGCAAGGGAATGCAGTGATGCTCCCCGGTGCGGCAATCCAGTTTCAAGGCGCATTCATGCTTGGCCAGCAGGATGGGCAGCATATCCGGGAGTCCGCATATATCGGCCATGGCAAAGGCGGAAAGGCGGGTTCCGGCCAGACGATCCAGCGCCAGGGCCATGGCCACGGACCTGGCAGCGGAAGCGCCAAGCCCGGAAGAGGAAGGCAGGGTGCCGGTAAAGGCCAACTGGATGGTGGGTATGGGAAGGTTCCGCTTCCGGAACGCGGCGATGACTTTTATCAGAGCGGATGCCCATTGCGTATCCGAGTTGGGAGGAAGGGAAAAATCGGAAGCCGGGTTCCATTCCACTTCCAGGATTTTTCCGGTATCGATGTCTAGAAGCGAATTCTGTCCGGGGGAGGGTGATGCGGCAATTTCGAAATACCGATCGACGGCGAAGTCCAAGCTCAGTCCCAGGACTGAGGCCGAGGGGTGTCCCAAGATCCGGATTCGGCCGGGAGCTTTGATCCACAAGGCCGGGGGGCTTCCAAACGCACCCTCGAAGTGCTTCAGTATCCGCTTTTGTAATTGTTGTGGTGCCAAAGCTCCGCGCTCCTGCAACCGCGCGAGATTTTTTACTATTCCGGTTCCACCCCGGCGACGGCATCGGGTCCCTTGAGTATAAAATAGCTTCTGCAAGGGGAGGCAGATCGATTACTCGGATCGGGAGCATGGATTTCCGCGACGCCTCCGGCATCATCATACCCGCCTTCAATGCGGAACCGTTCCTGGCGGCCACCTTGGAGGCGGTGCTCCGTATCGTACCCCCGGAAAAAATAGCCGTAGTGGACGATGGCTCTTCCGATGGCACTCGGCAAACCGCCTTGGCATTGGGCTTGACCTGCCTTCGACATGAGGAGAACCTCGGTAAGGGATCCGCCCTGATGACGGGACTTACCTGGGCCCTGGAAAAAGGTTGGGCCTGGGCCGTGACCATGGATGCGGACGGCCAGCATTCCGCCGGAGATCTCGCCGCCTTCTGGAGCGCCCCCATCCGGGAAGACACCGCCATCCTAGTGGGACGCAGGTCCATCCGCGGCAGCACCATGCCCGTCCATCGCCGCTTCAGCAACTACCTTACCACCCGCATGATTTCCTCCCTGGCAGGCAAGCCCATCCACGACGCCCAATGCGGTTACCGCATGTACCGGCTCTCTGCTTTGTCGCGCGCCGGATTCCCCCGCCGGGGACGATTCGAATGGGAGGCCCAGGCCCTGGTTCTGGCCTGCCGGGCCGGTTATTCGATCCTGCCGGTGGACATCGCCACGGTATATACGGACAATGGAAGCCATATGCGCTTGGTGCGGGATACGCTCCGCTTTCTCAAAATGTATGCGAGCATGGCTTGGACGCGGTAACCACCGCCCGCCGCCAGATGGTGGACGGGATATGGAAACGCCTGGGACTCCATAATGAGGAGCTCAAGGCCGTCATGGCTGCCGTGCCGCGCCATGTCTTCGTGGATTCGGCCTTGGCCGGACGGGCTTATACGGATAATTCCATGCCCATCGGCGCCGAACAAACCATCTCGCAGCCCACCATGGTGGCCATGATGAGCCATGCCTTGGCGCCGCGCAAGGGCGACAAGATCCTGGAGATCGGCACCGGCTCAGGATACCAGACCGCCATTCTCGCGCACTATACGCCGCGGCTCTATTCGGTGGAACGCATCGCGAGCCTGTCCCGCAAGGCGCAGGAGCTGCTTCAGCAATTGGGCTTCCGCAATATCATCTTCAAGATCGGGGATGGCAGCCTGGGTTGGGAGAGCTGGGCTCCCTTTGATCGCATCATCGTGACGGCCGGCGCGCCGGTGGTATCGGAAAAGCTCAAGCTGCAATTGGCGGACGGCGGCCGCATGATCATTCCTTCCGGCGCCCGCGACGTCCAGAAGCTGCTCTGCGTTGATCGATCGGGCCAGGACTTCCGCGAAACCGATTTGGGCGATTGCCGCTTTGTGCCTTTGCTCGGTAAAGAAGGCTGGGAGAAGTAACCTCTCCGTTACCTGCCGGACCTTCTCAATTCCTCATCCCCGGAACATCTCTCCGAATTTCCGTCCCAGCAACCGGGTGGCCATTACGATGGCCCCGGCCAGAATCACCATTCCCACCAAGGCCAAGGCCGCCGCCAGATTGTTCCCGTCCCCGGCCCGCGAGGTCAGGAAGAACATCGCTTTGGTGATCGGATAATAGAATTCCTGCATGGCCAGGACCAAAGAGTCGCTGACTTCGAGCATGGAGAAGGCGAAGACGAGGAGTCCCGAAGCCAATAGATACGGGGTCAAGAGGGGTAGATGGATATTCCAGACCCGGCCCGCGAATCCCTGGCCCAAGGTCTGCGCGGCCTCGTCGATTTGCGCCGGCAGGCTGCGGTAGCCCGTGAGAATGCTGCGGAAGGCGAACGGCAGGCGGCGCATGGCATAGGCCATCACCAAAAGGAAGAGGGGATTGCCCGCCGGATCCAGACGCGTTCCGGAAAACAGGGCCACGTATCCGAACGCGAGAATGATGCCGGGCAAGGCCAAAGGCGCCATGGCCAAGGTCTCCAAGATGGGAGACAAGACGCCGCGTGAGGCGAGCACCCTGCGCGCCAGCCACCAGCCGAGGGCCAAATCGGCGAGCACGGTGAAACTCGACAGGAACAGGCTCGTCTGGATGCTCCCGCGCGTGATGCGGTGATGAAGCAATTGGGCGATATGATCCCAGGTATAGGCTTCCGGCAGGATGGACAGGAACCAGCCGCGGGAGAAGGCCATGAGGATCAGGGCGACGATGGGCAGCAGGGAGACCAACAGGATGGCGGCCAGGCCGCCTGCCGCGCCGATACCGGCGGAACGTCCCAAGGTCTTTTCCGCCGCCGGACGGGTGACCTTGCCCTGGGACTGCGATTGGCCTCGGCCCAACCACTGACTGATCCAGTACCCGCACAATCCGACCACGCCCATGACGGTAGCCAGGGCGAAGCCCATCGGGTTATGGTTCAAATCGGTGACGAAGGTGAAGGCTTGATAGGGAAGTACCTGGCGGTATTCCATCAACAGGGGCGTGCCCAAGTCGGTGAAGGCCCAGACGAAAACCAGAGCCATGCCCGCGAACAGGCCGGGGCGGATTTCCGGCCAGAGGATCTTGCGGTAATAGGACCAGGTCTTCCCGCCGAAACAAAGGGCCGCTTCCTCGCTATCGCCGTTCAGCGCGGCGAAATGGTTGATGAGGGAGAAGTAGAGGATGGGGAAGAGGTGCAGGCCTTCCAATAGGATCACGCCCGCCATCCCGCCGCCCAGCCAATCTATCGGATCCTTCATCCATCCCAAATGGATCAGGAGGATATTGACGGAGCCGTAGCGGCCAAGTAACTGCCGCAGGGCGATGGTGCCGGCAAAGGGCGGCAGCAACAGAGGAAGCATGACGGCGGACTTCAAGGCGTTGCGCCCCACGAATCGGTAACGCCCGAGCAGGATCGCGAAGGGCAAGGCCAGGGTGGTCGCCAGCGCGGTCGCGCCCAGGCCGATCAGGATGCTGTTGAGCAGGGAACTTCGCAAGACCGGATTCACGGCCATGGAGCGGAACAATCCGAGCCCGAAATGCCCGTTGGGGAAAAAAGCCTCGGTCAGGATGACCACGGTCGGCGCCACCAGGAAGAGACCGAGCACGGCCAATAGGAGGAGGTCCTGGATCCAGGCATCCCAGGCGCCCCCAGCGGGAAGGCGGTGGCGTTGGGGAAGGAGCCGCATCCGGTTCAAAACCATAGCCGGTGCTCGGAAGGGAATTCCACCCACAGTTCCATCCCCGGCAGCAAGGCCAGGGACTCCGCGATACCGGCATGGGCGAGGATGCGTCCGGCGGCGGTTTCCACGCCCAGGTTCAGATGCGAGCCCATGAATTCCTGGAAGGCCAGGGTACCCTGAAGGATACCGTCACCGGTAGGTTTCCTGGCATTCGAATGGATGCGCACGTTCTCGGGGCGGATGCACAGGGTTTTGCCTTGGCTTACCAGGGCCTCGGGGCCCCGCAAGACATTCATATCGCCCAGGAATAGGGCCGTTTCCAGCTTTTGCGGCCGGGCATACAGGTCCCGGGGCTTGCCGCTTTCCAGGATCCGGCCCTCCGCCATCACCGCTATGCGATCTGAAAGCGCCAGGGCTTCCTCCTGATCGTGGGTCACGTAAAGCACGGTGCCGCCCGACTTGCGATGGAACTCCAAAAGATCCCGGCGCAAGGTCTTCCGCAAGGCCGCATCGAGGTTGGAGAGCGGTTCGTCCATCAGGAGCGCGCGGGGATCCATGGCCATGGCGCGTGCCAGGGCGACGCGTTGCTGCTGTCCCCCGGAAAGCTGGTGCGGCAACCGATTCCCCAGTCCTTCCAACTGATAACTGTGAAGCGAGGTCTCCAGGACGCGGCCGATTTCCGCCTTGGATTTTTTCATCACTTCCAGGCCATAGACGATGTTCTCGCCCACGGTGAGATGCGGCCAGAGGGCATAGTTCTGGAAGACCAAGGCGCAGCCGCGTTTATGCGGCGCGAGCGCGGTGACATCCCGGTTCCCGATCAGGATCGATCCGGCATCGGGCCTTTCCAGGCCGGCTACCAGGCGCAAGAGCGTGGTTTTGCCGCAGCCGGAGGGACCCAGGAGGCAGAAGAACTCGCCGTCCGCGATCGCCAGGTCCACGCCGTCCAAAACGCGCGTCGCCCCGAAGGATTTGCTCAGGCCCTTGACTTCAATCATTGAGCTCCCGGGCCCAGCGGGCCATGATGGAGTTGCGGAAGGACTCGTCCTTCCATCGTTCCGCATACGCGCGCATCTCTTCCCAAGGGGCCGGTGCGCGGAAGAGCTTGCTCTTCTCGATGGCCGCTTTTGCGGTCGTATCGGCGGCGAAAGCTGCCCAAACCTTGAGGGCCGAGGCATGGCTGTCCACCATCCACAGGCCCAGAGCATCGTTCACGAGCGGCCAGCGGGATTCGGTCAGCGAATCGGAATAGGCCCAGGCGGGATTTTCGGTTTCCAAAAAGGGATTCCCGCGGATGAAACTGTTATTGGAATCGAGCTTGGAGAAAACCTCCGGCAATACGCTCATGCGATTCAGGGAAAGGCGGGCGGGGCCGCCGGGGTATCCTGCCTTAAGGCTGAGCAGCAATTGTCCCGGTTCCGAATACAGGAATTCCATGAACCGCTTCGCTTCCAGCGCATGGGGCGCGCCCTTGAGCAGCCCCACCGGATCCGGGCTCACCACGGTTTCTCCCATCGGAAGAACGAATCCCACGCGCTTGCCGCCGAGACTTTCGATCAGGGACCAGGCATATTGATCGATGGCCAGGCTATAGGCGGCTTCTCCTGAAGACACCAAGGGCAATACCGCGGAGGCGCCCTTGGTGAAGTGGTTGGAATTGGCGGCCATGCGCGTCAGGATTTCCCAGCCTTTTTCCCAACCGTATTTCTGGAGGATGATTTCATAGATGACATGAGCGGAGCCGCTTCCGCGCGGGTCCACGCAAGCCACCCAGCCCTTAGCCCGGGGATCCGCCAGGTCGCGCCAGGAGCGGGGCTCAGGCAAGCCTTTGTCTTTGAGGAGCGGACGATTGAAAAGGATTCCGAAGCTCGACAAGGCCACGCCATACCAACCCTCCGAGTCCGCATAAATGGGGATGCCGCCCACGGAGGCGGGGATCTTGGCCAGCAGGGATTCGGGAAGGGCGTGACCTTGCAGTTGTCCATGCTTGGCCAAGGTGCGGAAAGGCGGAGTCCCGCCACCAAAGAAAAGATCGATGCCGATGGAGCCCGGAGTCTTGGCGAATCGTCCTTGCACATAGCGCAGGTCCTCCGAGGTCCCGCCCTGATCGATCCAATTCAATTCCGGAGGCTGGCCATAATGGGTCTGATACCAGGACTGGAAGGCCGCGCCCATCTCCTGCCGGATATTGTCCCCGTGCGGAGTCAGGATGGACAAGGTGATCGCGCCGCCGCGACCGGTCCTACCCACAAAATGGAGCGACCCCAACAGTGCGGCCAACATCAGGCCACCCAGAAAAATCAGCAGGGATCGGTTGCGCTTCAGTTGGCTTTCCTTCGTATCGGTAAAAATTTAAGGAATGTATCAGCAACCCATGGTCGTTTTTATATCTTTTTCGCCAGATCCACGGTTCCTGGAGGGATGTTACTTTCCTTAGAGCCATGTATTAGTGAGTTGTCGATTGACAGAGGGGGGAATTGGCTTATTTTGAGTATAAGTCCGTTCCGGAAAGGTGGCATGTGCGCATAGGATTTCCTGTCTATCTCCTCTTTTCTCTCTCCTGCATTCTTCCCGTATCCGCTCAATATGAAGACTTGGTGGATTTTCCGGACGCCCCCACGCGCACCAAGGAAGAAGAAGGCGTCATCTGCACCATCGAAGGCGTCCAGTTCACCAAGAAACCGGGTCCCACCGAAGGTTCCAAGGAGCTCTCCATCGTCTTCCTCCTCACCGAGAAGCCTTCCGCCTATTTCAATTATTACGATGCCGTCAAGAAGGCCGTCGTCTTCGACTTTTATGATACCCATATCGGCGAGAGCATCATGGAGCCCATCCATGAACATCCCATCCTCAACAGCACGGTGGAGCTCTTCAAGCTCGATTTGAACAAGGATGTCGAGGGGCTCAAGCCCGACATCCGCGACGTGGTGCGCGTCAGCCTCTTCACGCCTTTCGATCTGGAGTACGATATCCAGGAAGACTACGGCGTCATCACCATGAATTTCAAATGGAATAAGAAAACGGAGCGCGCCTTCTCGCGGAAGAAGAATGCCATCTATTGGGAATTCCCCTTGGCCTTGGCCTTCCTGGGCGGAGCGGGCTATGGCGCTTATTATTATTTCTACAAGCCGACGCCTCCTCCTGTCGACTTCCTGCCCTGCTGCCCGGCGGATCATCCCCAATAATCCTTCCTTAAATTCGATTCCGAATATCCGGCAATTCTGGCAGCGGTTTCTTCATTGCCGTGAGACCCTATCTTGGCTATGTTTGATTAGCCTCCGGTAGCTCGTTTCCATGCGCCGCCCGCTGCAATGGGCCCGGAACCACCACCATCCCCGGCTGGATTCGGAGAAGGAATACGGATGTCTTTCAAGATCAAGACCCTCAACAATATTTCCGCCCAAGGCCTGAAGCTTTTCGGCGATAACTATAGCGTTGCCGGCGATACGGCCTCACCGGATGCCGTCCTGGTGCGCAGCGCCATCGTCGATACGGACGAGATCCCCAGCATGCTGGCCATCGCCCGCGCGGGCGCGGGAACCAACAATATCAGCATCGACAAGGCCACGGAAAAGGGCGTCTGCGTCTTCAACACTCCCGGCGCCAATGCGAATGCGGTGGCCGAACTGGTCTTCATCATGCTCGGCATCTCCGCCCGCAAGATCCATAAGAGCCTGGAGTTCACCCAATCGCTCGCCTCGGAACCGGACGACAAGGCCATTTCCGAAAAAGTGGAAAAAGGCAAGGCCAACTATTCCGGCTTCGAGCTCGCGGGCAAGACCTTGGGCGTGATCGGGCTCGGCAAGATCGGCGTGCTTGTCTCCAATGCCGGCATCGAGCATGGCATGACCGATGTCATTTCCGTCCACGTTCCCCTGTCCGACAAGACGCGCAATTTGATCGGCGACGCCCAGCTCAAGAAGGCCAAGAACGGCGTCATCCTCATGAACTATGCGCGCAAGGGGATCTACGACGATGCGGCCGTGGCCGCCGCCCTCGACTCCGGCAAGGTAAGTTCCTATATCAACGACTTCCCCTCCAAGACCTTCCTGGGCAAGCCCAATGTGATCTGCACGCCGCATCTGGGCGCCAGCACCGCCGAGTCCGAGGAGAACTGCGCGGTCATGGCCGTGAACCAGCTTCGCAATTATCTGGAATACGGCATCGTGGCCAATTCGGTCAACTTCCCGATCATCGAAGTCTATCCTGAGCAATCAGTGAAGACGCGCGTGGTGGTCATCAACAAGGACGTCCCGAATATGATCGCCCAGATCACCCAGGTGATCGGCAATGCCGGATTGAATATCGGCTCCTTCACCAATGCCAGCAACGGCAAGATCGGCTATAACATCATCGATTTGGAAAGCGATCTTTCCGACTCGATCGTGGAAGCCATCAAGGGCATCGGCAATGTGATCCGGGTCCGGGTCCTGCGGTTCGCCCGGTAGTTCAACTCCTTCGCGCCGGGCCGGGAAGAATTTCAATTCCCGGTTTCGGCCGATTTCCGGGGTTCGCCTTTGCATTCGATCCTCGGCTTTGCTTATAATGGGACCAGATCCGGCATGGAGCCGGAACATACGGACCAAAACCCTTCGATGCTACGCAACCGATCATTCCGCTTCAACTCTCCCGGCAGTTTATGCCTGGCCACGGTTTTGGCTGCGGCGCTTGGAATCGGATGGGGAGCGGAAGGCGATGTCCGATTGGAAGTATCCCGTCAATGGGCGGCCAAGGGCGAGTACGATAAGGCCGTGCATGAGCTTCGCGTTTACTTGAGCGAGCATCCGGAGGCTTCCGAGATCTATGTCCGCATCGGCGCCTTGCGCGCCAAGCAGGGCAACTACAAACTGGCGGGAGAAAACTTCAAGATCGCTTTGGCGAAAAATCCGAACCTGATCGAGGCC
>DAINDC010000148.1:2343-11657 GCA_036732085.1 Fibrobacterota bacterium | reverse complement strand
GATCATGATGTTCTCGGGCTTGAGATCGCGGTGGATCACGCCGTCGAATTCCGTCTCCCCCAAGGTCAGGCGCGCGCGGTGCGCATGCTCCATGCCTTCCAGCACGCCGTAGACCAGGGCCAGGGACACCGAGAGGGGGAAGAACTTGCGGCGCTCCTGGTGCTGCCGGAGGCTCAAGCCCTCGATATGCTCCATCTCGATTTGCAGCTTGGAGGCGGTCTGGGTGACGTCGAAGACCTGCACGATGGCGGGATGCTTGAGGTGGGCCGAGACCTGGGCCTCCAGCATGAACTTGGCGCGCCGCTTGGTGTCCATCATCATGTCATGGTGCAGGATCTTGAGCACGCGGAGCTCGCCCAGCGCCACGTGACGCGCGAGATACACCGTCGCGGAAGCCCCCTGCCCCAGGATCTTGACGATATCGTAGCGGGTATCCGTGGCTTCGGAAAGGAGCATATGCAACTATTCCTCGCCTTCGGCCACGGCCTCGATCAGGGAGAAGAATTCCTGCAGCCCTTGGCCGGTCAGCATGCGCTTGGGCCCTTCGGGGATGAAGTTCTTGAGGCCCTTCAGGATGTACAAGGGGATTTCCACGCGGCCGGAGGCATGCAGCTCGTCGAGGATGGCCTCGTATTCGGCCTTGAAGAAATAGACCGGCGAACCTTCGTGGTCCTGCTCATCGAGGAGCACCTGGAGCCAGGAGGCCACCTCGATGCGTTCGGTGCCGTCGAAACGGATCTCGACCACCTCTTCCGCATTTTCCGGATCGATGCTGCTATAGGCGATATCGGCGAGGACGCGTTGGGCCTGATCCAGATCGACGGGGGAGACGAGCAGTTGGAATTTTTCCGCGATGCGCCCGTCCTGACGAAGCTGGCATACGATGCCATGATGGCTCAGATATTTTTCCAGCCTCTCCAGGGATGGGCGTTCCACACTGGAGGCAATGGGCACAAGCTCGTCCATGATACTAGTGGGAAAGGTAGATTTTTTCGCCTCACCAAACGGGAGGCCAGGCCAGCCTTCGATCCCCTTCGGCCTTCACCGGCAGGGTCACGGATTTGATCCCTGTCGCACCTTTTTTTTCAGGTGCTCCGGAGGCGGCCGCACCCGAGGTGGCGGAGGTGCTGTCGGTTCCCGCGGTCCCGATCGCCGCGAGCTTGGCCTTGCCATTCCCATCGCCCACCGCGCCGGCTTTCACTTCCACCGAATCCGACCATTGGACATAGGGCTCCTGCACGGACCAGGGGGAAAGGCTGCCCGGGCTCCAGATGCCGTCGCCATTGGCGTCCCGGAAATAATCCACCGCATACCAGCCTTCCGGAAGGCTGTCCACCAGGAATTCCTCCATGGGCGGGGTCTGGCGGCCGAATTCGGCGGGCGAGGCCAGGCTGCGCAGCACCAGGCGCGATCCGAATGCGGACGGGGCCTGCTTGAACTTGAGCGTGCCCAGCTTGGCGGCATCGGCCAGGACGAAGGAAGCGATAATGGCCGGAGCGGGCGCTATGGGCGCAGGGGCGGCCTTCAGGGAGTCCTTGGGAGTTTTAATCGGGCCGGGAGCATTGGCTGAGCCAGGAGTGTTGGTCGAGCCGGGAGTGTTGGTCGAGCCGGGAGTGTTGGTCGAGCCGGGAGTGTTGGCGCCGCTAGGAGCGGTGACGGCGCCGGGTCCCGGTTTTTCCGCGGCGGGTTTGAAACCGATCTGCAACCGTTGTCCCTTGAGCGGCAGGGACAGGAACCGCAAGGCGAACTCATGGTGGTTGGCGCGCAGCATTTGGAAGGGCAGGACCGTGGTATCGGCCTTGATGACCATCCGGGATTTCAGATCCGCCAGGGTGGAATCATTGAGGAGACGGGGATAGTAGGCGGCCAGGCCGCGGGAGGGGATGAGCTTTTCGGGGCCGATCTTCTCCTGCTCGCCGTTGACCTTGCGCGGCCCGAAGAAGATCATGTCCGGTTTTGATGTATCGGGGGCTCCGGTCACGCGGAAGGCGGTCTTGGAGCGGGACGTATCCATGGCGTTACCGTACGGATCCTTGAGCCCGGCGCAGGAGGCGACGAACTGGCTGTCGAGGGCCAGGGGTTCGGTATGCAGTTCCACCTCCCCGGTGGCGGGATTCACGCAGACGTCCAGAATGCGCACCGGCTTCCCGGAATCGGGCGCGTTCGCCGGCCCGGGCCCCAGTTTCCGCACGGCATAGGCTTCCGGCCGGAGCGACTGCAAGGGATGCGGGGATCGGCTGAACTTGAGCCGCACCGATCCTTCCGACAGCGTACCGCGGAGGATCTCGCTTACCCATTTCGCATCCATCAGCTTTAGCGGGACCGTATCATAGGCGAACAGGGACAGGGTCTTCACATCGCCGGCCTGGGTCACTTCCACCGTGGGACCAATCGCCAGGGCCTCGACGCCCACTTCCGGATTCAGGTTGCCGTTGACGTCCTGGAAGCCGATAAGGCCGTATCGCCCGGGTCTTACGGAGTGGAAGGCGAAGTTCCCCACCGAGTCGGCGGCCGCCACATAGGCGGGTTTTTCCTTGGCGACATTGGGCTGGGGTCCCGGCGTCACCGCGCTATCGGCCTTGGTCTTGGAGGTGGCATGGGTCAGGTGCTGGAAGGTCGCGCGCAGCTCGGCCCCGCGCGGGTAGAGGGCGGCGAAGGATCCGGGGGAAGGCTTGGCCTGGAAAGGGACCACGCGTCCCGAGACCCGGCCCGAGTCCAGCTTGGCGCCGGTGGAGAAGACCAGTTCCATGGGGCTTTCGAGCGGCAGGCCGTTGAGATCATGGACCGAGCCCAGTATGCCCAAGGTATAGGTCGTCCCCGTATCGAGCCTGGCGGCGCTCGTCACCGTGAGGATATTGCCGTTCAGCTTGGCCTTGAGCTTGTGGGGCAGGGGCGGATTGAGATAGACCTTGCCGCGCTCGACATCGGGATTGACCCATTCCGAGAAGGCGATCTGGGCATTGAGGTCGCGGGAGACATGCGTTGAGTCCGGGGCCGGCAACACGGCGGAGACATACGGGCGCCTGGTGTCCGCGGGGCCGCCGGGCGGCGCTTCCATATGCGCGCAGCCTGTGAACGGGATCGGGAGCGAAATGAGGACTACATACGCCGACAGCCGCATTCCCAGGGGCTCTATTCGATGAGCTTGCCGATCCGGCTCCACCGGATCTTGCTGGGAATGATCAGCCAGGAGAACGGGTTCAGGAACTTGAAGTTCTCGTCCTCGTTCTCGAAGGAGAAGTAGATGATGAAGGCCTTGGCCTTGACGAAGTCCTTGGAGAGCAGGCCCCAATAGCGGCTGTCGGAGGAATTGTCGCGGTTGTCGCCCATCATGAAATAGCACTTCTGCTTGACGGTATAGGTATGCGTGGGCTTGCCGTCGATGACGAGCGAAGGCTTGATGCGATAACGATGCCCGGCCTGGTTGCCCTGTCCGATCACATTGAGGTTGATGAACTCGAGGTAGCTTCCGAAGAAGTACTCGTTGTTCTCCACCCGGCGGCCCGTGCGGTGCTGGGCGGCGGAAACGCTGTCCATCGGATTGTAGGTCAGGAAGGCGGGAAGATCGTTGGTGCGGATGAAGCCCGTGCGCGCGGCTTCCTGGATGGTCTTGAACGGCACGTTCTCGGCATGCAGGTACATGGTATTGCCTTCGAAGGCGCGCTGCCACCGGAGGTTCAGGAGCGCGTAGACGGCGCCATGGGCTCCGTTCTCGGGATCGCCGTTCAGATAGGGCAGGACATAATCATTGTCGACCACCGAGTCCTTCATCAGATCGAGATGGAGTTCCACCTTGTCGTCCGGGTTCTCCTGATAGGCCAGGGAGCGGATCCAGACCGCGTCCTTGAGCGAGAGCGTATCGAAGTCCAGGGTCTCGCCGGGGGCCGGCAGCCGGTATACCAGGGAGTCGCGCTGGGGATCGTAGCCGCGCGGATCCTTGAACTTGCCTTTGCGCGGGAGCGGCGATTCCTTCCCGTCGATGAGCAGGTGCTTGCTCGATACCGTCAAGGTCTGGCCGCTCTGGGCGATGCAGCGCTTGATGAAATCCTTGGGCATATACCAGACCAGGTGGTTCTGGCCTTCGGACGGCGCTTTGTCCCAATAGAGATTGCCGAAGAGGAACAGGTTCGCGACGAACTGGTATTTGTCCTTGTCGCCTTCCGGGTATTCCGGATCGCCGGGATACTTGAAGATGAGGACATCGCCGGGTTTGGGATCGGTGAAGCCCGGAAGCTTGTGATGCGAGAAGGGCAGCGGGGAGCCGAAAACGAATTTGAGGCCGAGGAGGAAGTCGCCCACCAACAGGGAGTCTTCCATCGAGGCCGAAGGAATCTTGAAGGCCTGGATCACGAATTGGATGACGACGAGCGCGAGGAGGATCGGAACCAGGATCTCCTTGGTGAATGTCCGGCCGGCCCTGCGCAGGTTCCTGGTCTCGCCCGTTTCCTTCAGCTTCTGCTCGGCCATCATCCGCCCTTACCGACCGTATCGGTCGTACCGGCTCTGCCGGCTTTACCGGCCTTGCCGGCCCCTACTGTGTTGCCGTTCTCCGCTGCATGCCTGCGCATGCGGGAACCATGCGGGAACGTTTTTCTGCGGGGAACTTCCCCGCGGACCGCATGATCCCAAATTCCAGAAAAAGTCCAAATTCATTTCTTGAAAATGGGTCCCCATTACCATGAATGAGGCCGCCATTCTCAAGAATGGCCCATCATTCGCAAACGACGGACCGTATCGCCGGGAGGGACGCGGACCCGGAGACGGGCAGCAAGATAAAAACCTCGGGCGGACTTGTCTTGCGCGGGTCTCGGGCGCATTCGTATAATGGCAATAGATGTCGCAAGCGTTCAAGATCGCGTGTCTTCGCGAGAGAGGTGGAAGAGTGCAAGAGCACCTTAAGATGTATGACGAAGAGTTGGTCAAGGAAATCATGATTTCAACGGCCTTGTGCGTGCAGGAGTTGCTTATGGACGATCCCCAGGCGCAGCAGGACGATATCTTCGATTTCGTGGAAACCAATTTCCGCCATATCATAACCGAGACCTTGCGGGCCGAACGCGAACGTGAGATGGCCGAACCTGGCGAAAATCCCGCCGCTGACGAATCCGCACTACCGGAAGAGCTCTAACCGGGTCCGCATTTCCAACCCTTGAGGTCCGGACCCGGGGTCTCATCCCGCTGAATTACTACATTTCCCCCCCGGTACACTCCAGCCCACCTTGCTTCGGCCTCCGAGGCTGTAGGGGGCTCTTAGGGAGTTTCTTAGGGAGTTTTAAGGGAGCTTTTTGGCGTAGGGACGTGAGCGGCTTAACTGTCGCACCTGAGGCAAGGAAATCCAAATGTCCGATAGTTTTCTGGAAAAGTTGAAGAAGTCCGTCCTGGCAGGAGCCCACACTTCCGCGACCAAGATCGAGGAAGCGGCCAGGACCGGCAAACTCCACCTGGACCTGATGGCGGAAAAGCGCAAGCTGGCCCGCGAGTTCACGGAACTTGGCAAGGAGGTCCATATGGCCCTTCTGGATGAGACCGTTGCCGGATTCGCGATGCGACCCGGTGTGGCCGACATGCAAGCCAATATCGGGAAATACAAGCAGAGCATCACCGATCTGGAAGCCAAGCTGAGCGCCTCCCAGCGCAATAAGGCCAAGCCCGCCCAGCCTTAGTCCTTAATTCCCTAAGTTTCTAAGTCCCAAAAGTCCCTTAGTCCAAGCCTAAGCCCACGAGAAGGGAACCGCCCGATGGACAAGAAGTTCCGAATCAGCTTCTATCCGAAAGACGCTTCCCGTGTGAAGGTGCTTGCCTTCTCGCGCCGGTTCGTCATCCTGGCGGCCTGCTTGGTCTTTCCCCTGGCGGCCATCGGAGCCTGCCTGGTCCTGGCCGGCTATCTCCACGATCCCCCGGAAACGCGTGAGTTACGGAAAAAACTGGCCCTGGAAAATAGCGCCTTGGAGGATCGGGTCGGCAAGCTCGACCAGGATCTGCGCGGCCTGCGCGGCGATCTGTCCCACCTGGAGGAACAGAAGGTCAATGCCCTGATGCTCTCCGGGGTCGAGTACTCGGACGCGGAGAAGCAGCATAAATCCTCCAGCCTGTTCTCGTTCTTCCACGGCCTTTCCCCGATGAAGTCGGATGTGGGCGTTTCCCTCGATCGCGCCCGGCTCATCTCCGCCTACTTTGATTCCACTTTGAAGCTGCTGCAAACCCAGGGTTCGCTCGTGGAAGGCCTGCCCACCGGTTATCCCGTGGCGGTGGAAGCCATCGTGACCCGCGAGTTCGGATACAGCCCCGATCCTTTCACGGGCCGCAAGGCCCTGCATGCCGGCGTCGACTTCTCCCTGAAGGCCGGCGCTCCGGTATTCGCCTCCGGAGGCGGCACGGTCGAGGAGGTGGGGAAGGATCTGCTCTGGGGCAATTGCATCAAGGTGAATCATGGCCGCGGGGTGGAGAGCTTCTACGCCCATCTCCAGGACGTGCTGGTCCGCAAGGGACAAAAAATCGTGCGCGGCGAGACCATCGGCACCATGGGCATGACCGGCGTGGCCACGGGCGTGCATCTCCATTATGAATTGACCGTGCACAATGCCAAGGTGGATCCCATGGGTTTCTTCCTTCCCGATTTGGTGTTGGCCCGAGCCCCCGGAGGATCCTGATGGCCGAAGTCCCCGCCCCGGTCTCCGGTATGCCCGATGCGCCCCAGCTGCCCGCCGGCATCGTTCCCGACATCGTCGCCGAGTGCGTGGCCCTGCGCCGCCGCATCCATCGGGATCCGGAACTCAGCGGCCAGGAGTACCAGACGCGCGAGCTCATCGTCCGCGAACTTAAGGCGGCGGGTCTGGAAGTGCATACCTTCCCGGCTTCCACGGGCGTGGTCGGCCTCTGGCCCGGACGCGATCGCTCGCGGAGCGTGGCCCTGCGCGCGGACATGGACGCCCTGCCCATGCAGGAAACCTCCGGGTTACCGTGGGCTTCGAACACGGGGACGGCCATGCATGCCTGCGGCCACGACGGCCATGCCAGTATCCTGCTCGGTTTGGCCAAGCATTTAGGCCGCGCCGGCAAGGCTTATCCCGCGGACATCAAGCTCCTATTCCAGCCCGCGGAGGAAAGCGGCAATGGCGCCCGGCGCATGGTGGAGGACGGCGTGCTGCTCGCGCCCAAGGTGGAAGCCGTCTTCGGGCTCCACGGTTGGCCGGACCTGCCCTTGGGCACGGTGGGCGTGCATGGCGGCGCGGTCATGGCTTCGGTCGACAATTTCGAGATCACGGTGCTCGGGCGCGGCGGGCACGGGGCCCAGCCCCATCATGCCCTCGATCCCATCCTGGCGGCGGCCCAACTCATCGTCGCGGCGCAATCCCTGGTGAGCCGATCCACCGATCCGGTGGAATCGTCGGTCCTGACCTTCGGGCACGTGCAGGGAGGACGGACCTACAATGTCATCCCGGAGGAATGCCTCCTGCGCGGCACCCTGCGGACCCACAGCGAGGGGCTCAGGAACCGGCTCAAGGCTGGATTGGAAAACCTGGCTCTCGGCCTATGCCGGGGCTTGGGGCTCGATGCGCGCGTGGAATGGGTGGAAGGCTGCCCGGCCACCGTGAACGATCCCGCCATGGCCGCCCTGGCCCGGCGCGCCGCCGTCCGCGCCCTGGGAGCCGAGAAGTGCCTGGAACCCAAGCCCAGCATGGCCGGCGAAGACTTTCCCTTCTTCCTGGAGAAGACGCCGGGAGCTTATCTATGGCTGGGTCTGGGCTCGGCCCAGGGTCCCCTCCACAATCCGCGCTTCGATTTCAACGATGCCGCGCTCGCGACCGGGATCCAGCTTTTCCTGGCCATCCTTGAAGAGAAGCTGGGCGCTCCCGTTTAAGTCTCGTTTAAAAGTCCCGTTTAATTTTAAGGCTGGATTATTTCCGGTTCCGGCTCGGGGATTTCCAATTCCCGGATGCCCGGGCGGAGGGTGAGCCTGCGGTTCCACTCAATGGCCGCGGCCCTTCGGGCCAGATCGCGATCCCCCCGCGCAGCAGCGCTCGTGGAAAGCGCGGTTTCGTCCGCGGAAAGCTTGGGGGCGGGAGAGGCGATCAAGGCCTGGGCGCGCTTGGTCGCATTCACCAACTGGCTGTCCGCGGAAGACGAATCGGGATAGTCCGGTTCCAGTCCCAGCTTGTGGTAATCGAGCCCGGAGGCGCTGGTGAATTTAAGGAAGGTGACCAGAGCCAGTCCGTGCCCGGGCGTATTCCGCACCGTCTGTCCCACGCCCTTCCCGTAAGTCCGCGTTCCCATCAAGGGCGCCTTGGCGCCTTCCTTCAGGGACACCAGCATGATCTCGGCCGCGCTCGCGCTATTGCCATTGGCCAGCAGCAGGTACTTGCGCGCCCCTCCGCCCGGGGCGTTCTCGCCGACGCCTCCGGAAGCCGCCCGCGTGATGATCTCGGAGCCCATGGGAACATGCTTGGTATCCTCGAAGCGGCGCTGGTGCTCGCGGATGATGATGGTCTGGGCCGTCAGGATTTCATCGCACATCTTGAAGGCGATATCGACCGAGCCGCCGCCATTGTCGCGCAGGTCTAGGATGGTGACCGGGAAGCGCGCGGTCGCGATCAGGGCGTCCCGGAATTCCGTATAGGTGGACATGTCGCCCACGGTGGTGGGCGTGAAGCCGCTGATGGAAATATATCCCACGTCGGTTGCCAGCGAGTCCGCCAGGACGGTGGGGAAGGCGACGGGCACGCGCGTCATGGTGACGTCGGTGATGCCCTGCGGACCTTTCACCTTCAAGACCACCACCACGCCGGAATCGCCGACGCTGAAGCGCTGGAACCGTTCCAGGGAGGAATCGCCGACCACGGAGGAATCGTTCACCGCCAGGATGGCCATGCCCACGGCCAAGTTGGCCTTGGCGGCGGGGGAGCCGGCCACCACCTCCTGGACGAAAAGGGTATCGCTGCCCGCAGGCCGTTTGACGGCGATGCCGACCGCCCCGGCCTTGGTCGAACTGTTGATGCGGTTCAAGGTGGCGGGCGCGGAAGCGCTGTCGAAATAGTTGGTGAAATGATTCGTGGGGTGGACGCGATCCAATACCACCCTTGCATACAGTCCCTTGGTCGAGTCCGACAATCCGCTCGTATCGGGAATCCCTTCCGGGAAGAGGAAGTTGCTCGCGATCAGGAAATAGTTCCATTGGAATTCGAGCTTGGGATTCCAGCTCCCGAAACGTTGGCGGGTCAGGCGGTATTGGACCACGTCCTTCGAGGCCGATTCCTTGACGTTCACGGGCGGGAAGGTTTCCAGGTCCGACGATTGGCCTGCGCCCAGGCTGGAAT
>DAINDC010000148.1:0-2333 GCA_036732085.1 Fibrobacterota bacterium | reverse complement strand
ATCCAGGATGGGCTGGAACAGGGCCACGGTCCGCGCCGGGGTGGCTCCGGCCGGGTAGAGGGTATCGGTGAAATGGCCCTCGACGGTATTGGTTTCCACCGGCGGGAGCTTGGAATCGAAAATGCAGCCCGACAACCAGACGGCCAAAGTCAAAGCGAGGGCAATCGCAATCGAGGCCGATGCGAAGGGAGTTTTTTTTGCTGCGGGCATGGATTCTAATTATATCCCTGGATCCGAGGTTCGGCTCCAAATCTTAAAGCCGAAAAATTCCATTTCGGAGATAAAAGTCCAGGATCCTACCTCCGAACGTAAAACATGCAAAAAATATATGTGCCGAAGTTCGCCAAATTTCGCCTACAAAAAATCAAATAAATGTAAAAGCTGACTTAACGGGTTGACAAGTCGTCTGATTTTGTTATCTTTCCCTGAATAAGGGGACCGTATGCCCTTTAAACATCCTGAGGAAGCGGCCACATGCAACTGCCCAAATACAAGAAAAAGAAACGCATCAAACTTAAGATATGCCAGGAGCCTGGATGCGGACGGGAGTTTTGGGGTCATCCGATTGCCAAATATTGCGAACTTCATCGCGATATCAAGCAGCGCGCCAAACATAAGAAAGAGTTCGAGAGCGTAGATGTCAAGAACATGGTGTTCAAGCACAACTACACGGAAGTCCTCGATCTCGAGTTCTGCTGCTGCCTGGAAGGCTGCGACACCAAGTATATCGTCAAGGTGTTCCCGAAACAGTTCGTCTATCCCCGCTATTGCCTGGAACATCGCAACGATTTCCGCCGGGCCAATTTCATCCGCATGCAGAAGCGGAAGAGCCGTTCCTACGCCTCGGTGCGTTGAAGCCTGATTTCAGTTTTTCGAGCGCCGTATCCCATCCGGGGTGCGGCGTTTTTTTTGCCCGATCCCGGACCGCGGTCACTTCCCCGCTTCGTCCTTGCGGAGTTGCGGCAGCAGCTTCTTCAGCTTGTCCCAGGGGAAGGGTTTCTGGAGCACGCCCAGGACGTTGAACTCCTTGGCCGCCTGGACCTTGACGGGATCGTCGAGGCCGGTCATGACTACGATGGGCAGGGTGGGGTCGATGGTCTTCAGGGCTTCCAAGGTCTTGAGGCCGTCCATCTCCGGCATATGCAGATCGAGGAGGAGGGTGTCGTACCTCCCCTTCTGGATCTTCCGCAGGGCGTCCAGGCCGTCCGCGGCGGAATCCGCCGCCATGCCTTGCGCGCGCAACATCTCCACGAGCACGGAGCGGATCTTCTCGTCGTCATCGGCGACCAGGATTCTTGGTGCTTCTCCGGATCCGTCCCGCCGCGCCGACTTGCCGTCCCCGTTCTCGCGGAAGCGCAGGTGCTCGAGCAGGTATTTGGGAGGATAGAGTTCCCCCATGAGGCTGCGGCTGCGCAGCTGCTCGATCATATCGAAGACGGGCGTATGGCTTTCCAGGCTTCCCGTGATCGGCACGCCGCGGGCGTTCAGCCTCGCGAGGCCGGCCAGGCCGTCGTCATCGGTGAGCATGCCGGACAGGATCACCACCGCGCAGGGATTGGGCATCGCGGCGGCGGAGGTGAAGAGATGATCGAGGCTGAGCCGGGTATGGCCCGGCAGGTCCGCGGCGATGAGCTTGTCGCCCTGGAAGGCGTAGTTGCGCTCGTTGGGCAGGAAGTGGATGGCGCCGCCCTGGAGCTGCAGGGAATGCCCGGCCACCAAGGTCTTGCGGTTGACCTCCTCGCGCAGGCATTCCACCAGCACGTCCAGGAGCCCGGCTCCGGCCAGCCGCTGGATGACGATATAGGCGATGTCCTCCTTGAGGGGCGCGGAGAAAAGCGGCGTGAGCATGCGCGGCCCGCCGATGGAGGAAACCACGATGCAGATCTTCAGCATGCCCGGGGCCGCGGTGAAATCAGGACCGGCGGCCTTGGAAGTCATTCCTTGCTCCCCATGCCCTCGAAGAAATCGTTGCCCTTGTCGTCGACGACGATGAAGGCGGGGAAGTCCTTGACCCAGATCCGCCGCACGGCTTCCATCCCCAATTCGGCGAAGTCCACGATCTCGACCTTGAGGATGTTCTCCTGCGCCAGGATGGCGGCGGGCCCGCCGATGGAGCCGAGGTAGAATCCTTTGTGCTCTGCGCAGGCCTGGCGCACCACCGGAGAGCGGTTGCCCTTGGCGAGCATGACGAGCGATCCGCCCTTGGCCATGAACCCGTCGACATAACCGTCCATGCGCCCGGCCGTGGTGGGGCCGAAGCTTCCGGAAGCCATGCCCTCCGGGGTCTTGGCGGGACCGGCATAATAGACCGGATGATCGCGCAGGTACTCGGG
>DAINDC010000147.1:6285-11754 GCA_036732085.1 Fibrobacterota bacterium | reverse complement strand
CCGGGGTACCGCGAAGGTTACCATATCGACGTCTATGGCCGCGGCAAGGCGGACAATACCTTGGGCGAAATCCTGGCCGGCCAGATGGAAGGGCCCAACTTCCCCATTTCCCTGCATCAGCTCGGCGCGGCCTTCACCTATTCCGACATCACTCCGGGCCAATCCATCGCCATCAAGGCCGCGGACGGCGAGGTTATCGGCAAGGTTACCTGCGCTTCCGGCTGCCATCCCAACGGGGTCCTGGCCTACCGCCTGGACGATCTTCGCAACGGGACCGCCTTCGTCTACGCCACCGACACCGAGCATTATGCGAATCGCATGGATCTGAACATAGGCGACTTGGCCAAGGGCGCCGATATCCTGATCTACGACGGCATGTATACGCCCGAGGATTACGAGACCAAGTACAAGGGCTGGGGGCACTCGACCTGGGAAAAGGGTTTCGAGCTGGCGCAATACGCGGGAGTGAAGAAATACCTGGTCTTCCACCACGACCCCAACCATGCGGATGATTTCCTGGAAGCCTATGAGGCCGAGGTCAAGGACAAATGCCGCGCGCGCAATCCCAAGATCGAAGTGGCCTTCGCCCGCGAAAAGATGGAATTCCCGCTGCCCTGATTCTCTCTGAAGCTACTGGGGAACCCCGCTCCGTAGCCTTCGTCTCAGCAACCTTTTTGCATCAACACCCTACTACCGATTTCAATGGGCGCCGCCGTTGAACGGATTCCGGATCCGGTTCCAGATACTCCCCAAGACCGACCCGCCCTTGGCCGCGCCTTTGGCATTTTTCGTCTGGGCGGAGACCGACTTCCGGCCCTTATCGTCCCCACGGCCTTTCTCCCCATTGTGGTAGGCCGCATGCAATTCCGGCCGGCAAGGAGCCAGGCGGGAGCCCAGTCCCGTCACCCGGTAGTCCTCGATCACCGAATCGCAGAAGGCCTGGGGCGCGAGGCCCGTCAGCTTGCAGACGCGGATATCGGAAACGCCCGCGGGGCGCGGGAAATCCTTGTCGAAGTCCCGGACCTTCATGCCTTCGTGCAAGCCGCGCATGATGTCGAGCCAGATGGGCATGGCGACATCCGTGCCCGCATGGCCCGCGCCCAGGGATTGATGATCGTCCGTGCCCACCCATACGCCCACGGTATACCGCTTGGTGAAGCCGATATACCAGGCATCCCGGTAATCGTTCGAGGTCCCGGTCTTGCCTCCGGAGGGGAATTTGAATCCATCCGCCCAGACATCCGCCGCGGTACCATGGATGTTCACGTCCCGGAGCATGCCGGTCAGGATCCATGCGGTCGCTTCCCCGATCACCTCGGACCGTCCGAGCTCGCCGAGCGGCATGGAGGCCCCGTTGCGATCGCGGACCGATCCGATGAAGCGGGGTACGCGCAGCTCCCCGCCGTTGGGGAAGACGGAAAAGGCCGACGTCATCTCGATGGGAGTGGCGTCGCAGGCGCCCAATGCCAGGGACGGGACCGCGCGCATGGGCCTGGAAATGCCGAAGCGTTTCGCATAGGCGGCCACCGTATCCAGTCCCACCTCCATGGCCAATTGGATGGCGGGCATGTTCCGGGAACGATAGAAGGCGCGGCGCAGGGTCATCCCGCCTTCATAGTCATAGTCGAGGTTGTGCGGACGCCAGGGTTTGGTCGAGTCATCGGGATCGGGGATGGAGAGGGGCCGATCCACGATATGGAAGCCCGGGCTCGAGCCTTTGTCGATTGCCGCCGCATAGACGATGGCCTTGAAGGCGGAACCGGGAGACCGCGCGGCCATGGTGGCCCGGTTGTAATTGGACTCCCGCCAGTCGAGCCCTCCCGTCAGGGCCCTTACCGCCCCCGTCCCGTTCTCCAGGACCACCACCGCGCCCTGGGCCTTATGGTAACGTGCATGTTCCGGAAACTTGCGCGTTGCCTCCGCCGTGTCCTTCCTGAGGTAGAGGGAGTCGAAGCGGGCGTAGTACGCGTCGAAATGACGCAGGATTTCCTCGGGCGGCTTCCGGAGCCTTGCCGGCATGCCCAGCTCCCGCATGGCGTTCCCGTTCAATTCCTCCTGGAGCTCGGCCAGATGCCCGGCCAGGGCGGAATCCGCCAGGGCCTGGGCGCGCCTGTCCAAGGTGGTGAGGATGCGCGTTCCCGCGCTGTCCAGGAAACCCTTGCCCCAGCGGCCCTCCAGCTCCTGGCGCACGATGTCGACGAAATAGGCCGCCTCGTCGCCTGAGGCGGTTGCGAATTCCTTCATCTTCAGTCCCAAGGGCTGGGCCAGCGCCTTCTCCAGCTCCGCTTCCGTGATGGCCCCGGTCTTGGCCATGGCGCGGAGCACGGTATTCCTTCTGGCCATGGCCGCCTGGGGATGCTTATCTGGCCGGAAGGCTTCGGGCCTTTGCAGCAGGCCCGCCATGAGCGCCTGCTGGGGCAAAGTGAGAGAATCCACCGGCCGCGAGAAATAGCGTTCCGCGGCGGAAGTGAATCCATAGGCGCCCGCGCCCATATAGACCTGGTTGAGATAGAACTCCAGGATTTCCGTCTTGGTATAGGTGCGTTCGATGCGCATGGCGAGCATCACCTCGCGCAATTTCCGGGATAGGGATCGCTCCGGCCCCAGGAAGACCAGCTTGGTCAACTGTTGGGTCAAGGTCGATCCGCCGCGGACCCGCTTCCCGGTGATGGCCGGCAACAGGGACGCGAGAATGGCTTTCAGATCGACTCCGCCATGGCTGTAGAAACTCTGATCCTCGATGGCGAGCACCGCCCGGATCTGCCGCTCCGGCACGCCGTCCAGGGAAGTCCAGATCCGCCGCTCCGCATAGAACTCGCGGATCAGGACGGAATCCTTGTCGTACATGCGGGTGATGAGGCTGGGCGCGATACGCTCCAGTTTTTCCAGGGGGGGCAAGGTGATCCAGAATGCGCCCAGGACCAGCACCAGGATCCCGGTGGGAATCGCAATCAGCAAGCCCAGGAACCGGAACCAACGCCCGATTTCCGAATCGGCGGTTTCCGGATTGGCGATCAAGCGGACCATCAGCCGAACCGCGCACCTTTCATCGGGCCCAAGGTCTCGCTCTTCATCAATACCGGCCGGCTAAGCAGGGTGTGCAGCGAACCCGGATCAAAAAGTCTTGCGGACCCGATGATCGGGTTTCTTCTCGGCCACCTTCTCCTTGTCCTTGTCCTTGGACTTTTCCTTGCTGTTGTCCTTGGTCCCGTCCGTGACCGTGGTGGCATGCCGATCCTTATGCTGGTTGGCCGTAAAGATATCCTCTCCGGAATTGTTTTTCGAATGCATTTCGGGGGTGCAGGGTTCGGTGGGCTGATGGCCGGCGATATAGAAGTCCGTGGTGGTCAGCTTGCAAAAGCTCTGCGCGAGCAGGCCCGAAGCCTGGCAGACCGTGGCCTCCACCACGCCCTCCGGCCGCGGAAATTGCAAGGCCGACTTCCCCTTTTCCGCATGGGTCATCACGGAAATCCAGACCGGCACGGCATCGTCGGCGCCGGTATGGCCCGGGCCCATGCCGGTATGATCGTCCGCGCCCACCCAGACGCCCATGGTGAGCCGCTTGGTGAAGCCGATATACCAGGCATCGGTGAAGTCATTGGTGGTGCCGGTCTTGCCGCCCGAGGGATGGTTGAAGCCGCTGGCCCAGATGGCGGCGGCCGTACCATGGATGTTCACATCGCGCAGCATGGTGCACATGATCCATGCCGCTTCCTTGCGGAGCACTTCCTGGGTCTGGGGGATGTTCTGGAAGATCACCTGGCCGTTCTTGTCCGCGATCTTCTCGATCATGTAGGGCAAGGGCCGCACGCCGCCGTCGGGAAAGGCGGTATAGGCCGATGTCATTTCCATCAAGGTGGCTTCGCAGGATCCGATGCCGAGCGAAGGCACGGGCGGCACGTTATGCGTCAGGCCGAACTTGCGCGCATAGGAGACCACGGTATTGAGCCCGTATTTCATGGCCACCTCGATGGCGGGCAGGTTCTTGGACTTGTATAAGGCCCGGCGCATGGTCATCTTCCCATCGAATCCCGGTTCGAAATCATGCGGCCGCCAGAACTTGGTCGAGTCCATGGGATCGGGTATGGTGATGGGTTGATCATTGACGATGTCCCCGGGGCTGGCGCCGTTATCCACGGCGGTGGCATAGACGAAGGGCTTGAAGCCCGACCCCGGCGATCGCACGGCCTGCAAGGCCCGATTGTATTTGGACTTCTCGAAATTCTCCCCTCCCACCATGGCGCGCACCGCACCCGTCTCATTATCGAGGATCAATAAAGCGGACTGCACATGGACGTACTTGAGCGAATCCGGGAACCGCTTATGCTCGGTCGAGGTATCCTTCTTGGCGTACATGGAATCGAAGCGGGGATAATAATCGTCCCAATGCCGGACGATGCTGTCGGTGGGGATATGCAGGATCCCGGACATGTTCCAGCCGCGCGCGGTGCGGTAGCGCAGGCGGTTGCGGATATGGTGGAGGTTGGCGACCAAGGTGGATTCCGCATAACTCTGCAAGGCCGAATCCAAGGTGGTGTAGACGGTGACGCCCTGGTTATAGACGAAATCCTCGTTCCACTTCTTCTCCATGATCTGCCGGACCGACTCGATATAGTAGGCGCCCAAGCCCGTGGGCGGCATCCACATCTTGACCGACAAGGGGGACTTGAGCGTCTCCTTCAGCTGCTTGCGGTTGATATAACCCATGGACTTCATGGCTCCGAGCACGGTATTGCGCCGCTCCCGCGCCGCTTCCGGACTCAAATCGGGACGATAGGCCTCGGGCCTTTGCAGCAAGCCGGCCAGGAGCGCATATTGATTGATCGCGAGGGAGTCGAGGGGCTTGGAGAAATACCGTTCGGCCGCGGCCGCGAAGCCATAGGCGCCGGCCCCCAGGTAGACCTGGTTGAAATAGAATTCGAGGATCTCATCCTTGGTATAGGTCCGCTCGATCTGGACCGCCACCAGCACTTCCTTCAGCTTGCGGACCACGGAACGTTCGGAGGTCAGGAACAGGTTCTTGGCCAATTGCTGGGTCAAGGTGGAGGCGCCGCGCGCGCGCCGGCCCAACAAGGCGGGCAGCAAGGCGGACGGATAGGCGTTCAGATCCACGCCCCAATGATTGTAGAACTTCTGATCCTCGATGGCGAAGACCGCGCACTTCTGGGCCATGGGGATCTTGGCGGCCGGTGTCCAGATGCGGCGCTGGGTATAGAACTCGTGGATTAGGGCGGTATCCTTGTCATAGACGCGGGTGATGAGATTGGGCTCGATGCGCTCGAGCGTTTCCAGGGAGGGCAAGGATCGGGAAAAGTGGACGATGACCACGGCGGCGATAAGCAGTCCGGCCATGGGAAAAATTCCCAGGATGAAGAACCAGGTGCGCAAGCGCTGCCGGTAGGCGGGTTTGCCGAGATCCTTCCGGACCAGTCGGTACCATTCGGCAATTAAGGATCCAAAGCCCTGGAT
>DAINDC010000147.1:3899-6275 GCA_036732085.1 Fibrobacterota bacterium | reverse complement strand
TGTCCCTAAGGTAAAAATATTGTCGTAAGTTTTTTAATTTGAAGGCAGCGCGGAGCTCCAGTCGAGCGCCTGCCGCCGCGAACAGGCACCGGGTTCCCGGGCACCGGGTGCCGGGCACAAGGTGCCGGACACAGGGTGTCATACGCGGGGCGTGAACGCACGCAAGGCGTGAACGCAGGGCGTTTTGGCTTACACCAGAAGAAAGGGTGACCGATATGCTGGAAGCGAAATGGGGACGACGGTCCGCCGCTGTAATGGGATGGTTGGCCCTTTCCTTGATCGTATGCTTGAGCATGTGCCTGATCGGATGCGACAAGCCCGCCGAATCGGACAGCACCCCACCCGATCATATAATCAACCTGCAAAAGTCGCAAGGGAAATGCCGGTTCGGCGTCACCGATACCCTATCCATCGAATTCTCGGAAAAAATCGACACCGGCGCGCTGGCCTTGGATTTCACGCCCCCGGACGTATTGACCATCAGTTGATCGGCGACACCAAGCTCCTCATCTTCGGGAAGAACAATCTTTATGGGGGAACCCATTTCGTCATCAATGCCCCGTTCACCCTCGCCCTCACGGGTCTGCGGGACCTGAAGGGCAATGGCCAACCCCGGATCGAGGAATCCTTCGCCCCGTTCACCTGGGCCGATCAGGACTTCGTCAATCCGGATTTCAAAGGCGACTATGATTCCCTATTCGCATCCGATTCGACCTGGCTCGATGGAAGCCCGCTTGCGGATGCATTCATTTCGGAAGGCAGCCTGGACTTCAAGCTCCCGCCGGGAACTCTCGATTATCAGGACATCAAGGTCGTCAAACTCACGGCTGGCGACACGCTTTACACTTCCCTGACGACGCGGAAGAACCTGGATTTAACCCTGCTGGTGGCCGGGCCCTTCCCCACCAAGGGATTCGACTCCACGCTCGCGAACTTCGATTATAAGACCGTGCTGGATTCGGCCCAAACCATGGCTACAGGCACCGACACTTTAAAAACACCAGCCGATTTGACCACCTATAAGCGGAAATTCGAGAAAGTCGATACCCCGGGACTTTATGCCTTGCTGATCAGCATTCCGCAGAAAAACGAAGGCTTTTACCGATTGGGAGTGCAAATTCACAAGTTCAAGTGACCGATGACCTGACAAGCGGGAGGGCTTTTATTACTTTAGCCCTTCCTTACCGAAATACGCAGGTGTGGCCAAACTGGATAAGGCATCTGACTACGAATCAGAAGACTCCAGGTTCGAATCCTGGCACTTGCAATTTTCAAGAACGAGGGGCGAAAGCCCCTTTTTCTTTGCCCATTTTTTAAAACTCTGAGCCCTTTTGTCATTCCCGGGGCGGAGACAGAAAACCAATTTTATTGGTCACGATTTGATGGGTTATAAAAAGAATGGAATTATTCTTCCATCCCGTGGCGCACCGTCGCCTCCTTCATCGAGACCAGCGCTTCCATGATATATTCGCACTTCTTGATGAACTGCAGGCGGGTCTGCTGCTCGCTGGCCCAATCCCGCTCCACGAATACGCGCGCCGAATCCCGGATCACGGCTTCCATCTGCTGGGCGGACAGGAAATCCGAATAGTGACCCAGCAGCTCCAGAAGGGTATGGAAGCGAAAGATATTATTGCGGCGATCGGATCCGTTTTGAGCCAGCATGGTACACCCGGGGGTTAAAGCACCTGTCAAATGGTAAAGCACGGATGTACCGCCGTGCCACCTTAAAAACAGGCGACCCTGGGGCAAACCCCAACTTCAGCAATCCAAGCCGGATTCCCGCTGGAAATCGCGTTAGACCTGGGTTCCCATGGGCCAGGGCCGTCCTCAACGGGGGGCTATGCTCCTCAGCGGGGACTGTGTAAGAGGACCCCCACGGTCAACCGGACGTCCCGGGTGCGCCAATTCTCGACATCGCCGATGGTATGTTCCAGCATGTTGGTAAAGCCATGGACATAGCGGGCATCCGCGCTGAGTTCGATGAAGGGCGCGAGCCCTACCGCCACGCCGGCGCCCACATCGCCCGCCAGGGAAGTGGACTTGACCTGGCTTTTCCGCAAGTCCCCGGCCGAAGTAAGGCTGCCGGTGGCATCGGTGATGAATATGAGATCGGGTCCCGCGAATCCGTACACGCCCAGGTTGAGCAGGGACAGCCTCACGTTCAATAGGGCCGGCACTTCCAGGAGGATGAAATCCCCGTGACCGCTCACGCCCGGTCCCGAAGAAGTGAATTCGGCTCCGGACTTGACCAACATCGGATCGAGGTGAAGGGACAGTAGGGGCATCAGCCCGGCTTCCAGGCGGGCGCCTACCGCCCACCCCGTGATGTTTCGCGTATCGTGATCGCCCAGATCCGCATTCGCGAAATTGGCT
>DAINDC010000147.1:0-3889 GCA_036732085.1 Fibrobacterota bacterium | reverse complement strand
GCTCCCACCAAGGGCCCGATTCCCACGGCTCCGAACGTTGGAGCCATGCCGAGGCTCGCTCCCAAAAATCCCGCCAGAAATAACCTATCGATCGTCTTCATCCGAATGCTCCTTGTTGTAATGGGCCGTTCCACCAATGAAAATTTTATCGGCGCCCCTGGGCGCCAATAATTCTCGTTCGATCGGAAGGAAAGATTTCTGTTGTCGGGGAGGATGCAACTGTTTTTATTGATCAGGCGATTGGCGCCGCCGTCCCGCACGGAAGTTCAACCGGCCCCGGAGGGAACATGCCGAACCGACGTAACACCGGTAATACCCACTTCATTCTGACCGCCCTGGCATTGTCCTTCGCGCTCTCCGGCTGCCGTCTCAAGAGCGCCGCCGCGGAATCCTCCCGGCCGGATCCGTCTCCCGCCCAAGCCGGAGTGAGCGGAAATGCCCCATCGGCCTCCACCCCGTCCTCATCCGGGAAATACGGGGCCTTCCAGGATATCTTCACCGTAGTGGCCAAAAAGGTGATCCCTTCCGTGGTCAGCGTGAGCATGGAAAGGACCGTGACCCAGTCTCCGGGCTTGTTCGGCTTCACCGACCCCGACGATCCCTTCGGGTTCTTCTTCGGCGAGCCGGGGCAAAACCCGCATGGGCGGCGGCGGCAGGCCCCCAGGAAATTCAAGCAGACCGGATTGGGCTCCGGATTCCTCACCGATGCGGAAGGCTACATCCTCACCAACAACCACGTGGTGGAAGACGCGCAGAAGATAACCGTGAAGCTTTCCGACGAACGCGTGTTCGAAGCCGAGGTGGTCGGCACCGACAAGCCCAGCGATCTGGCGGTGCTGAAGATAAAGGGCAAGGTCCCGGCGGGCCTGGTGCCCCTGCCGTTGGGCGACTCCGACAAATTGCAAATCGGCGAATGGGTGGTGGCGGTAGGCGCTCCTTATGGGCTTTATGAGACGGTGACCACGGGCATCATCTCCGCGAAGGGCCGCGAGAACACGGGCATCAGCACCTACGGCAATTTTCTCCAGACGGATGCGGCGATCAATCCGGGAAACTCCGGAGGGCCCCTGGTCAACCTGGACGGGGAGGCCATCGGCATCAACACCGCCATCTATTCGCAGACGGGCGGCTACCAGGGGATCGGCTTCGCCATTCCCGTCAACCTGGCCAAGCACGTGATGGTGGATCTGATCAAGCATGGCAAGGTGACGCGCGGATGGCTCGGGGTTTCCATCCAGCAGCTCTCCCCGGATATGGCGGATGCCTTGGGTATGAAGGATCACCACGGAGCCCTGGTCGGCGATGTCGTCCCCGGCGGGCCCGCCGAGCAGGCCGGCGTCCGCCGCGGGGATGTCATCCTGAAACTGCAAGGCCAGGACATCCTCGATGCCAATGACCTCATGAACCGCATCGCCTTGATTCCGCCGGGAACAACCATCGATCTGACCTTGTTCCGGGACGGGAAAACCACCACGGCCAAGGCCAAGGTCACCAAACGCGAGGAAGAAAAACTGTCTCAGGAAAACCAACCGAGCCAGGAACCCGGCGAAACCGAAAGCAATGGCGTGGTGACCTCGCTGGGCTTGGAAGCGGCGGATCTTTCGGATGAAGTCCGTAAGCAATTGCAGCTGAGCGACAAGGTGAAATCCGGAGTCGCGGTCACCAAGATCGATCCGGATGGCGGCGCGGCGGAGGCCGGCATCGAAGAAGGCGACGTGATCCTGGAGGTGAACCGGAAAAAAGTCGAGTCCGTCAAGGACCTTCAGAGCCAGGTCCTGAAATCCAAGAAAGGGAGCAGCCTCCTTTTCCTGATCAACCGCAAAGGATCGACCTTTTTCGCCTTGGTCAAACCGCATTCCCCGTCCTAGTCGACGCGGGGATTGTTTACGGCCTGGCATAACCTATATTTTGGCATATGAGCATAGACACCATTGCATCGGTAATCCTGGAAAAACTGCGCAGCATCGCCCAGACCGATACGGTTATCGGTAAACCCATAGTCGTGGACAATACGACCTTGATCCCGGTCTCCAAGGTTTCCGTGGGCTTTGGTTTGGGATCGAATACCGGAAAATCCGAACTCGCCGGTTCGGGAGGCGGACTCAGCGTGGAGCCCATCGCCTTCATCGTGGTCAGCGACGGCAATGCGCGGCTCATGAGCCTGACGCGCGAGAAGGATGTTTTCGGGAAAGCCATCGATCTGGTCCCCGAAGTCCTTTCCCTGCTGAAGAAAGACAAGTAATTAGTCTGTGAACTGCCGATCCCAAGAGAATCGGTCCCGGAGCGTCAGGCGCGCCCTTAAGCCAGCGCCGACTCCTTGAACCGCTTTTCCAGGATGGCGCGCACCTTATCGGTATCCGCCGGGCATTCCGAAATCGGATTCGCGAACTTGGGATTCACGCCTTCCAACTCCCGCTTATGATAACGGGTCTTGAACTCGGAGAACTTCAGGCCGTGGGCGGTGGAAACCACCACGATACGGTCCTTGCGGGTTACGGCCTTCGCCTCCACCATCTGCAATAGCGCGCCGATGGCCACGCCCGTATGGGGATCGCAATACAATCCGGTGCGATCCGCGAGATGGGCGGCGTTCGCAAGCTGCTCTTCCGTCACCTCATACACTTCGCCGGAATATTTCTTCAAGACCTTGACCGCCCGATCATAGCTCACGGGATTGCCGATTTGGATCGCCGAAGCCTCGGTCTTCCTGGCCTGGATGGGCGCGAACTGGGTGAAGCCGCTTTTATACGATAGGTAAAGGGGATTGGCATTGGCCGCCTGGGCCACCACCAGCCGGGGCTTTTTGTCGATGAGACCCAAGTCGAGCATCATGTCGAAGCCGCGGCCCAAGGCGGAAACATTGCCCAGGTTGCCGCCGGGGATGATGAGGACATCCGGCACTTCCCAGCCGAATTGCTGGCAGATCTCGATGCTGATGGTCTTCTGGCCTTCGATGCGCAGGGAGTTCATGGAGTTGGCCAGGTAGAGGCTTTTATCTTCCGTGATCTCCTGGACGATTTTCATGCAGCCGTCAAAGTCGGTATCCAGGGAGAGTACGATGGACCCGTTCGAGATAGGCTGAATCAATTGGGCCACACTAATCTTGTTCCCGGGCAGGAATACCACCGAGGGAATGCCGGCCGCGGCGCAATAGGCAGCCAGGGCCGCGGAGGTGTCGCCCGTGGAGGCGCAGGCCACCGCTTTGATGGGTACGCCCTGTTTGCGCATATGGTTCACCTGGGAGACCAGCACGGTCATGCCCAAGTCCTTGAACGATCCGGTATGGCTGTTCCCGCAGAGTTTCACCCATAAATCGTCCAAGCCCAGATGGGTTCCCAAACGTTGGGCATAGAAGAGGTTGGTCCAACCTTCATTCAGGGAAACGATGTCTTCGTCGGCGATACCGGGGAGGACCCATTCCTTCTTGCCCCAGATGCCGGAAGCGAAAGGCCATTTGTGGGTTCCACACCGCGACTCGAAGAGTTTCTTCCAGTCCGCGGCGGAACGGTTTCTTAATTGCACCATATCGTGCTCTACTTCGAGCAATCCGCCGTCGACATCGCGGTAGATCACCTGATCGAGTGGATAAGTGTTGCCGGTTCGCGATCCCTTGAAACATGCGTTGAAAGCCATACTTCAAATGTAGGAAATTTTATATTTTCACCGCGTTCTCCCTCCTGGAGGGAACAACTGGACGGGTAAAGTTCCCCTCCACTCGCAAAGCCTGGATTTGCGGAAAGTCGGAATTCCCCTATGGGTCCCAAGCCTATTTTTGCCCACGCGCTTTCAACCCGCTTGGCCGCCAAGGTCCTGGCGGTCGGCGTATTTACCTTGTTGGCCTCCTGCATTTCCGATGGGCCCAATCGCACGGGCGAGGACTATCTCGCCC
>DAINDC010000146.1:7721-11800 GCA_036732085.1 Fibrobacterota bacterium | reverse complement strand
GAAACACAACAAAACCGCTGTCAATATTGAGCGAAAATACTATTCAGCAAGCCCTGATTAGGTCGACCAAAATGCGGCCACCTGATGGAATCGGCCTTAAAAAAATCGGCCTTAAAACTCCGCGATTCCGAAACGCAGGTTAACCTTGGAGATACCGTTCTCCCGGGGTGACACCGCGGTGCGGATGATCTTCGTTTCGAATCCCACGCCTTCGATGAAACCGAGGATGCCCGATTTCGGAAAACTGAACGTGGCGATTTCCTCGTTGCAGGCATCCAGGCTTCCCTGGAATTTCATGGCCAAGGATGTGAGCCGATAAAGGGCGCGGTAAGAGAACCGGCTATCAATAATAAGGTTGACCAGGATGGGACAGTCCCGCAAGCGGAAAATTCCCGATATCGTTCCGGTATTGTGATTGGAAACTGGCTTCACTTCGGCTGCGTCAGCTTTCATAGACTTGCGACAAGGTATGACCTCCCACCATGGTTTATTGTTCGAAAATAAAGTTTGCAGCGCGCAATAGCCATATTTTTCTGCATGGTAATAACATTAATTTTGAAGACCCCAAAATCCCTCTTCGCCCATACCTTGAATTTCTGGAGGGATTAGCGTGATAATCATCATGAAATGCCACTCTCCCTATCGACCTCCTCGACCCTCCTGATTTTCTCCTGTACCGTACTCTTCGCGGAATCGCCGACCCTCGCAAAAAACTCGGCCAACCCGAGTGGGAATCCGTCGCTTGCCGCCGCATCCGCCAAGCAGGAAAATCCCTCCGATACCCTGGACCTCAAGCGAGTCCATTCCGAATACGGTGATGGCAACTTCGAAACCGCGGTGCAAATCCTCGAGGATTTCCGCGCGAAGCACGATCATTATCGCTTGCGGGACAGCATCCTCGTCGCCAAATACTTGGGCGTGATCTTCACTTCCAACCCCGACTCCCGCGAAAAGGGAAAGTACTGGCTCTACAAGATGCTGCAAATGGATCCGACCGAGGATCTGGTGGAATTGTATGTGGGCGAAGAGGTGGAGCATACCTTCGACAAGGTGCGGCAGGAATTCATCGTGCGCCGGAACTATCGGGGCATCAACGATACCAAGCTGGCCAAGGCCGTGCAGGCCGGAGTAGAGCCTGGAAAAAGGGATACGGTGGTCCGTCGCGACACGGTGGTGGTCAAGACCGGCAACTGGGTTTCCCCGATCGCGGACGTGGTCAAGGATGGCCTGAGCGAGGTGAAGGGCGATATCAAGGCCGGCATCGAAGGCGGTTATGTTCCCATCAAGGAGGAGCCGGTGGACAAGGGCCTGCCGTGGACCGGCAATATCAACATGGGTGCGGGCATCAAGTTCCTGGACAAGGATTGGGCGGCCAAGGGCCTTTCGGACGAGACGGAGTTTCGCTTCGCCTTGGACATCCGGCAGCGCGCCTGGCCGATCAATATCGCCGTCAACCTGAGCTATGCCGTGGCCCCGGACGTGTATTGGGATCTGACCAGCGACGATCCGAGCACGGATAAAGGGATACCCAAGGTCAATATCACCACCTATGAATTGAACGTGGGCGTGCGCAAGATCGTGGACTTCAAGCTCTATTCCGTGCGCCCCTTCTTCGGCGGCGGATTCGGACGCACCATCACCCAACAAAGCTTCACGGGCGACAAGTACAACGAGACCTATCAGGACGGAAAGATAGGCATCTGGTTGAATGGCGGCGTCTACTGGGAGCTGGACAAGCATTTCAATATCGGCCTGGAGTACGATTATTCCTGGGCGAAGATCGATCTCTTCGGGACGCGCAACCATGGTGGCACGCATTTCGACATGATTGCCGGCTACCATTTCTGAACCGGCCTTCCTGAAAGCGGAAGGCCTCCTGCATGGAAAATATCCTCCTCCTGCAATTGAACCGACTGGGCGACCTGGTGCAGACCGTGCCCTTGCTGCGGCGCCTGCGCGTCGAAAAGCCCCATGCGCGGATCACCCTGGTCTGCGTCCAGGGCGTGCATGCCATCCTCGCCGAATGCGGCTATTTCGATCGCCTGGTGCCCGTGCCCTTGAAGGACGTAGAAGCGCTCACCGATCCGGATAACCGCGCGGCCTTTCCCAATCTGGCCCCGTTCAGCACGCATCCGGAATTTCGCGAGACCTATGATCTGGTGGTGAACCTGACCAATGATTTCGGTTCCTCCGTCATCAACGAGAAGGTGCAGGCCGCGCGGAAGCTGGGCCGCATCCATACCTTCGAAGGGGAATTGCGGCTCCTGGGGCCGTGGTCCAAATATCTGTTCGCCATGGTGGCCAACCGGGTCGACAATCTCTTCAACCTGGTCGATATCCAGATGGGGATCGCCGGTTTGCAGCCCAGTCCCCAGCCGGCTTCGCTGCCGGTATCCGAGGCGCGCCGCGCGGAGGCCAAGGCCTTGCTGGATTCCCATGGCCGCAGGGGCGGACGCACCTTGATCGCCTTGCAAACGGGCGCCAGCCAATTGCATCGCGCCTGGTCCATTGAAAACTTTGCGGCCATTTCCCGCCGGCTCATAGAGAATGGCCAAGTGGAAATCGTCCTGGTGGGTGATGCGAGTGAACGATCCCGGGCGGAGACGCTCCAGTCCATGGTGGGGCTGCCCCTGGTCGATCTGGTAGGGCGGACCTCGCTCGCGCAATTGCCCGCGCTCCTGCGGTCCTGCGACCTGCTCGTCAGCAATGATACCGGAACCATCCATATCGCCGCGGCGGTGGGCACGCGCACCTTGGGCCTGTATTTCTCCACCGCTTATTTCTCCGAGACCGCGCCTTACGGTCCCGGCCATGCGGTCCTGCAAGTGGAAATCCCCTGTGCTCCCTGTTCGGCCAGCGCCATCTGTCCGGTGCAACTCTGCCGGGCCTATCTGACTCCGGAGGCCGTCCACGCTACCGTCCGCTGGATGATCGATTCGGTTGCCGATCCCTTGTCCCCACCTCCGGCCATAAGCCCGAACCTTTCCCTGTATCGCAGTTACTTCCTGGGCAATGGCAGCCTGATTTTTCTTCCCGTGCATGCCGTCGCCTCTTCGCATTATTTCACCGGGATGCTGGGCCGGCTTTTATGGGAAGGCGCGCTCGGCTTTAACCGGGAGCCGCAATTGGACGGCCTCTGGCGGCTGATGTGCCGGGACAGGGATTGGGAAGCGAAACGTGCGGCGATGGCCGCGAATCTGGAAGAGCTGGCCGCGACTTTCGCCAAGGGTCTGAATCTGACCTCCAAGCTCAAAGCGGAATTCGCCGGAGATGCTCCCCAGCACGAACGGATCGTCCTGCTCAACCAGCAGCTCTCGGAGCTGGGAGCGGCCATGGCCGCGTCTTCCAAGGCCGGCGGACTTTTCGGGGACTTCCTCAAGTATGAGATGATGGATATGGACTATGCCGCCTATCCGCAATTGGCCGGAATCCTGGCTGAGAAATACCAAAGGCTTTCCGCGTGGACGATGCAATTCCAGGCCACCTTGGCGCGGCTGTCCGCTTCCTGACCTTTGCTATCTTATGTGGCAATGCCACGCATCCTGCATGCCGCCGACCTTCATCTTTCCGAAGCGGACCGGGATTATAGCCTTTCGGTTTTCACGGAGCTGATTGAAGCCGCGCGCCGCGAGCGCGTGGACTACCTGGTTTTCTGCGGCGATCTATTCAATACCTTCGCGGATGCGGAAAAGCTGCGCGGGGACTTCCGCCGCATCCTGGGCGCGCCGCCCTTCGAATTCCTGTACCTGCCCGGCAACCATGAGGATTTGCAGCGCGGGTCCGGCGAATTGGCCCGATTGGATTGGGGCGCCGCCACGGTTCTGCACGGCCGGCCTTGCGAATTGCTCCGCCGGGATCGCGGCGGATTCCCGATCGAATTCCTGGCCATTCCCCATCAGGAGAATTACAACGGTTACGGTAACTGGCAGGTTCCCCCCAAGGAAGCGTCGATCCGGATTGCCTTGGCCCATGGCGTGGTGGCGGGCATGGCTTTCCGCGGCCCGGACGAGGAAGGCGGGGGCGCTGCCTTGGATCCGGATCTGTTCCTGCGGTACCGCGCGGATTATGCCGCCCTGGGG
>DAINDC010000146.1:0-7711 GCA_036732085.1 Fibrobacterota bacterium | reverse complement strand
TCCATGGCCGACGCTGCCAGAAGACCGGTCCGCTCATCCTGGCCTATCCCGGTTCCACCCGCGTCTGGCGGAAGAACGAAAGCGGCCCCCGCGGCGCCTATCTCCTCGAGGTGGGCGGGGGAGTAGTGAACAGGGGAGCCATGGCCGAGCCGACCTTCCTACCCTTGTCGTCGGCGGGGGAGTATCGCCATTATTCCTTACCGCTGGGATTGGAAGGGGAGGTTCCCGATCTCGATCGCATCGCCTCGGGCTGGGGTCGATCGGATTATATCGAATTGGAATTGACGGGCCTGGTGGAAGATGAGCGCGTGGTGGCCAAACTGGCCGAGACTTTGCGCGGTCGCCATGGTTCCCAGGTGCGACGTCTGGAGATCGAACGCGAGGGCGTGTCTGCCTTTCCCGGCATCGCATCGCATCCCATCGTAAAACAATTTCTTACGATTTGGAATCAGCGCATGCCTCTCCCTGCCCAAGCCGCTGACCATGCCGCCTGGATCCGGGCCCGGGAAATGGCCCTCAACTCCCTGAAGGCGCAGCTGGAGCGGAACACGTGATCACCCGAATCACCTTCGCGGACTTCGGGAAGTTCAAAGGCGTTTCCTTCGACCTGGCTCCCGTGACCGTGGTTTACGGCCCCAACGAAGCCGGCAAGACCACTTTTTTCGACGGGCTCTTCCAAGCCCTCTGCGATCCCAGCGAAACCAAGAAGCCGGGCAAGCTGCTCAAGACTCGCTATGGCGCCCATCGCCAGGCCACGGCCACCCTCGTGAACGGCGCGCCCATTTCCGAGGATGAATTCCTGAACCTGTTCGCGATCCGGGCCGGTGATCTCAGGCTGGAGTTGAGCCAGGGTTCCGATTGGATGGAAAAACTGAAGTCCGGGTTATTCCATGGCGGTCTCGATCCCAAGCTCCTGGCCGATGAATACGAACGCCGCAGCTCGGACAAACGGACCTTCGTGCACAATAAGGAATTGGACGCGGTCCGGGAACGCCTCGCCAAAGCCAAGCTGGAATTGGAAAGCCGGCGTCGCGAACGCGAATCCTTGCTGGTCAAGGAGAAGTCGCTGGGAGACCTGGAAGCCTCGCTCCTGGCCACCCGCAAGCTGCGCGAGGCCGATGAAGAAAAATTGCGCGGCTTCGATCGCGAGCTCGCCTTCGAGGATCGGATTGCGCTTAGGCAGAAGCTCGCCGCACAACTCGCCAGGCTCGAGGATTGGGAGTCGCTGGAAAAGGGAATCGCGGAATTGTCCGCCTTCAAGGACGCGCGGCGCGAAGATTGGGAACGATTGGCCGAGGCCGTCAAAACCGCGGCGACCACGGTGCAATCGGAACGCGGCAAACGCGAGCTGCAAGCGGATCTGGTCGCCAAGGCGCGAACGGAAAACCGGTCCTTGAAACTGGCCCAAGAATCGGCCGGTCCCCGTTCCCAAGCTGCGGCCAAACTTGCCGATGCTGTTCGCGCGGCTTTGTGGAAACAGGGGCAACAGGAAAAGGGCCTCCCGGCTTGGCCCGGGGCCAAGGCAAGCGCGGCGAGCGTGGTTTCGATCGGACTGGGCGGAATGGCCTTGTTATGGCTGCGCGGTCCCGGAGGATTTGCCGTCGCGGCCTTGAGCCTTGGCCTGGCGGTGATTTCCATCCTGGCGGGCCGTCGTCAGGGGAGGCGTCTGGCTCGGGAAGGCTTGACCCAGGCCTTGGCGCGTTGGAAGGATGAGTGGAGGCTCGTGTCTTCTACACCTTCCGGAACTCAGCCCGGCACTCCATCCGGAACCCAAACAGATTTCGCAAGCATCGCCGGCATCGCCACTCCTGAAGGATTTCTGCAAGCCATGGAAACCTGCGCGCGGGAAAAGGAAAACCTGGAACGTCAGGAACAGGAATCCGCCCAGCGCATGCATGAATTGGAAGCCGCCCTGGAACGGCTGGATCGGGTTCTGGCCGATGGCCGCAATGGGGAAGAGGAGGCTCGCCGGGCCGAGAAGCAATGGCTATCGGCTCTGGGTGTGGCGAGCGGCGAATCTTTTTTGCTAAAGGTTTCCCGGCTGGCCGATATCCAATCGCAGTTGCCCAAGCGCAAGTCCGATTTGGAAACCCTCCTGCAAGGCGCCGAGCCGTCCGGCTTCAGCCGCGAATTGAATCGCAAGCTCCAGGCTTTGGATGAGGAAGGCATTCCCGCCCGCGGCCGCGACGAGGCCGCCTTGCAGAGGCTCCGGCGCGAACGCCAGCAAATGCAAACCCATCTGGAAATCCTGGCTCAGGACGAGCGTGAAAAGATCGCCCAGACCAAGGTCCTGGCCGGCGAGGTCGGGGCCACCTTGGGCAAGCTGGCGTCCGAAATCGTGAAATGGGAAGACCTGATCGCGGAGGCGGAAGCCGAGGTCGAAGCGAAGGAATTGGACAAGCGCGCGGCGGCCTTGGCATTGGAAATCTTCCGGAGTATCGGCGATGGAACGGACCTGCTCTGGTCCGGTCTCGGCCAGGAAATGGAAACCATGCTCGGGCATATTCTGCCCGGCAGCCGGGGCCTCACCTTGCAAGGTCTGGGCACCGGCCAGCTCCAGGTTCAGGATGCCGCGGGCATGGTGCGCCCCTTGGAAAATCTGTCCACGGGCACCAAGGATGCCGTGGTTCTGGCGGCGAAGTTGGCCCTGGCCTTGAAGTCACGTTCAGCGCGTAGCCAAGTCGAATCCGGACGGATCGAGTCCGGACGAAGGACCGAATCCGGGTCAACCCCCTCCGGCATCCTGGTTCTCGACGAACCTTTCCTAGCCATGGATCAGGAGCGCGAAACCCGGGCGCTGGAATTGCTCCGGAATTTCCAGGACCGGCATGGCTGGCAAATCATTCTGCTCACCAAGGAGATCCCGCTCCGGGACAAGGTCTTGCGGCTTTTCCTGAATCCGCTGGTCGTGGATTTAACTGCCCTTCGCGGGCCGTAAAAAGTCGGTCTCTGGAACCGGCCGGGTTTCTTTTCATCCACGCAGAACGTCCAATCTTTTTTGAACCTGTTCTTCTTTTGAAACAATTCCAAATGTTTCCGTTTTTCCTGATGTATAACGGCATTGCCGCATGAAACCCAAAAGGGGTTATGTTATTATGAAAGGACGGATATGACGGTCGAAACCAGTCCGATGCAGGATTCCATCCCAGCTTCATCTCAAGGGAGAGCTTACATGAGCGAAACCTTCAGGACCTTGCCCGGTCTCCTGAAATACGTGGAAACGAATTTCAAGAACGACTGCGCCCTCGGCTATAAGAAGGCGGACAAGTGGGAAAGCCTTTCCACCCAGCAAGTGGGGGAGACGGTGCGCCGGCTCTGCATGGGTCTCGTGGAACTCGGATTGAAGCCCGGTGAAAAGGTGGGCCTGGTCGCGGACCCGTCCCCGTTCTGGCTGATGATGGATCTCGCCATCCTCGGCGCGGGCGCGATCTCGGTGCCCATGTTCTCGAATATCTCGTTCGACAATCTCCAGTTCGAGATCAAGGACTCGGGGATGAAATTCCTCTACGTGGGATCCGAGCAGCAATACCTGGCCATGAAACCGTTCTTCGGCACCATGCAGAAGATCATCGTGCAGCCTTCGGGTCTGGGCGAAGGCGCCTGCGTGTCCTACGAGAAGCTTTTGGAATTGGGAGCCAAGCGCCAGGGCAATGGGGGTGGGGATTACCTCCGCCTGAGCGAAGGCATCAACGAGCAGGATACGGCGACCTTGATTTATACTTCGGGCAGCACGGGCGTGCCCAAGGGCGTGGAACTGACGCATCGGAATCTGGTCTTCCAGGTCCTGGCCGCGCATAAGCGCATTCCCTTGAACCCGGCCGAGGACAAGATCCTGAGCTGCCTGCCGCTCGCCCATGTCTTTGAACGCATGGTCTGCTACTACTATTTCTTCACCGGCTCCAGCATCTATTTCGCAGAGGACATCAAGAAGGTCGGCGAAAACCTGCGGGAACTCCATCCCACCGTTATCACCATGGTGCCGCGCTTATTGGAAAAGGTGCATGCCAAGATGCAGGCCAACCTGGAAATGGCCCAGGGGCTCAAGAAAATCATCGGCACCAAGGCTTGGGAACGGGCGCATAGCAAGGTTCCCGGCAGCAAGGATACCTTTCTCGATAAAATCTACGATGCCCTGGTTTACAAGAAGATGCGCCAGGGCTTGGGAGGCTCGCTACGCGTCGCCATTTCCGGCAGCGCCCCCTTGGACGCCGGCTTGGCGGCCTTCCTGCTCAATATCGGCATCCCGATTTACGAAGGCTACGGCTTGACCGAGGCCTCGCCCGTGATCTCCTGCAACTTTCCCGGCCACCGCAAGCTCGGAACGGTCGGCCTGGCCTTTCCGGGCGTGGAAGTCAAGATCGGCGACGATGGGGAAATCCTGACCCGCGGCCCGCATGTCATGAAAGGCTATTACAACCGGCCCGAAGAGACCGCGAAGGAGATCGACAAGCTCGGCTGGCTGCATACCGGTGACCTCGGACATTTCGATGCCGAGAATTACATCAAGATCACGGGACGGAAGAAGGAACTGTTCAAGACCGCGAACGGCAAATACGTGGCTCCGGTGCCCATTGAACAAGCCATCGCCGCCAATAAACTGGTCGACATGGTCATGGTGATCGCGGAAGGCAAGCCTTTTACCACCGCCTTGATTTTTCCGGATTTCGAGAACCTGAACGTGGTGAAGTTGGAAGTCGGCTGCGATGGAATGGGCAACGATGTTTTCCTGGACGGACCTCAAGCCAAAGCGTATATCCAGAAAACCCTTGACGAGGTCAATGCCAAGCTGAACCATTGGGAACAAGTGCAGAAAGTCGCGATCATCAAGACTCCCATTACGGTGGATTCCGGTCAATTGACCCCCACCATGAAAATCCGTCGGCATATTGTCATGGAAAAATACCGCGCGGAAATTGATTCCATGTATCGCGCATAGTTAAAATACTCTAGTCAGTCTGAATCCCCGGAGGAGCCTCTCATGCAACCAATCCGTAGCGCAACCGTCATCGGGAGCGGTATCATGGGGTCCCAAATCGCGGCCCACCTCGCCGGATGCGGCATACCCGTTTTGCTTCTGGATATCCCGACCGAGGGCAAGAACCGCAATGCCATCGCCGACAAGGGCCGTGACGGATTGAAGAAGGTGAAGCCTTCGCCGGTCTATTCCGCCGAGGCCATGGACCTGATCACCACCGGCAATACCGTCGATCATCTGGCCGAGGCCGGTAAGACCGATTGGATCATCGAAGCCATCGTCGAACAGCCCGGGCCCAAGCAGGAGCTCTTCAAGAAGCTGCAAGCGGTGATGGGACCCACCACCATCCTGGCCACGAATACCTCGGGCATCCCGCTCAAGATCCTCTGCCAGGACCTTTCCGAAACCGTGCGCGAGCGTTTCATCGGCACCCACTTCTTCAACCCTCCGCGTTACCTTCGCCTGGTGGAAGTCATCCGCGGCCCCAAGACCTCGCAGGTTACCGTGGATCGGATCAATCATGTGCTCACGGCCGTGCTCAACAAGGTCGCCGTGCCTGCCCTCGATTCCCCCGCCTTCATCGCCAACCGTATCGGCGTGCATGCCATGGTCTCCCCCTTGCAAATCGCCAAGGAGCTGAAGCTCACGGTGGAAGAGGTGGATTATCTCACCGGCCCGCTCATGGGCCGCCCCAAGACCGGCACCTTCCGCCTCGCGGATCTGGTCGGCCTCGACACCTTGGGCCATATCGTCAAGGGCCTGAAGGAAGCGTTCCCGAGTGAGATCTATTCCGTCGATCCCATCATCCAGGGCCTGATCGATAAGAAGGCTTTCGGCAAGAAATCCGGAGCGGGATTCTACAAGAAGGGCGCGGAGGGGATGGAAGTCCTCGATCTGGTCACGGGCGCCTATCGACCCGAAACCAAGGCCCGGTTCGAAGAACTCAAGGACGTGTCCAAGGAAGAAAACCTGGAGAAGAAATTCCGCAAGCTCTATCAGGCCCAAGGCCGCGGCGCCGAGGCCGCCAAGCGTCTCTTGTCCGCCACCATAGCGTATGCGGCCACGGTGGCTCCCACCATTACGGAGGAAGTCTCCTACGTGGACGAAGCCATGGAATTGGGCTTCGGCTGGGACATGGGGCCGTTCAAGATTTTCGATGCCGTGGGCCCGGAGGCCTTCAAGGAGGCCTGCGCCAAGGATCGGATCGAATGTCCATCCTGGATGTTCCAGGACGCCGCGGGCGATACCCGGATCTACAAGCTCCACGCGGGCCAGGTCGATATCAAGGACGTGCCCAAGGCCGGCTCTTCGCCGCGTCGCCATCCCCTGAAGCCGCGCGGCTTCAGCCTGGTCACGCATCGCGCCAGCTCCAAACCCGTCATCGCCACCACGGATGCCACCCTTTGGGATATGGGCGACAGCATCCTTCTCCTCGAGTTCCATTCCAAGATGAATTCCATGGGACCCATCTCCCTGGACATGATCCTCAAGTCCGTGGACAAGGCCAATGACGGCTATGCGGGCCTCGTCATCGGCAATCAGGGCCCGAACTTCTGCGCCGGCGCCAATATCGCCATGGTCCTCATGGATGCCGCCAATGGCGAGTTCGACAATATCGACTATGCCATCAAACAATTCCAACGCGCGAGCATGGCCATCAAGTATTCGGGCGTGCCCGTGGTGGTCTCGCCGCATAATCTGGCCTTGGGCGGCGGCTGCGAATTCGTATTGCACAGCAATCGTCCCGTCCTCTCGCCGGAAACCTATATGGGCCTGGTGGAAGTGGGCGTAGGCCTCCTGCCTGCGGGCGGCGGCACCAAGGAATTGACCCTCCGCTCCCTGGAAAAAGCCAAGGGCGCGCTGGGACTCAACAGCCTCATCAAGGCCTTCGAGCTCATCGCCATGGGCAAGGTCTCTACGAGCGCCAAGGAAGCCTTCGAAATGGGCTACCTCGATCGTCGCGCCGTCATCGCCTCGAATGAAAGCACGCGACTCGACCAGGCCAAGGCCGAGACTTTGGCCATGAGCCGCGCCGGTTACCGTCCGCCAGCGCCTGCCAAGCGCATCGAGGTCCTGGGAACGGAAGCCCTGGCTGCGTTCGATACCGGCATCTACATGTTACGGGAAGGCGGCTTCGCCTCCGAGCATGACGCTCTCATCGCCAAGGCGGTGGGCCGCGTCATGGCGGGCGGCCATGTCACCGCCGGAACCGTGGTCGACGAGGATTACCTATTGGATTTGGAGCGCGAGGAATTCCTCAAATTGGTGGGCACGCGCAAGAGCCAGGAACGCATCGAGTTCATGCTGAAAAAAGGCAAGCCTTTGAGAAACTGAAGTAAGGAACTGAAGTAGGGATTAGGGTTAGAAAAGGAAGACGGGCGGCTGGGTCGGCCGGCAGGGCATTCGGCGCCGCATCCACGGAGTCCCAAGCAATAAAAGAATCGCTCCGGTTCTTACCCTAACCCCTCCCTTCAAAGAATAGTATCGTAGAATCTATGGATTTCCAGGAGGTCTTATGAGTGAAGCTGTCATCGTAGCGGGAGCCAGGACTCCGGTCGGCAAGGGCGGAAAAGGGTCATTCACCCATGTGCGCTCCGATTCCCTGGCGGCCATCACCATCCGGGAAGTCCTCAAGCGCGCTCCCGGAGTGAAGGCGGAAGATATCGGCGATCTGATCCTGGGCTGCGCCATGCCGGAAGCGGAGCAAGGCATGAACGTGGCCCGCATGGTGGGTCT
>DAINDC010000145.1:0-11812 GCA_036732085.1 Fibrobacterota bacterium | reverse complement strand
GCTTTGAGCTGCTTACGCAGGATGGTTTCCAGGAGGACGGCCGTAGCTTTATGGCCTCGAGACGCCAGGGCTTGTTCTGGCGACAGGTAGATATACCCCAGTTTTTGCAGGAATTGCAGAGCAGGAATCTGGCTGATTTGGTCTTCTTTAAAGCTGGGTGTTTCCATGGGGGTCCTCTTAAAACCAGGAGGAAAATGAAAAATTTCTTTGCATGAGAGCCGCATCATGTAAAGAAAAGTGCGGTTTCCTTTGCATGAGAACCCTAACATGAGTCAAAAAGTGCGGTTTCGCATACATGAGGACTCGATCATGGGAGCTATTTAACCTGAATCGTGGAGAGCAAATCATGAAGGGCCAACACCGTTTAGCAGAAGATGGTAGAGGTCGTCGTTGATGTAAAAGTTGTCCTTCCCGATTTTTTGACGGGTGAGATGCCCAGTCCTAACGAGCGCATCCAAATAACGGGTCGCCGTCGGCCGGCTCACCCCCAAATCATTCATGACGAAATCAATTTTGGTATAGGGGTGACGAAAAATATTGTTCAGGAGATCCTGGCTGTAAATCTTGCGAAGCTCGGACCGCATTTTCTTCTTGTGCTTTTGCATTAGTTGCTTGATGCCTTGAATTTGCAGAATGGTTTGCGAAGCCGTCTGCTCAACACCCTCCAACATATACATCACCCATTCCTGCCAGGCATTTTCCGTGCGCACTTTTTGCAAGAGCTGATAGTACTGCGCCTTGTTCCGATTGATATAACGGCTCAAATACAAGATCGGGATCTTGAGCAGCCCTTCCTTGACCAGATAGAGGATGTTGATGATTCTCCCCGTGCGGCCATTGCCATCATAGAAAGGATGGATGCTTTCGAATTGATGATGGATGACGGCCATTTTCACCAAGGGATCCCAATCGGCCAGGCTATTGTCATTGATGAAAGATTCCAAGTTGCGCATCAAGTCCAGGATTTCTTCCGGATGCTGGGGCGGAGTGTAGACGATTTCCTGGGTCTGTTGATTTTTCAAGGCAGTACCGGGCAGCCTGCGAAAGCCGGCGCTGTTTTCCTCGATGACGGATTGCATGGTCAGAATATCATTGTTGGAAATGATTCCGGTCCGCTTAACCGTCTCGAAACCATTGCGAAGCGCGGTGGCATAGCTATGAACTTCCTTGGCCGCCGGGCTCGCGAACTGCATGGCAATCACATCCGTACGGTAAATTTCGTCGTCGGTGGTGATGATGTTCTCGATGGCGGAGCTGTCTTTCGCTTCTCGGAGGGATAGCGTATTGATAAGGATGTTCTCGTTGGGAATGGTATCGGCCGCGCCTTTTAATTCGGCGAGCGCTTGGTGGGCCTTGGCGGCTTTTTTCAAGACGGCCTTGGTTTCCAGCTCGGTGTCGAAGGGCAGGTGGAGTAATTTATGTGCCATTTTTTATCCCGGCGTTAGGTTGAGAATTCGGCAGCCAAGTCTTTGGCCTTGATGCTGATGGTGGGCAAGAAGTCAGCCAGGGGGCGGTTTTCCGGAACTCCCATTTTCCGCTTCAGCATCTGGGTGGAGAGGTGGAAAAGGGCCTGATCGCCTTTGGAGCGGATAATGGCAAAGCCTTTGTCGTCTACGCCGCGCTCATAGAGGATGCCGGATAGCTGCTTTTCGGTTTGGCTCAGCTTTTCCCGAGCCTTGACGCGCTCGAACTCCAATAACCGTTGTTCAATGATTTCAGCACGCCTGGTTTGGACGGCAAAGTAGGTTTGGGCAAAGGCGATTTCGGGCTTGCGGCTATCGCCATTTTGGGCGACCAGATAGCAGGCATATCGAGTGAGAGCAAGGTCTTCGACGGCATACTGAGCCCCCTTGCCGACTTCGATCAGTTTCCTGACGTCAGGAAAATGATCAGGGGGATTCCCTCCAGCCTGCTTGCAGGCTTCCTTGGCCTTGACCAGGACTTTCTCGAAATTTTCCCATTTGGTGTATCCTAGGAGAGGTTGCAATTGACGCGCGCTCCAGCACTCAACACCATCCAGATCGGAGGAGGCTTGTTCAAATTGGGCGAAAAGGCTTTTGATTTCTTCGGTTTTCATGGGGCGGCTACCTTCAGGCGTTTTTTTCCGGTGAGCAGAACCTGCATAATTCCTTTTTTCTGTACCTTCAGTTTCTCAGATTTGTTTTTGAGAAGCTGAATTTCTTTGTCGGCGGCCTGCAATACTTGAGCGATTGCGATTTGCTCCAGCTTGAGAGGGAATGGTATTTCCAATTTGAAGAAATCGTCAGCATCAACATTCAATAAGCCATCACCTCGCGCTCCGGAAGTAATAATTCTTCTGAGTTGTCGATCAAGCCCATGTGCGAAAAACCACTGTTTATAGAAGGTGGAGTGCACAGCATCGGTTGGACTAAAACAGATGTAGACAAAAGGCACCAACGCGCTTTCCTTTTCTTCCAGCTGATAGACACAACCCATTTGATATGTTTTTGAATTACCTTTGTTATAAGCGAAATCTCCGCGCTTGAGTTGGGAGTATTTTTTCAAGCTATCGCCGGCAATTACGCGATCAAACTTGTCTTCTTGGGAAATCAAACCTAGCCTCAATGCCTTTCGGAAACCCCTTCCCGTCTATCCTTGGGGGGACTGGGTACGGGATTGGCAAAGGACCTCGGATGGCGAAAACCGATTGAAACAGCGAATTTTCAAATTTCTGATCAGAAGGCTGGTGGGGTTTCCGAAAGGCATTGAACCTAGCCTAGAGGAAATAGTCATGATTGAATGGCTATCGCCGCCATCATTTGTAGCCGTGATTTCATTGAAAACATCTCCGAGTGCAACCGTATCCCACTCCCCTCCAAACCCCTTCAACCGCTTCCTCCCAGTCAGCAATTGCTGCATCAAGGCTTTTTTCTGCAATTCCTTTTGGGCAATCAACTGACTGGTTTTGTTGATGACGGAATCCATCAGGCTGAGAACAGTGGCAATAGCCTTTTGTTCGGGGGGCGGAGGTAACATACATGGTATTTTTGATAAAGCATCTTTCGTGAGCTTGAATCGCCCTGCGCCCTGTCTTGTTAGATGCGGTGTAAGCTCTCTCTGATTGAAATAATAGAAGAACCATTCCGTAAGATTTTCGTTTCCCTTAAGAATATGGGCGTGATTATTCACATTGAATTTACCCTCAACCAGTTGGGTCATAGGTAGATCTCGCCATTTCAAAAAATGGTCCCCATCTTCTCCGATTAATGCGTATTTCCCTTCAATCCGAAATTCGTTTATATAATCTTGAACTTTTGTTGGACCATAGTACGGGTATTTTCCTTGGATACCACTTCTCAATTCTTCGCTAATTGGAAGCCTGAGGTTGTTGCAAATTTCAAATGCTTCTCCGACTACCTTTTTACTCCATCCGATAGGAATGGTTTCCGATTTCAAATGGATCCGATCATTGTTACCCATTGAGCCATAACCTCTGAATATTTTTCGCGTGAGGGATGGTAAGGGTGGCGCAGCCAGTGCGCGTCGCGCGCACCAGAGCGAAGCGGAGCCCTGCACAGCCCGACCGCGCCGCGGCTTTGGCGCGGCGCGGGCACGCCCAAATTCTCTTATGTGTCATGCGCTTCATTTCGACTTTTCGCCCCTGATGGATTTCGGTTTCTCATTTTTATCCAGCTTCTTGATGCTCTCAACCACGGGCAGATTTTCCGGCATTGTGCCGCCGATTTCCTCGATGGTCTTGCGGACTTTTTTACCGATCTCGAAATGGGTATGGTTTGCCAGTTTTTTGCCCTGGATAGCGTCTCGACGCAGCTTATCTTCAGTTTGGGTGGCGCGAAATAAATTGGCGGCCAATTCAGTGCTGCCCATATGGTCCAGAATCTGTTCGCTTTTCTTCAGCCCTTTTTTGTTGTGGATGCCCCTTGCATCCAAACCGCCGTACAGACCCTTATATCCGAAATTCTGGAAGATGGCATAGTCGACCGGGTCGATGACGCCGGCCCCACGGGCTACGTCGGCTAATTGTTTATTATGGACGGACATTTCCCTACGGAGAAACATGCGCTTCTCATCCTCGGTGCTTAATTTTCCATAGGCCTCCATTTGCTGAATTTCTTGCAAATGGGTTTGGACTGCGAAATAGGTTTGACCCAAGGCCACAACTTCTTTACCCGGATCGGCATTTTGCACAATCAAGTAACTCGCATATCGTGTAAGCCTGACGCTTTCCATTTCCCTTTGTGCGCCCTTGCCTAGAGATATCATCTCGTGCATATCCACGAAATGATCCTGAACCCTATGCCCACTGAGGTTACATGCCGTTTTTGCCTTTTCCACAACCGGAAGAAAATTTCGGTATTCCTGATAATCAAGCGCCTTGGACAAATCACGAGCAGACCAGAATTCCGTTCCATTTTCATCGATGCGTTTTATTTGTTCAAAAACCAGAGGTTGGTTCGGTTTGGAAATATCCTTGGCCATATTAGTTCGCCTCCGTCAGCTCTTTGAGATACTTCCCCAACTCCGCCTGCACCCCCTTCAACTCGTCTTCCAACTTTTCAATCTCCACCTGCACCGCCGCGATATCCACCTCGGCCTCTTCCTCGAAGGTATCCACATACCGGGGAATATTCAGGTTGAAATCATTTTCGGCAATCTGCTCGACCGTCGCCACGAAGCTGAACTTGTCCTCGACCACACCCGCCTGAAGCTGCCCCGCATTGAACTTGCGATAGGTCTCCACGATATGGCCGAGATCCTGTTCCCGTAACTTGTTCTGGTTCTTGCCATTCTCAAATGCCTGACTGGCATCGATGAAAAGCACATTCTTATTCTCACCTTTACCCTTGTTGAAAATCAGAATCGCCGCCGGAATGCCGGTTCCGAAAAACAAGTTCGCTGGTAACCCGATCACGGTTTCCAGGATATTTTCCTCGATGGTCTTCTGCCGAATTTTGCCCTCGCTGCTGCCTCGGAACAAAACCCCATGCGGCACCACTACACCCACCTTGCCTTTGCCTTCGTAAGTCGTTTCGATCATATGGGTGATGAAGGCCCAATCACCCTTGCTCTTGGGAGGCACACCGCGCCAGAAGCGGTTGTAGGGATCGGAATCCGGATCAAAACTTTTGGCGGCCTTGTTTTCCTCCTTGTCCTTGTCTTCGACCTTGCCCCATTTGTCGAGGGAAAAGGGGGGGTTCGCCACCACGGTATCGAACTTCATTAGGGCATCGCCCTCCTTCAGCTTGGGATTGCGGATGGTGTCGCCCCAGCGGATATTGGCATTGTCAAAGCCGTGCAAGAACATGTTCATGACGGCCAAGGCCCAGGTGCTGCCATTGGCTTCCTGCCCATATAGGGAGAAGTTGTCCGAACCCACTTCTTTGCCGGCCTTTATGAGCAAGGATGCGGAGCCACAGGTGGGATCGCTGATGCGGGCACCAGGTTTGCTTTTGGTGAGCCGCGCTAGTAAGGTGGAAACTTCGCTGGGAGTGTAGAACTCGCCGGCTTTTTTTCCCGCATCGCTGGCAAAGTTGGAGATCAGATATTCATAGGCATCGCCAATAACATCATTCCGCTCCAGGTGAGAAGGAGTGAGATCCATTTTACTGAAATCGAGGAGCAGATTTTTCAATCGGCTATTCTTGTCCTTGGCATCGCCAAGGTTATTGCTATTGAAACTGATATTGCGGAAAATGCTTCCATCTTCGCTGCTCAGCTTTTCGCGATTGGCTTCTTCCAAATCCGCCAGGGCGATATCAATCAGCTCGCCGATATTGGTGGCATTACGATTTTCATGCAGATAGTCGAAGGTACTGGTGGCCGGCACTACAAAGCGCTCCATTTTCATCGCACGCTCGGTCCTATCCTGGTCGCCCTTATATTTGGCCAGATGGGTCTGGTACATCTCCTTATGCACATCGCTCACGTACTTGAGGAAAAGCATGGTGAGGATGTAATCCTTATACTGGCTGGGATCGATGACGCCGCGAAAAGTATCGCAGGCTTTCCAGACGATATTGTTGATTTCCTTCTGGGTGATTTTCTGGGTCATGGCTGGCTCGCTGAGTTGATGGCTTGAAGAAGAAGTTGCTGGTTTCGCTCGTCGCGTAAAGAGTCAATGCGTCGTTGCAGGCCCTGGGCCTTTTTCATAAGCGCATTCATTTCCACTACTGACCTTTGCCTTTGAAGGGAGGGAATGGTCAACTCAAGATTTTCGAGACTTTCCTGAGTCAGGGAAGGCAGGTCGGTGCCTCTGGATTGACGACGACACCAAGCCTTGGTCTGGGGATGATTCAGATACCACTGGAGATAGTCGGGATTAATGACACGAGCATCCTTGATGCGAATGACGATGAATACCGAGGAAGCTACGGCCTTGGCCATGTGGCTTTGATATTGAACGGCGAAGTTATTGTAGCCTTTGACCGCGAACAGGATATCTCCGGGCTGCAGGAGATGCTTTTCGATCTTGCCTTCCAAAATAAGGTCCGGCTTGAGGGTTCGGCCAAAGGCGCCGGCTTCATCAAAGTGCCGAGCTTGCACGTAGAAGACTTCACCTGGAAGGTTGGGTTTGGCATAGATGCCGGAGTTGAGGGTGGCTATATTTTCGAATAGAGTTTTCAGATTATCCTCGGTACTGGCCCTACAATTATGCGCCTGATCGGGGAATCTGTCAATTTAAATCTGAGTATTTGAGATACGAATTTAGCCTATAATCGCTTGAAAATCGAAACCGCGCCCCGGTAAGGGCACGGTCTTGGGTACGAGTGAATTGGGTTTGGCTATTCTTCGAAGCTGCGGTTCTCGGCGCGACCGACCCGGTTGTAGCCCGACAGGGACTTGGCCGTTTCCACCAAGGTCAGGAATTCGGCGCGATGCCCGTCCAGGTCCCGGCCCCGGGCTCCCCGGCCCAGCACGGCCACCTTGTCGAAATCCAGGTTGCCGCGATATTGCGAGTTGCGCAGGACCATGCCGAAGCCGGCAGCCGCGGCCGAGAAGCGGAAGTTCTGAGAGGCATCCTGCCAGGCCGCGTCCCGGTTTTTCAAGGTGCGGGTCAGGAGCTTGCTGGTCGAGCCATTGGGCTGCTTGTAGCGGAACTTCACCGTGAGCAGCTCGCCGCCTGCGTCGTGGCCGCCGAAGCCCCAGTTCCAGCCATGGCGGGATCCGTCGTTCTGGTACTTGAGCGGATCGACGGCCGGACGCGGCGGATGGACCGGGACCACTTCATACAAGGCGGTGACGTTCGCGCCCGAGCCGAGCTCGCCGGCATCCTTCTTATCGTCGTTGAAATCCTCCGCGGCCAGCACGCGGTTCTCGTAGCCCACCAGACGGTAGGACTTCACGGTGGCGGGGTTGAATTCGATTTGCAGTTTCACGTCCTTGGCGATGGTGAACAAGGTGCCGGCCATCTTTTCCACGAGCACCTTGCGGGCCTCGTTGATATTGTCGATGTAGAAGTAGTTGCCATTGCCCTTGTCCGCGAGCTGTTCCATCTTCGCATCCTTGTAATTGCCTTCGCCGAAGCCGAGCACCGATAGGAACACGCCGCTCCTGCGCTTCTCTTCGATCAGGCGGACGAGCGCCTCGTCGCTGGAAGTGCCCACGTTGAAATCGCCGTCGGTGGCCAGGATCACGCGGTTGCTGCCGCCGGGGATGAAGCTCTGCTTGGCGGCCTGGTAGGCGAGCAAAAGGCCCGCGCCCCCGGCCGTCGATCCGCCCGCTTCCAGGCGGGTCAGGGCCTCGCGGATGGTTTCCTTATCCGCGCCGGAGGTGGGCGGCAAGACCATGCCGGCGGCTCCGGCATAGACCACCATGGAGATCCGATCCTGGGGACGCAGCTGATCGATCAGCATGTCGAAAGCCTGCTTGAGGAGCGGCAGCCTTTCCGGCGTGTCCATGGATCCGGAGACGTCGATGAGGAAGACCAGGTTGCTGGGAGGCAGATTCTCGGCATCGGTGCGGCGGCCCTGTAGCCCGATATGGACCAGCTTGGTTTCCGGGTTCCAGGGCGTGGCCGCGACTTCCGTGGTGATCGAGAACGGATCGGAACCGGTCGGCTGGGGATAATCGTAATCGAAGTAGTTGATGAATTCCTCCAGGCGCACGGCATCGGCCGGGGGCAGTTGGCCTTCCTGGAGGAAGCGGCGGGTATTGGAATAGGAGGCCCCGTCCACGTCGATGGAGAAGGTGGAGAGCGGGCTGGTGCGGGCGTCCTGGAAGGAGTTCTCGTAGATGGACGCGTATTCCTCGGTGTTTGGTCGGGGTTGGGGTTGGGATTTGGCATAGGGGCGGTAGGGGGCGCAGCGGCGCGGATCCGGGGTAGCTTCGGGGGTACCGTCATTTTCCTGGTACGTTGCGTATTCCGCGCGGCTTTCCCTAGGGGCGGCTCGTTTGACCAGGGTCTTGGGGGCGGCATAGAGCCGGTCGACGGCGGCTTGGCTGGGGGCTGGAGGGGCGCCGCTGCCCGCCAACCGGCCGGTGGCCACGTTGCGCTGGAGATTATTGTCCTGGAGGTATGCGGCGGCTTGCGGAGCATTCAGGGATTGCCCGTTCGCGCGGGCGTTGTCGGTCGCTGAGTTGCCTTTTTCATCCTTGGATCGGATCGGCTTCGCCTGGGTGGCGGGTGAGGCCGGATAGAGGCGATCCATCGGGGATTTCTTTTCCGGTTCCAGCGCGGGCGCAGCCTCGTCGGATTTTTCCACCAGGGCCAGGTCGTCCTTGGCGGCCGGATCGACTTCGGCTTTCTTCATCGTGCAGGCTGCAAAGCAAAGCGCCAGGGAAGAGGCGGACAGGGTGTATTTCAGCAGGCTGTTCATGGGACGGTCTCCTTGGGTTCGGTGTTTCCAGCCGTTGGGCTCGTGTCCTTATGACCGGAGGTTCCTGGAAAAGTTCCCTTGGATGCGAAAAAGTTTGGAAATAAAATCGGCCTATTCGGAGGGCTCCTTTTGAGGGGTCCTCTGGAGGGGTCAGAACAGGCCGTGAGAGCGCGGGAATTTTGGTTTATTTGCGATGGTTGCCGTTTGGCGGATCTTACTTGGAGGCCGGAGGGAGCAGGCGGAGGAAGATTTCCACCGGGGCGCCCGGGGACTCGCCCGACGGGCTGCCGGGCAGGCTTCCCATCCGCTCCACGTTACCGTAACGCTCCAGATACGGATCGATTTCCTTGAGCATGGACGGCGGGACCCGGAACACGTAGCGTCCATCGCCGGTTCGCGGCGCCGATACGTTAACCGCGCCCATCGCCTTCAGCCCCGACAGGATATCCGCCGTCCCTTTTTCCTTATCGCTCTTCAGACGCAGCGTGAATCCCGGTAGTTCCGCGGGCGCGGATTTTTTCGCGGCCAGCACCCCCGAACCGGCCCCGCCGGGAGCCCTCCGCTCCACATCGGCGCGGCCGACGCTATTCGCATCCTCCAGGCTTTCCACTTCCTCCTTCATGGCCGAGCGCCTGTCCTTCGCATCCGATTCCCTGACGGGAGCGGGAGCGTAGGCGAGCGCGGCGGAGGGCATGGACGAGGACGCCGGAGCGGGTGCTGGATCAGGCCTTGAAGAGGGCGCTGAGGCTACGACGGCTTCCCCGGGTTCCGCCGGCGCAGCCGCCTTGGCAAGCGGAGGTTGGGCCAAGGTCTTGGCTCTGGACGGAGCCTGTAGCGCCTTCTTCATTATAGTAGCCGGTCGCGCCTCGGAGGGCTTCCGGGATTCCTTTTCCAAGGCATTCGTTGCGGCAGGCGCCGGGGCGTTCGCTGCGGGCGATGCGGGGACCGGACGCGAAGCGGATTCCAGACGCGAAACCGAGCCCGCCATCGGCGCCACGGAGGGCGGTGATTCCGATTCCAAGCCGCCCTTATTCAAAACGTATACGGTAATGATGCTGATGCCTAAGATGGTAAGCACGGCGATTTGCATGGGAATGAAGCGCCAGGGCCGCGCGAACCCGAGCCAGAGGGCCTTCCAGCGCGAAGGGGTCTCGATGCGGGAACGCACTCCCGCCAGGAAATTCGCCGGGGCCTGGACCGGTTCCAAAGCGGCCATCTCCCGGAAATAACCTTGCACGGCCTTCAATTCGCGACGGCAAGCCTCGCAGCCCTCTAGATGGGATTCGGCGACCCTGCGCTCCTTCGGCGCGAGCGCGCCTTCGGCATAATCGCAAAGCCTGTCACCATTAAGGTGACCCTCAAGATGGCCATCGAGGTGCCCGTCCATTTCGCCTTGAGGTCCAGGTCCGAGCCGCTTATCCATTGAACCTATCCATGAATCCTAATTCCTACAGTCAGGAACGCCAGCAGCAATCCCATCAGAAAATATTCCCGCAACCAGGCCTGCAACTGTCCGCGGCCGCGATTGAGCCGCGACTTCACCGTGCCCGGATTCAAACCCGTGGTCTCGGCGATCTCCTCGTAGGATCGGCCTTCCACATCTCGCAAGACCACCAGCACGCGCTGCTCTTCCGGAAGCCTGGCGATGGCCGCTTCGATGCGCTCCCGCTTGCCCTTGGCCTCGAGGATTTGGGCCGGGTCCGATGAGGAGGATCCGTTCTCGCGCGCAACCTGTCCCGTGAACTCGGTCGCATCCAGATCCTGGTGGTCCCGCGAGTCGCGGTACGATCGGGAAGCCAGCTTGTTCTTGCAGGCGTTCACGGCGATGCGGTAAAGCCAGGTGGAGAACTTCGCCTCCATGCGGAAGTCCGCCAAGGCGCGATAAACCTTCACGAAGGTCTCCTGCGCCGCGTCTTCGGCATGATCCCGATCGGTGAGCAGGCGCAGGCATAAGCCGTAGATCCGATCCTTGTGCTTGAGGACCAGCCGGTTGAATCCCTCTTCCCGACCGGATTGAAAGGCCCGAACCCATTCGCGATCCTCCGTATCGCCGGGCTCCCAGGCCTCCGGCGAAATGCCCGGTCCCGCGCTCTGCGCCGCACCCTGCGCCGCACCCTGCGCGCGGTTTCCCACGATTCCTTCCCCGGTTTCCCCATTAGGTCCAGGTCCCGGAACCAGGCTCATGGTCGGCCCTTGGCATTTTTGGGAATGGGTCGCACCCGTCCGGCTCTTTCCTTTAGACCGGACCCGGCGGGAAAAGTTCCCGCTGCCTCACAGGGGATCTCCCGCCTTCATCCAATAATAGCGGGTGACGCCCTGGATGGTGGCCTGGAGCTCCTTGGCGTCCTTGCCCAGGGCTTTGGCGGCCGAGTGGAGGGCGTTGGTCTCCAGGTCCAGCTTCAGGAAGTGGGACTTGTCGATGCGGCCGGAGCCGGCGCCCAGCAAGGTCTGGGAAAGGTCCCAGCGTTCCGTGGCCAGGGAGCCGGTGCTGTCGAAGACGGCGGCCAGGGCCTTCAGATCCTCCTGGGTCGGGCGCTTGAGGGGTTGCCCGATATGGCGCAGGGAATCCATCTCGACCTGGGTGGGTAACCCCCCGGTTACTACGATATTCCCCTGGCGCAGCTCGGCCACGCCCACCCAATTGGAAGCGTCGGCCATGGCCGAGTCCTCGGCGATGAAGACGGAGACCCAATCGGTATGGGGATACTGGCGGTGGAGGGCCTTGAGGGCCCCGTAACCGGTAGGTGACACCTGCTCAGGCTTGATGCCGAAGGGCGTGGTGGCGATGGCGAGCACCGGACGCCCGCTCTTGCCGTCCTCGACCACCTTGATGGCCGTATTCGCGACATAGCCTTGCATCTTCTCGGGGGGGAACAGGTCCTGGGCCTTCTGGCCCTTGCGTTCCGGGGACCGGAATACGCCCAGCGCGATGCCGCCGGCAGCGGCCACAACGGCCAGGATGATCACCTTCTTGTCCATGGGGTCTCCTCTTTAAATCGTCGCCTAAATCTAGT
>DAINDC010000144.1:11612-11836 GCA_036732085.1 Fibrobacterota bacterium | reverse complement strand
ATAGCGCCGCTTCGGCGCCGGGCGTTTCCAACCTGGGCCAGACCTTGGACGGGGTGGCGCAGGCCCTGCATACCGCGAAGGCCTTCACGGCTCCGGATACCTTCACCTTTTCGCTTTGGTTCAAGACCACCACCGCCGCCGGCGGGAAATTGATCGGCTTCGGGAACCTGCAGACCGGCCCCAGCCACCTCAACGACCGGCAAATTTGGATGGATAACCAGGGC
>DAINDC010000144.1:4007-11602 GCA_036732085.1 Fibrobacterota bacterium | reverse complement strand
AATGCTGGTTAAACACATATTGGATAATATTAGCGCCCATCTTAAGCGCTTCCTGTCTTTTGTTTTCAGGGTCTTTATGCACTTCGGGGTCTTCCCCACTACCGAGAGCAATCCCGAGAAGGGCGTCAATAAGATGGTATCGTCCACGCGCGCCTATAACGATGGCCAATGGCATTATGTCGCCGGAAGGCTTTCGCCGGAGGGGCAATCCCTTTTCCTCGACGGCGAATTCATAGCTTCCGATCCGAACGTCAATTCATCCTCCCATTTTTCGGGCTTCTGGCGCATCGGCTACGACAATTTCGGCAACTGGGAAGACTTGCCCCGCTCCCATTGGTTCCAGGGCGACCTGGACGAAGTGCGCGTGACGCGCGCGGCCTGGAGCGACGCGTTCATCCGTCTCGTGTTCGAAAACCAGAAGCCGGGTTCCACTTTGGTCTCAAGGAAAAGGTGACCTCCGCCCGGCTGTTGCCGTCAAGGATTAAGCGGACTTGATGCAGCGGAAATGGTTCACCGGTTTTATCGGACGCCAAGACCCTGGATTTTCCCGCCCCGTAAAAAACCGAAGCGTATGCTCCTAACCTCCGATCCGGGAGCCACGTTGTCGCTCGGATCCAAACCATATTGGAATTCCGATCGTAGGATATACGCTCCCGTGGAAATCAGGTTTCCGTCCTTGGCCACGGGATACCAGGCTAAGCGCAATAGGAAGGCGCGGGTGTCCGGATCGCGGGCCAGCTTGCCGGAGCGCAAATCCTCTTTTGTGATATTGATTTGCGTCTTGTTCACGAATTCGCCAAAGTTGTTGAAGATGGACAACTGAAGTTGCGCCGGATGCGAGAGCTTGAACGCGAACACCACCAGTCCATCCACGCCCTGGTCCGGCGTGCTGCGGCGAATCCAATCCTCGGCCGTTTCCGGATGCAAGGGAATATAGGTCTTGACGCCCGGCGAGACTTCCTTGCTCGTCAGCAGGACGAACGGGTTTTTCACTGTGACGGGATCGGGCTTGGTTCCTTGCGTGGTCACGCTCTTTTCCGCGTGCAAATCGCCTATGATGATGGAGGGCGGTTTGGCATGGATGATCCGGAAGGGGTTGGCGGGATGGGCGGCATTGCCGGCCTCGTCGGTCACTTGGGACACGCCCAGGATGGCGACCTGATAGCCTTCTCCCGGAACGACGGGCGAATTGGGCGAGATGGTAAAGGTCCAAGAGGTGGAATATCCGTTCACGGAAGAGTCCGGGTGGAATTGGGTCAAATCCACCGTCACAGGCTTGCCGATCGGATCCTGGAATTTGAATACGCCCGCGGCATCGACCTTCACGGGCTCGGAAAAACGGATCACCAGCACGCTCGAGGGAATTTCGTTCACGGAAGTGTCCAATACGGTTTTTACTGCCGTTGCGATGACCGGTCCCATGCGATCATGCAGGGGAAAAGTGCCCGCCAATAGGCCCGTGGCGGGTTCTGCCAAGGCCGTGCCCTGGTTTGCCGGATCCTTTTCGTCCCATCCCGTCACGGCTTTGGTAAAGAACTGGCCGTTGGACAAAATCGTATCCGTCACGTTCCCGTCCGAGGTAATCTGCCAGTTACCCCGCTCCGTTTCCCCTGCCAGGTTCACTTCGAATTGCGTCGGATCCTTGGTCGGATGCTTGTCGAGCGCGATCACGGCCTTGTCGGCGATTCCGTCCCCGTTGCGATCGTAAAGCCATCCCTCCACGGCCTTCACGGGCACCGGATCCACCGGCACGTCGGAATTCTTCAGGACCAGGGAAGTCGTGATGGTGAGCCGCGAACTGACGATGCGGCGTTCGGCGAAAAAGAAATCCAAGTAGTAGGAACTGCCGTCGGTGAGGCCCAGGTTGTCGATGTTGACATCCGCGTATTCGGCGGAGTGGATTCCGCCCAGATCGATGACGAGCTTGCCGTTGATGAACACCCAGACGTCGTCATCGCCGCGGAAAGCGAACTGTTGCCCGGTGTTTTTCTTATAGGTGAAATGCGAATGGAATTCGAAGGTGAACCCGTAATTGTGCGAGCCCAAGTCGATCCCGTCCTTGAGACCGCTTTGGCGGTTGCCGAAGGTGGTGGTGACCGAAGGCGCCTGCGGCCGCAGGTTAGGCAGGTTGGCGCTGTCCAGCGGGAAAAAATTCGGGCTGTCATAGGTGTAGGTATTGCCGTTTTTCACGAACGTCAAATCGACGAAAAAGGCGCGATTGATGTCCGGGGTTCGCGTGGTATACCACTCGCCGTATCGTATCCGGCTTTGAGCAGCGGCGTGAAACCGTCCCGATCGAAAGGGACCATACCGGGAAGATGGTCCGGATTGGGATCGGTGGTTCCAATCGCATCCTGGATCGCTCCCTTGGCCGCATCCGGGCGATCGAAACAACCCCAGTTTTCATTTTTCGTGACCGTGTCCCTATTGGGATTGAAGTCCGGATGTCCTCCGCCTGCACTATCTTCCTGTAATTCCTGGAAATCCCGTACCACGCCGGTCAGAATGATCTGGTCCTGGGCTGAGGCTGGAACAATTACTCCCGCCAGCAGGGTGCATGCGAATATGGCGAAGGCAATGCACAGGTTCCGACCACCGTTTGCGTCTCTGGACATTGTTTACTTTCGTGGAAATTACTTCTTCGATCCGGAAATCTACGTCACGTTCGCCGAGGGTCCGCTCAGGCGAAGCAGGGAACATCACTTAGGTGGTTTTTTTTTCGATGACGTTCGTCCAATTGCCAGGCAAGGCTGATAAATGGCCGCTTAGCGATAAATTCTTATTCCCAAAATTCAGATTCTTTGATTCTCTGAAGGGAGCTGAATAGCCCAATGCCTCCTTCTCAGGTCTATATGGCGGGTTGCGTAATACGGTGCGACCCGCACCTGAATACGATTTTCCCCGGCACCTCGTGGTTCGGGGAGCTCCTTAAACCAGTTTCCGGATCTCCAAAGCCGGTGGATCAGAGAGAAAGACAAGGCGAATGTTCTTCCCATCCGGGACCAGGCGCTGGAGAAGGGGGAGAACCCCCGTCTTATAATGGTCCAGGATCGCCGGGGAAAAATCGGATGCATCCACGGTATGTAGGATTTCAACCCGCGTAGAATTGGCCGACGTCTTCGCGTTATTCACCGCCCCCGCCGGCTTGGATTCAATCGCCACCGTTTTCGGCTTCGCCGCGCCGGTATCCGGAAGCTGGCCTTTCCGGCGTAGCTGCGCGCGGATATTGTAAAACTGGATCGTTGTCAGCGGATCACATTTGAGTGCCAAAACCAATTCCGTATAAGAGGCGTTGGGATGCGCTAGAATATATTTCCGAACGGATTTAAGCATTTCCGATTTATTCTGAACCATCAAGACCACGTCTTTCGATAAGTGAATACAGCCGATTTTTCAAACAAGTCATTCTGAAATCGAGACTGGAAATTTACTAAACCTCCGGCCGTTGGCCTCAGGGGTTCCGCTCCGAAAAACGGGCGGTCCCTTTGCCTCGTCTCGAAGTTGGGCCGGTCCTCATCCTTCGGAACGTTCCGCGCCTAAACAAAATCGGTTCCCTCCAACGGTTGTTTCAACCGCCTTGGCCACCTCCCAATTTTCTTTCTTATCCGCGCCTCAAATAAAGACTCCCCATGCGTCCTGAGAAAAAGAGTCCTCCGAATCCAAAAGCGGTTTTGCATGCCCGCGTGTCAAGCCGCGAGCAGGCGGAAGGCTATCCTTGAGGAGGAGTTGGTCAAACAGTACAGGGAGATCGTGGATGGCGTGACCATCGGTCCCGAGGTCGTGGCGGACATCAAAACCGGCCTGAAGGTCTCCGCCGTCGAGGCGGCGCGTTGCGGCCGTTTGAAGGAACCGGGACAGGGAAGCCGGCGCGACGCCGACCCTGAAAAGAGGTTGTGATCCTGAAACACATTTTCCACTTCCTATCGGTGGAGGACTCGCATGGGAACCGCAAGCCCGCCAAGGTAGGCCTGGACGAATAATTGGTACTTTTCGAAGTCCTGTCTTTCCGCGATCCACTGTAATTAAAAAGGGGCACTTGCGTGGGAACCCGGAATTTATTCGCGACCGCCTGCCTCGCTGCCATGCTCCCCCTGCATCCCGGGCCAAAAGCAGCTGAGCGGATCGAGACGCCCATCCGGCAATTCGGAAGCGGATCCATTCTCTGCGTGGCCATTTCTCCGGACGGCGGCAAAATACTGGTCGGCACCACCAGCCGGAGGGCGCAGCTGCTAGACGTCGCCACCGGCGCGGAGATTCGCGGCTTTTCGGGGTACGGACGTCCGGTTTCGTCTGTCGCTTTTTCTCCCGACGACTCGCGGATCCTGGTGGGCTCCGAAGACCACATGGCCAGGATGTATGATGCCGCCAGCGGAGATTCCCTCCGCACCTTCCCCGGGGGCGGATGGTCCACCAACGTCAGCGATATGTCCGCGGTTTTCTCTTTCGACGGTGGCCAGGTCCTTACCAGAACCTTTGAAGGTGGCGTCAAGCTTTGGAACGTGGCTACAGGCGCCTTGATCCGCGCCTATTCCGGGGATCCCAATCGCATCAGCGAAATCGCCCTCTCCCCGGATGGCACCCGCATCCTGGTCGGATTGTCGGATAGCACGGCCCAACTGTGGGACGCCGCCACCGGTGACACTCTGCGCGTGCTCGCCGGCCATAGGGGCGAAGTGACGGCCGTCGCCAATCTCCCCGGACGGAAAGCGCCTCCTGACCGGGTCCTCCGACAGCACCGCCAGGGAATGGGATGCCTCAACCGGGGAATCCCTGCGCACCTTGTCCGGGCATAGCGGATGGATCAGCGCCGTGGCCTTCTCCCCCGACGGCAAACGCGTCCTTACGGCATCGGCGGACATGCCGATTATGTTCTGTCCGTCGCGTTTCCCCCCGACGGCCGGACCCTGCTCACCGCGTCGGATGACAACACGGTCCAGCTTTGGGATGCCGCCACCGGGGATTCCATTCGTACATTCTCCGGCCTTACCGGCCCTATCGCTTTTTCCCAGGATGGTTCCCGCATCCTCACCGGAAGAAAGGATGAGCGGGCTATACTTTGCGATCTGGCCACCGGCGCCGAGTTGCAGTCCTTTATCGGGCATGCGGATGACATCACGTCGGTGGCGTTTTCGCCCGATGGCTTGAAAGTTTACACGGGGTCCCTGGACAAAACGGTGCGGCGCTGGAACGCGGCCACCGGAATCTGCGAATGGACTTTTACCGGTTACACTTTCGCGATAACCTCCCTGGACATTTCCTCCGATGGTAACCTACTCGTTACTGGATCCATGGATGGATTGGCCAAATTATGGCCTGTAGCCGGCGGACCGGAAATCCGCAACTTCGCGGGCGGTGCCGGCTCCGTCAGATCCGTCGCCTTCTCCCCGGACGACGCCAAAATCGTGACCGGCTCCACGGATTACACGGCCATGCTATGGGATACCGGGGTCCGAGCGCCCACGCGGTTATTGCCGGAGCCGGCGCGGGAGAAACCCGTATTCCGCGTCACCCGACCCAATGGAAGTACCCTCCGAGTGTCCAGCAACGCTTTGTCGTGGGCGGGGGAAAGCACCTTCGCCATATATTCTTTATCCGGCAAGGCCTTGGCGCGACTTTCCCCTCTGCCTCACCGCCGCGACAACCTGGCCGAATACACTTTGCCTCGGCCCCTGCCGCGAGGGACTTATCTCTTTCGCTGCGAACAGGCGGAACGGATCGTTACCGGCGCGTTCACTTTAGTCGAAGGCAATTAGGGACCGGGCCGCCACCGCCATCGGTGAACCCACAAACAAAATCGCCCCCTCCGAGTTCGGAGAGGGCAATCGGCATAGGGGCACCGGGGTTTCCCCGGCGCGCCCCTGCCACACCACCGTACATGCGGGTCCGCATACGGCGGTTCGAAGAGATTAGGCTTACGCCCAAGCGCCCGTTCTCACTCCCCGCCGTCAGAGTTTCCACACTGCTTGGGGGGTTGGAGCTTCACTCTTTCCCCCTCAAAGCGAGCTCCCTTGCGGGACATCTATGGCCTGACTCCTCCGAGAGTCGCGTTCGTCCACTTCTCCCTCCGTTCAGCCCTTCGTCTTGCGACTACTACGGCGTCTGCTGACTTCTCACTCCGCCTATACCGGCGTTGCCCTTTCAGGCATTAGGCGAGATCTCCCCGGGTAAGAACGACGCCCTTCCGCGCACGACCGTCGGATCTACGCCGCTGTCTCTTGGTCATTTGAGCTTTGTGGTTCGTTGGCCACTCGCACAAGACGGCACCGCCTGATATCCGATTTCTGTTCGTCGGCCCGCGCATTCGCTCCACGCTTCCTTCCCACGGTCGGTCGCCCTTCCGCAGTTGCGCTTCGCTTGGATCGCTATGACCTGCTTTCCGAGGGACTTTCACCCTCAAGGTATCGCCCATGCCGGGCGCACACCAAAAAACCCTCGGCCATAAGACCGAGGGTTTTTTGGTGGAGCCAGGGAGATATTGTCAGAACCCTATTTTACCAAGAAATCCCTGGATTCGCTCAAATCAAAACCCATTTGTTGCTCTTTTCGAACCTTCTTTGCCAAATCTCCTGAATCATCAAGTCCTTTATTTGAGGAGTTTGACGGGCCTAGAAAGGCCTGTAAACTCTTGACCGAAGCCGATAAGAAAAGTATAATCTAGACAGTCTAGCTTAAGTTTAGAATTGGGAGGGTTCATGGGGTGGCAACTTCAAGAAGCGAAAAACAAATTCAGTGAGGTCATTGACCAGGCAGTCAAAAATGGTCCCCAGGAAATAACCAGGCATGGGGAAAAAACCGCAGTACTGCTTTCTATGAAAGACTACCGCAAGCTCGTCGGTCGAAAAGGGAACTTGGCTGACTTTTTCCGCGACTCCCCCCTTGGAGGAATATCCTTTGAGAGGAACAAAGATCTTCCTAGGAGCGTTGACCTTTGAAGTACCTGCTGGACACATGCTTGGTTTCTGAGTTGGTCAGGAAAAAAGCGGATCCCAAAGTCGTAAAATGGGTAGCGGATTGCGATGAGGAGTTGACGTTCCTAAGCGTGCTTACATTGGGGGAAATTCAGAAAGGCATTTCCAAACTCGAAGACAAAAAAAGACGGTCCGTTTTGCAGATGTGGCTCGATTCCGATCTGCGCGTCCGGTTCGGAGAGCGGATCCTGGCAATTACCCAAGATATCGCTCAAACTTGGGGAGTTCTGCAAGGTGAGACGGAAGCAAAGGGAATTGGGATACCGACTATTGATGGATTGATAGGCGCAACGGCAATCACCCATAATCTGACGGTAGTAACAAGAAATGTAACTGACATCGTTAAGACCGGGGCGAAGATCCTGAATCCCTGGGATTCCTGAATTCGCCCGCCAAGACGAAAGCTTTGTGGGGCTGGCCAACTTTATCGGAGAAGGATGCATTTTGAAAATGAACAAGGCGAATAATCGGCGTCATGCCGAATATATCGAAGGAGATGCCGTGTATTAGTCACCTTAACCAAGGCCTAATACATGAGTCGTTCCCTCCGAAAACCGATCTCCACCGACGGCTATGGAACCAAACGCCGCCGCTTCGAAAAAATCGGAGCGAACCGCGTGGTCCGAA
>DAINDC010000144.1:0-3997 GCA_036732085.1 Fibrobacterota bacterium | reverse complement strand
CGAAAAGCAAAAGACATCCCGAACGGAAAAGCCTATCGCAAGTTGTATGATTCGTGGAACATTTGCGACTGGAAGTTTTGCGATTGGACTCCCCCAATCAGGAGTATTGTCTATCATCGCTTTGGAATGATATTCCATTATTCCCTGAACGAATTGCTTTGGGATTATCGGAAAAAGAGGCGGAAATAAAAGCAGTGATCTAGAGGCAAAAAAAAGTCCCCGGTCTCTTGCGAAACCGGGGACTTTTTGGTGGAGTCTAGGAGAGTCGAACTCCTGACATCCTGCTTGCAAAGCAGGCGCTCTACCAACTGAGCTAAGACCCCAAAGGGACTAAGTCCCCGAGGCCGTAAAGATGCCCATTTTCTCCGGGAAGATCAATCCTTTTGCAGCAATTTCTCAGCCGCAAGCGTATTCATAAACCCATCCGCAGCCAAAAATCCCAAGGGCCCAGATCGAAGCGTGGCCTCTACTTCATCCGCTTATGGATTCAGATAAATCTTCCGGACTTCCAGCGGCTCCTTGGATCGAAGTACCAGTCCTCCATTCGAGGCTTCCATGCGCAAACCCGGAATGCCTGGGCTGGATGCACCCTGATGCGCCAAAGAGGCCTGGCTCTTGAGGAAGCTTGTTCACAAGAACATTGTGGGCTGTTCATCCCACTTTCCGTCCTTGGCGAAGATGGAAGTCGCGGCCATGATGGCCAACATCGAGGCGAATTTCCCCGATGATGTCAAATTCATTCTCGACTACTCAATCGGTATATGTCATTCTTTCGTTCGCCCGGGGCCGCTCAATTGGGAATTGATCTCGATCCAATAGGCGCCTTTCGACAACGCGGGGCAGGCCAGCTTTCCGTCCCGTTGATCGATATCCCGTTGCAGGATGCGCGTTCCGTCGGCGGCGAAAACGTTCAAATGCGCCGGCAAGGCCGTAATGCCGCTCCAGTGGATGATTCCGTTCTCGACGCGGACCTTCCCAGGAAACGCGGAAGTTACCCTCCCGCCCATGACCAGGGCCGTGGTCGCCGAAGCGGGGCCGGGAGCCGGCCAGGTGAATACCGTCCTTCCACCCACGCGGGATTTCGACATCAGCCAAGGCACCAAGAACGGGCTTTCGTAGGCTTCGAGCCAACCAGAGCCATGATCCCCATTGGTGATTTGCGAGTAAAAGTGCAAGGCGCCTGCGGCGACCGCCCGGGAAAGGGAGTCCACGGAAACGCCCGTGGGATTGGCCATATTGCGCCCCGAGATGAAGCGCACGACGGGGATGCCGGCCTTTTCCACCGCTCTGACGAAGGTGGTATCGAATTTAACGGGAACGGTTCCGTCTTTGTCGCCATGCCAAATCCAGAACGGAGTCTTGGTCATGATGGAAACGTCGTCAAGGCGATTTTCCCCTGCGGCGGGAAAGGCCGCGGCGAATTTATTGGGGTAGCTCATCATGATGGCCTCGGTGCCGATGCCTCCCCAAGAAAGGCCTCCGACATAGAGCCGGGTGGTATCGATGGGATAAATTTTAATCAGCGAATCGATGACCTTGATGGCGGCGACGGCGGGGATGCCCGCATAGCCTTTTTGATCGGCCGTTCCCGTATTGAAATAGCCCCATTCGTATGACGAGCTCGGGCATTGCGGATAGAGAACGAACGCCTGGTATTTGGTCTTGACGCTATCGAGCATCCATTGGCGCGCGATTTCGCTTTGGTTCACCTGGTTCTTATTGTCGTTTCCGCATTCCCCGATGCCATGCAGGCACATCACCAAGGGATACTTTTTCCCGGCTGAAATACTTTTAGGCACATTCAGCCGGAAGACCATATCCTTGCCATCGGACATCTTGACGCTTCCGGGCTGACAGGAATCGGCCGGAGACGCATAAACCGGGGCGACTGCCGTTCCGCAGAGCAGGAACAAAAACACCAAGAATCGATACATTTCAAAACTCCCTTGCATTAAAATCTAAAGTTCCGACTGATGCCGGCTGGGACAGCCTTCCCATCAATCGAGGAGGGGGCTTCCTTTACATAGTGCAATCTTAAGGCTTTAGGTTTGTTCGCACCTCGGGATCTTCCGCCTCAGCCGGAGCCTTTTTGAGGCACCGCCCATGGGATACAAACCGAGGACGAATTTTTACTGATTTTCAGGCCCAAATTTGGGCTTCTGAGTATAAGATCGGGTTATGAGTTTATCTGTTTCCAGCGGAGGCTACGGCCTGTTCCGGTATTTTCCCGATGTGGCCTATTTCGCGAAGGACCGTCATGGCCGATTCACGGCAGCCAATGACTCCTTCATCCAAATGGCGGGCTTCCCCAGCGAAGCGGACGTTTTGGGCAAGACCGATTTTGACATCTGGCCGCGCTTCCTGGCTGAACATTACGTGAAGGACGACGCACGGGTAATGGATTCAGGAGAGCCCAGTATAAACCGGGTCGAACTGGTGCTCGGCCGCGATCTTTCGCCCGACTGGTTCACCACCACCAAGGTGCCGCTGCTGAATGCCTCCAGAGAAGTTGTGGGCCTGGAGGGGGTTTGCCGCTATTTCAAAAAGGCGAAGATGCCTTTTGAGCAATCCACCAGGATGCCGGAAGTCATTAAGTTCATCATGGAGAATTACGCGCGGAAGATCGACGTCCCCGCCCTGGCGGCCATGGTTTCCCTATCCATGAAGCAATTCGAGAGGAAGTTCAAGCTTGAGTTTGGGGAGGTGCCGGTGCGCTACATCCAGCGCATCCGCCTGGACGTAGCGCGGCAATTGCTGGCCATGACCCGGCTACCCATTGCCCAGATCAGCCGCGAGACCGGCTTTTACGATAGCAGCCATTTCAGCCATCAGTTCGACAAATACACGGGCCTTTCACCGAAGGCGTACCGGGAGAAACATTCGATCGTGCCGCGCTGATCCGGTCAGCGATGAATAGGGTGTTCGACCTTTTTCCCTGAAGATTGATCCTCGCGCATCAATTTCTCAGCCGCAAGCGTATTCCCAAGCCCATGCGCAGCCAAAAATCCCAAGGCCCCTGATCGAAGAGAAAGGCCGGGGTAGCCGATGCGTAGATTTGGAGTCTATCCGGAATATCGTACAGGGCCATGGCATCCATCCCCAAGTCCCAGCCAAGGTTCCGCCTGCCATTGGTTTGGACGAAGCCCGCATGGGCCCCCACCATGGGACGGAAGCCGCCTTGGTAGGGCGCGTAATAGGAAACCACGGCCGCGTCGATCTGTTGACGCGTCGAAGGGCCTGCGTTCAGGGCGGGGATATAGGTATAGCCCATGCGCAGCTGCAATTCCGCCTGCTCATTGACTCCGAAGGTCAGCCCCAGGCCGCCGCCGCGGCCGAAGCCCTGATCCGCATCCGAGAGCGTGGTCCGCCCTCCCAGGTCCAGGTAGACGGATCCGGGTTCCGCGCAGGCCGTGGAGACCGGGCCGAAGGCCATGCAGAGGGCGACAAGGACACTATTTATCATATCCACGAACTTCACCAGAGGTAGTATCCGATGGACATGCCGAAGCTTGGCCCTGACTTCGCCGTCCGGGACTTGCTCGATACCAGGATGGTGCCCTGCGCCATGTCGCGGTCCCCGCCGCCAAGGACATAGAGGTATCCGACCGAGGTGGAATAATAGAACCCCTCCCGATGGCCGAACTCGTAACCGAGGTGGAACGGAATGCCGTGCTCGGATTTGTGGGCGGTGAAGACCCCGCCCGACATGGCCTCTTCGATCTTGGAAACCTTCAGGCTGTATCCCGTGGACAGGTAGAGATGCTCCCAGTAGACCTTGCCCAGCAGGTAGTAGCTGTCCGTACGGCTGCGGTCCTTCAGGAAGGCGAGATCCAGATCGAGATCGGTCATCCCGCCCGCGCCCGCGCTGGCCTGGAGATGCCGATTGAAGTTCCAGGCGACCTGGATGCCCATGGCTCCCGCCGCCTCTCCGGATTTGAGGCCCAAGCCGAAGCGGCCGACCGCCCGTGGCAGCTCTTCGATGACGCGGGCCGCGAGA
>DAINDC010000143.1:0-11868 GCA_036732085.1 Fibrobacterota bacterium | reverse complement strand
AAGTTGTACGTGCGGATCTTGGCGGAGCGATCGCCCGTGCCCACCTGGGACTTGCGCTGGGCGGCCTCTTCCGCATCCCGCTTGGAGGTCTGCAGATCCAAGAGCCGGGTTTTGAGCACGTTCATGGCCTTGGCGCGGTTCTTATGCTGCGAACGCTCGTCCTGGCAGGCCACTACGAGGCCGCTGGGCATATGGGTGATGCGCACGGCGGAATCGGTCTTGTTGATATGCTGGCCGCCCGCGCCGCCGGCGCGGAAGGTGTCCACGCGGATATCCTCGTCCTTGATATCGATTTCGTCCGCTTCGTCCACCTGAGCCATGACGACCACGGTGGCGGCGGAAGTATGCACGCGCCCCTGGGCCTCGGTTTCCGGCACGCGCTGGACCCGGTGCACGCCGCTCTCGTACTTGAGCGAGCCGTAGACCTTCTGTCCCTCGATCTCGAGGATGACTTCCTTAAAGCCGCCCACCGTGCCCTCGCTGGCGCTGATGACCGTGGCCTTCCAGCCGCGGGACTCGATGTAATACTTGTACATGCGGTAGAGATCGCCGGCGAAGATGCTGGCCTCGTCCCCGCCGGTGCCGGCGCGGATTTCCATGATGGCGTTCCGCTCGTCGTTGGGATCCTTGGGGATGAACAGGAAGCGCAGCTCCTGTTCCACTTCCGGAACCTTCTCGCGCAGTTTCTTCAGCTCGTCGACCGCCAGGGCCTGCATCTCCGGATCGGAAGGATCCGTCGCGGCCTTGTCCCAGTCCGCGATTTCCGCGTCGAGGGCCAGGTATTCCTTGGCCTTGACCACGGTCTCCGCCAGGCCCTTGTGGAGGCGGCTGAGCTCGGTCATGCGTTTCATGTCCGAGAGGATATCGGGCCGCTGGAGCTGGCTTTCCAGCTCTTCGCTGCGTTCGATGACCTTGCGGGTTTGATCTCTGAAGTCCATATTATCCTGAAAAGATTAAAAAAAGGAGCGGAGTTGGAGACTAAGGTTTACGGATTGCAGCAAATAAAAGGGAAACCGATTTTTTTCGCTTGAGAACCGGTGATGCGGCGTTGAATGCCCTGCCAGTTGACCCAGCCGCCCGTCTTTCCAATTGCAAGGGCGCTAAGCCAGAGCGGCGCGGATGGAGGCGATGGCCACTTCCAACTGCTTTTCGTCCGGTTCCTGCGTGGTGATCTTCTGCAGCCAGAGGCCGGGAAGCACGAAGGGGCGGACCCAGAAGGAGTCCTGGAACTTGGCGGTCAGCTTGAGGACCTCGAAGGAGAGGCCCGCGACCAGCGGGACGAAGGGCAAATGGATGAGGAAGCGGTGCAGGGCCGTGGGATAGGTGAAATGGAAGGCCTGCCAGAGGAAGCCGTCGAACAGGGAGAAGAAGAGGATGCAGACGAGGGCGACGATGAGGATGAAGGAGGTGCCGCAGCGGGGATGGAAGCGGCTCTGCTTATGCGCCGAGGCGACGTCCAGCGATCCGTTGCGCTCATGGACGAAAATGCTTTTGTGTTCCGCGCCATGGTACTGGAAGACGCGGCCGATGTCCTTGAGGAAGGAGATGCCCCACATATAGGAGAGGAGGAGGCTGATGCGCACGCCCCCGGCGGCCAGGTTGAACAGCACGGGATTGGAAGGCGCTTCCTTGGTTCCGCCGACGAGATGGCCGGCGACGAAATAGGGGAGCAATTGGAAAAGTCCGAGGGCCAGGAGCAAGGAGGAAAACAGGCTCAGCCCGATCCAGATATTGTCGGCCTTGCTTTTCCCGGCGGGGGCGGCGAAGGACGGTCCGCTTTTCGGAAGCTCGGCATATTCCGGATAGGCAGGCTCGATGATGCCGGCCGGGACGGTATGCGCAAGGGTCTTGGCTTTTTCCTCGACCGAGGGCCGTTCTTGAACGGCCATGGAGAAGTTGAGGGCCTTGATGCCGATGGCCAGGGATTCAATCAGCGAGGCGGCGCCGCGAATGACGGGCAGCCCAAGCAGCTTGTGGCGGCGGGAATAGGACAAGAATTCCTGATCCTCGAGAACGATGGATCCGTCCGGCGCGCGCACGGCAATGGCGAGGCGACGAGGGCTGCGCATGAGCACACCCTCGATGACGGCTTGACCGCCAAGGCTTTCCGGTTGATGGCTGCAGAGGAACGCGAGCGTCCAATTCAGCTTGAGAAAACCTTTGGCGAGCAGATTCATTAAGCTTCGGGCGCTTCCTTGGCCGCTTCTTTGGAGGCCGCGGGGGCTTCCTTGGAACCGGCACGGGTCTTCCGCTTGGCACCCACGATGGAGGTGTAGCGGGAGGTGAACTTCTCGATACGTCCAGCGGAATCCAGAATCTTCTGCTTGCCGGTATAGTACGGATGGCAATTCGAGCAGATTTCAATGCCCTGACCCGGAATGGTGGCGCGCAATTCGATCACGTTTCCGCACGAACAGGTGAAGGACTGCGTGGTGTAATTAGGATGAATACCTGTTTTCATCGTCGGCTCCGAAATTTTGGTGAGAATCGGAAAGATAACCCGAAGCCCCCGATTGTTCAATATCGGACCAGCTTTAGTTTAACTCCAAGTCATTATGGAATCTACAAATAACCGAGTTGCAAGACCGGTGGGCCGGGCCCGGAGGGGCGCAAAGTGGGGCGAAGGTGGACAAGGACGGGTAAATACCGGCAAAGGCAGGAAAAGTCGGCTGCCCTGGAGCCCTACTGGGAGCGGGGCGGGAAGGCTTCCAGTCCTTCCGCAGCGGGCGTGATTGATTTAGGGATTAGGGGTATTTAAAGTACTTTTCCTATTTAGGGGCGAAAATCGCGAATTCACCTGGCTCTCGATTTCCCTGGGCTTAGCCATCGCCTGGATCATTGGCCGCCGCCAATGTCTATTTGGGATTGTTTCCGGGTTAAAATCCTATTTTCCCAAATACCCAACAATTACGGATCGAAGGAATTGCATATGTCGCAGGATAAACCATTCATACTCGGCGGAAAGACCTTCACCTCCCGCCTCATCGTTGGAACCGGCAAGTATCCGGATTTCGAAACCATGCGCCGATGCCATGCCGCCTCGGGCGCGGAGATGGTGACGGTGGCGCTCGGCCGCGTAAAGCTGAACGGACCGGAAGAGGAGAACATCCTCAACTTCATCGACCCGAAAAAATACGCCCTGCTGCCGAATACCGCCGGGGCCTTCAACGTGGAGGACGCCCTGCGCATCGCGCGCCTGGCCCAGGCCCAGGGCATGAAGTACCTGAAGCTCGAGGTGCTGTTCGACCAGAAGACCTTGCTGCCCGATCCCATCGCCACTTATGAGGCCTCCCGGATCCTGGTCAAGGAGGGCCATACCGTGCTCGTCTATACCAATGACGATCCCGTGATGGCCAAGAAGCTCGAGGATCTGGGCGTGGAGGCGGTGATGCCGGCCGGATCGCCCATCGGCAGCGGCCAGGGAGGCTTGAACGGGAACAATATCCGCATCATCATGGAATCCCTGAAGTGCCCGGTAATCGTGGATGCGGGCATGGGCACGGCCTCGGACCTGGCCCTGGCCATGGAACTCGGCGTGGACGGTATCCTCTGTAATACGGGTATCGCCAGCGCTACGGATCCGATCCGCATGGCGCGCTCGTTCAAGCTGGCCTGTGAGGCCGGCCGTGATTCCTTTCTGGCGGGCCGGATTCCCCGCAAGCTGTACGGTTCCGCATCGAGCCCGCAGGAAGGGCTGCGCTGACTCGCCGCGCACCGCAGCAATACACACCGGAGCAATATGGCCAACGAATTCTCACTTGCCGACCGACCCCTCTACTTCGTAACCGATCATAACCTGACCGGCGGCAGGCCGCAATTGGACGTGGTGCGGGCGGCCTTGGACGGAGGCGTGCGGCTGGTGCAATACCGGGACAAGCAGCTCCCGGATTCCGGATTCGAGCGCGAAGCCGTGGCCGTCCTAAAGGAATGCCGCGCCTACGGAGCCCTCTTGCTCCTGAATGACCGCGTGGCCGTGGCCAAAGCCATCGGCGCCGACGGCGTTCACCTAGGCCAGGAAGATATGGATCCGGAGGAGGCACGCCTCATCCTGGGACCGGAAGCCATTATCGGACTGTCCACGCATGATCGCGCGGAGGTCGAAGCGGCCCAGGGGAAACCGGTGGATTATATCAATATCGGCCCGATGTTCCCTACCGCCACCAAGGATCATGCGCGTTACGGCACCTTGGGATTGGCCAAGGTCCTGGAGCTCGCGCGCCTGAGCCGATTCCCCTTCACCACCATGGGCGGCATCAAGAAATCCCACTTGCGCGAACTCTTCCAGAGCGGAATCCAAACCGTCGCCATGGTCACGGAAATCAGCCTGGCTCCGGATCCGGCGGCCCGGGTTCGGGAACTTCTCGCGGAATTGCAGCCCGCCTAAATGCAACTGGCCTATATGCGGCCCGCCTAAAGAAACCTAAACCTTGGCCGAAAAAAACGCCTTGTCCTGCCGGCTGCGGATCCATGCGAGTAGGAAAAAGGGAGATAGACAGTAGCAGGAGGGAATCCCATCATGCCGAAGTCATCGACCCGTCGCTCTACGCCCCATTCCATCCCTGTCCAGGATATCGATCCGCAGATGCTCAAGCGGGCCAAGGAAATCCTGGGCCTGGACTCGAACGCGCAGGTAGTGAATCACGCCTTGTCCGCCCTCATCGTGAATGACGAGGTGGAATCGGCGATCGAACAGACCTTCCGAACCGTGCCTTATTTCAGGGCATCCTGAGCGGGGATCGGAGCCGGCGTTTTCGCTGCCATATTCGTTTCCATTTTCGCCTCCAGGTAGGCGCGGATGCGTGCGGCCGCGGATTTGCCGACGGCCTGCGCCAACTCTTGTTCCGAAGCGGCTTCGATGGCGGCCGGGGCCCCGAAGGCGCGCAGCAATTTCATCTTGGTCTTGTCTCCGATGCCGGCGACTTCGTCCAGCCAGGAGGCTTCCAGGTATTTCTTGCGCTTGGATCGCTGGAAGGTGATGGCGAAGCGATGCGCCTCGTCGCGCACCTGTTGCAGCAGCTGCAGGCTGGCCGAGGTCTTGGCGATGAGCAGAGGCTCCGATCGTCCCGGGAAGAAGATCTCCTCCAGGCGTTTCGCCAACCCGATGATGGGTTGATCGGCGCGTCCCGCTGCGCGCAGCGCGTCCATGGCCGCTCCGAGTTGGCCCTTGCCGCCGTCGATGAGGATGAGATCCGGGAAGGGAAGCTTTTCCTCGATCAGGTGGCGTACCCGCCGTCCCACGATTTCGCGCATGGAGGCGAAGTCGTCGATGCCTTCCACGGTCTTGACGTTATAATGCCGATAGTCCTTCTTGGAGGGCTTGCCGTCGACGAATACCACCTGCGAGGCCACGGTATCGGTGCCGGAGAGATGCGAGATGTCGAAGCCTTCGATGCGGACGGGCGAGAAAGGCAGGCCCAAATCCTCCTGCAGGGCCGTCACCATATAGCTTTGGCGGTTCTTGCGCTCGCGTCGGGCCACCATCTCCGCCACCAGCAGCTTGGCGTTCTCCATGGCCAGGTTCACCTGCCGCCGCTTCTCGCCCTTGATTGGGACTTCCAGGTCCACGGCGCTGCCACGCAGGGCTCGCAGGGCCTCTTCGATATTGTCCTCCTCCTCGGTCGCATGCGAGAGGATGACTTCTCTGGGAATGTTCTCGGGACCCTGCCGCAGGTAATAGCCCTTAATGAACTCGGTGATGACGCCGGTCTCGTCCTGCTCCAGCGGGCAGACGACCTCGAAATTCTTCCGGCCCGACACGTAACCGTCGCGTATCTCCAGGATCAGGATGCAGGCCAGTTTGCCCACACGCGCCGCGGCGATGAGATCGCGGGCCACCTGCTCCGGACCCAGGTCCATCTTCTGATCCTCCTTCACGGCCTCCAGATCGCGGAGCTGATCGCGGATGCGGCCCGCCTCCTCGAAACGTTCGGCCTCGGCGGCCTGGCGCATGCGGACTTCCAGCTCGCGCTGGAGATCCTTATGCTTGCCCTTGAGGAGCAGGACCGCCTGGTCGACCAGATGGCGGTAGGCCTGCGGCGTGGTGAGGTTGGCGCAGGGCGCGTCGCAACGCTTGAGGTGGTAGCTCAGGCAGGGTCGGATGGGAGTGTCCAGGGGCAGCTTCAGATCGCAGTCGCGGATGCGGAATACCTTGTTGAGCAGATTGATGGTCTTGCGCATCGCCCGCACATTGGTATACGGCCCGAAAAACATGTCCTTGGCCTGGCCGGATCCGGCATGCCGGGTGACGACCAGGCGCGGATAGGTTTCGCCCAAGGTGACCTTGATATAGGGGAAGTGCTTGTCGTCCTTGAGCTGGACATTGTAACGAGGGGTATGCTTATTGACAAGGTTGGCCTCCAGGATCAGGGCCTCCACCTCGTTGTCGGTGATGATCCACTCGAGATCCTTGGCCACGGCCCGCAGCAGCCACGAGGCCATATGGTTGGTCTGCTGCTTGGCGTTGAAATAGCTACGCACGCGGTTGCGGAGGTTCACGGCCTTGCCGATATAAACGATATCCCCTTTGGCGTTCTTCATCAGGTACACGCCGGGGCGGGTCGGCAGGGCTTCCAGCTTCGCCACCAGGGCAGCCGGCAGGGTTTCCGCGGTTTCGGAATTCATGCCATCAAAATAAGAAATCCACGCTGACCGGATTTAGCTGAAAGCGCAGTAACCGGCTGTGCATATCCAGAAGACAAAGAAAAGGCTCCCGAAACCAGGGAGCCTTTTCATTATTTTGTGGCTTAGGGAATTCTCCCTTAGGCCAACTTTTTTCGTTTAATCGAAACGCCGATTAGGCGGGAGGATTCTCCGGGGCGGCGGCAGGAGCCGATGCGTCCGCGGCCTTGCCTTCAGCGGACGAACCTTTCGGTTCGGCTTGGGTGATGTCGACCTTCTTCTCGGCCTTCACCTTCGCCTTGGGGGCGGGCTTCTTGGTCTTGGTGCGGACTTCCTCTTCGACCAAGGTGATGACGGCCATCTCGGCGGAGTCACCCACGCGGGTGGAGATACGGAGCACGCGGGAGTAGCCGCCGGGACGGGACACATAGCGCTTGGCCAAGGTGTCGAACAAACCGACCAGGACCGACTTGTCCTTGACGAACCGCGCAGCCTGACGACGTGCGGCCAGATCGCCCTTTTTGCCGTAGGTGATGAGGCGGTCGACGAGACCACGAACCACCTTGGCTTTGGCGACCGTGGTAATGACCCGGCGATCCATCTGCTCTTCCTTGAGGCCCTGCAACAGCACCGACGTGGCGAGATTGTTGACCATCGCCTTGCGATGGGCCGTGTTCCTGTCCAACCTGTTTACTTTTACACCGTGTCTCATCTGTTCCTCGTTGTCATACCGCGCTTTGGGTCATGCGACCCGGCGCGCGGCTGGACCATTCAGGCCCTGTATTCTTTTTACTTCTCGTCGCCGAGATAGTAGTCGACATCCATTCCGAACGACAGGCCCATATTGCTCAACACTTCGTTGAGCTCAATCAGGGACTTGCGGCCGAAATTCTTGTACTTGAGCATTTCCGATTCCTGGTTGCGGACCAGGTCGGCGATGGTATGGATATTGGCGCAACGCAGGCAGTTGCTGGAGCGGACGGAGAGCTCGAGCTCGTCCACGCGCATCTTGAGCAGCTGGCGGATGCGTTCCTTCTCTTCGTCCTTGACCACTTCTTCGGCGGCTTCGAGATCGCCTTCGAAGTTGATGAACATCTCAAGGTGATCGACGAGGAGCTTGGCGCCGTAGGCCATGGCATCTTCCGGGTCGATGCTGCCATCGGTCCAGACTTCCATTTCCAACTTGTTGAAATCCGTGCGCTGGCCGACGCGGGTATCGCTGACTTCATAGGCGACCTTGGTCACCGGGCTGAAGTTCGCGTCGATCGGAATAACGCCGATAGGGTCGTCTTCGCGCTTGAGGTCGTCCGACACCACGTAGCCACGGCCGTCGGAGACGCGGAGCTCGAGGGTGATGCTGCCGTTCTTGCTCAAGGTGGCAAGATGCAATTCCGGATTCAGGATCTGGACGTCGGGATTCGGCTCAATATGTTCGGCGCGGACTTCACCTTCGCCGGAGATATCCAGGCGGAGAGTCGCGTCTTCATCGGACAAAAGCTTGACGCGCAATTGCTTGATATTGAGGATGATCTCGGCGACATCCTCTTTCACGCCTTCGAGGGCGGAGAATTCATGCGAGACGCCTTCGAATTTCACGGAGACGACCGCAGCGCCTTGCAGGCTGGACAGGAGGACGCGACGGAGGGCGTTGCCGACCGTGATGCCCCAACCGCGTTCGAACGGCTCGATCAGGAACTTACCGTATTTGGAATCCCCTTTTTCCTTCGCGATGCCTTTCGGCATGTGGAGAGCTTTCCATTTCATCTCTGATTACCTCAATCCTGGTGATAAATTTTCGAGCATGATCCTCGAGAATCTTCTTCTAAAACTTTTAGACGCGGCGACGCTTCTTGGGGCGGCAACCGTTATGCGGGACTCCGGTGACATCCTTGATGGACATGATGTCCATGCCGGCTGCCTTGAGGGCGCGAATCGCGGACTCGCGGCCGGCGCCGGCGCCCTTGACGCGGACGTCCAGCTTGCGCATGCCCATTTCCATCGCCGCGGTAGCGGCGGATTCGGCCGCGACCTGGGCCGCGAAAGGCGTGCTCTTGCGAGAGCCCTTGAATCCGACCTTGCCGGGGGAACCCCAAGAGACCACATTGCCCCGCACGTCGGTGATGGACACGATGGTATTGTTGAAAGTGGCCTTGACCGTGCAGCAACCCTGCACGTCCACCTTCTTCTTGGACTTCTTGATCTTGGCCTTGGCTTCGCCCTCGGCGCCTTCAGCGCCTTCAGCTGCCTTGCCCTCAGCCTTGGGAGCTTTCGCTTCCCCGGCTTCGGCCTTGGCTGCCTTGGGTTTTTCTTCTTTCGCCTTGTCGGCCGCTTTTTCGTCTGCCATTACTTGATCCTCATAATCCTTGCAATCTTCGAATTACTTCTTCTTATTCGCCATGGTCTTGCGCGGGCCCTTGCGGGTACGGGCATTGGTCTTGGTGCGCTGGCCGCGGACGGGCAGGCCCTTGCGGTGCCGAAGGCCCCGGTAGCTGCCGATGTCCACGAGACGCTTGATGTTCATGCCTACCTGGGCGCGCAAATCGCCTTCCACCTGGTAACCGGATTCGATCACGCGACGCAGCTTGCCGATTTCCTCATCGGTGAGGTCGCCGGCCTTCTTGGCGGGATCGATATTGGCCTTCTTGCAAATGTCCGTCGCGGACTTGCGGCCAAGGCCGAAAATATAGGTGAGAGCGATTTCGCTTCGCTTGTTGTTCGGGATGTCTACGCCGGAAATACGTGCCACTTTTTATTCTCCTAGCTGAGGCCCTGAGGCCTAGCCCTGTCTTTGCTTGTGACGGGGATTTTTCTTGCAAATGATGCGGATAACACCTTTGCGACGCACAATCTTGCAGTGCTCACAACGCGGTTTTACAGAAGCCCTGACTTTCATGGTCTCGTCCTTATTTATGCCTGTAAGTGATCCGGCCCCGCGATAAATCGTAGGGCGACAATTCTAACAAAACCCGGTCATTCGGTAAAATACGGATGTAATTCTTCCGCATTTTGCCCGAAATATGAGCCAAAATGACATGCCCGTTGTCGAGCTCCACCTTGAACATGGCATTGGGTAGAGCTTCTAGAACCCTTCCCTCAACCTGAATACCTTCTTGCTTGGCCAATTAGAACCCTCTCCGGCCACGAATCTTGCCCTTACGCATGAAACCTTCGTAGTGCTGGTTTTGCAGATGCGTTTGGAATTGCCGTAGGGTCTCCAAGGCCACGCCGATGGCGATAAGCACGCTGGTCCCGCCGATATAGAATTGCATGTTCATCACTTCTTTGAGATACAGTGGGCCCACGCTGATAAGCGCCAGGAAGATGGCTCCCGGCAAGGTCACGCGGGTCAGAATCTGGTCGATGAACTCAGCCGTGCGGCGGCCGGGACGGACACCCGGAATGAAGCCGCCGGACTTCTTGAGGTTCTCGGCGATTTCCTTGGGGTTGTACATGATGGCCGTATAAAAGTAGCTGAAAAAGACGATGAGCACGGTGAAGACGATGGAGTAGACCAAGTGGCCCGGCAGGAAGGCGGAACCGAAGGTCTGGGCCGCGCTCATATTCGGGAAGAAGGAGGCGAGCTGAGCCGGGACGAACATGATGGCCGAAGCGAAAATCACGGGCATGACACCGGCGGTGTTGACCTTGAAAGGAAGGAAGCTGGATTGGCCGCCCATGACCTTGCGGCCGACGACGCGCTTGGGGCTTTGGAGCGGGATGCGGCGTGTGCCCTGGTCGATGAAAATGATAAAGGCGACAATGGCCAGCACGATGACGAGGATGACAGCTTCCATGGGCACGCTACGCTCGCCGCTGAAAACCATTTCAATCTCGCTCAGAATGGCACGGGGCATTTGCGCCATGATGCCGATGAAGATAATGAGCGAAATGCCGTTGCCGATACCACGGGCCGTAATCTGTTCGCCGAGCCACATGATGAACACCGTGCCGGTGGTCAAGGTCAGAACGGTCAGAAGGGTGAAGCTATAGTGTCCAACACCGGCGGCGAGCAGACTCTGCCCAGTCGGGGTCGATTGGCTGCCCAACCAGGTGGCGACGCCCCAGGCTTGCAGAGAGCTGATGAGTATGGTGCCGTAACGGGTCCATTGGGTCAGCTTGGCGCGGCCTTCCTGGCCTTGCTTTTGGAGCTGGGCGATGGTGGGGACCACGGTGCCCATCAGCTGAATGATGATGGAGGCGCTGATATAGGGCATGATTCCCAAAGAGAAGATGGAAGCGCGTTGGAGCGCGCCGCCGACGAAGGTATTGTAGAGGCCGAAAAGGTTGTTCGAATTCTTGGAGAAGAACTCGGCGATGGCCAAGCTATTGACACCGGGAAGGGGAACGAAGCCGCCCAGGCGGTAAACCGCAAGGACTCCCAGGGTGAAGATAATCTTATCCCTGAGATCCTTGATCTTGAATATGTTTACGAAACCCTGGAGCGCTTCCACTTTAGATAACCTCGGCTTTTCCCCCTGCGGCCTGGATAGCTACCAGGGCGGAGGCGCTGAACTTGTTAGCCGAAATCTGCAATGCCTTGGTGAGCTTGCCCTTGGCAAGGACCTTGACGGGATGCTTGGCGCTCTTGACTAGGCCGGCTTTGACCATGTCGGCGACGGTTACGACGCCATTGCACTTCGCGTCCAAATCCCCGAGATTGACGACCTGGGTGTCCTGGGGGAAATGGGAGTTGAAGCCGCGCTTGGGCACGCGACGCTGCAAAGGCATCTGACCGCCTTCGAAGGCGACGCCTACGGGACCGCTCTTACGTGCGGTCTGGCCCTTGCCGCCGCGACCGGAGGTCTTGCCCTTGCCGGAGCCGGGGCCGCGACCGACCTTGAAACGCTTCTTGCGCGAGCCCTTGGCGGGGCGGAGATCAGACAGCTTCATTTGACTTCCTCAACCTTCACGAGATGGGCGACGACGCGGATCATTCCGTCCAGGGTCGCGCTTTTTTCCCTAACCACAAACTTGCGGATTCCGTGGATGCCCAAGGCTTCCAGGGTCCTCTTCTGTTTCACCTTGGAGCGGACTTCGCTCACGAGCTGGGTGATTTTCAATTTGGCTGCCATGATCGGTTCCTTTTTCCTTAGGCTTTCGCCGCAGGGGTGGCGACGGCCGCGACCACGGGCTTGGGAGCCACCTGGCGCAGAGCCGCGAATTCTTTTTTGCCTCTTTGCATCTGGAGCCCACGCAACACGGCCTTGACCACGTTGTGGGGGTTGGTGGATCCGATGCTCTTGGTCAAGA
>DAINDC010000142.1:11121-11897 GCA_036732085.1 Fibrobacterota bacterium | reverse complement strand
CGGAGGTGCCGGCACGATTGGCCCAAAGCCTGCCGGTCGGATTCGCTGGATTGCGTATGGCCATGCCGGGCGTGGCGGTGGTTTCTGCGCCGCCCTGTTTGGATCCCGTAGAAGCAGGCAGGGACGTGCTGAGGTTGATCGCCGGATGGGAGGCGGCCCTCCCTGCGCCCGAAGGTTCCGGGGCTTCCCCGCTGTCGGGCCTACCGCTTATCGTGCTCGTCGATGATGCCGCTTTCACCGCGCAGAACCTGGACAATTTCCTCTGGGTCGTCTTCACCCGATCGGATCCGGCGCGGGATATCCATGGCTTATGGGCTTTTACGGAAGCCAAACATTGGGGTTGCCGAGGCCCCCTGCTTATCGACGCGCGCAGCAAGCCGCATCATGCGCCGGCTTTGATCGTGGATCCGGCGGTGGTCAAAAGGGTGGATGCGATGGCGGCGCCCGGGCGCGCGCTGCACGGATTGATTTGAGGACCGGCAGGACTTAGTTTTAGTCCATGAACGACCCGACCCTCACGGCCGCTTCGGCTGAAACCGGCATTAATCCTAAGATCGAGCCCTCGTGGAAAGCGCACCTGGCCGCGGAATTCTCCAAGCCTTACTTCCTCGAACTCAAAAAATTCCTGCAGTCGGAAAAGCAGCAGGGGGCAATCGTCTATCCTCCGGGCCCGCTCATCTTCAATGCCTTCAACAAGACGCCGTTCGATGCCGTGAAAGTTGTAATCCTCGGCCAGGATCCCTACCACGGTCCCGGTCAGGCCCATGGTCTCAGCT
>DAINDC010000142.1:10633-11111 GCA_036732085.1 Fibrobacterota bacterium | reverse complement strand
TCAGCTTCTCGGTCCCACCCGGCATAAAACCGCCCCCCAGCCTCGTGAACATTTTCAAGGAACTGAATTCCGATGTCGGGTTCACCATCCCCAATCACGGCAATCTGGAAAAATGGGCGACCCAGGGCGTATTGCTCCTGAATGCCTGTCTCACGGTACGCGCCGGCCAACCCGGTTCCCACCATGGCAAGGGCTGGGAGCTATTCACCGATGCGGCGGTCCAGCATTTGAACGATGAAAAGGAAGGCCTCATCTTCCTGCTCTGGGGCAAGCCTGCCCAAATGAAGGGCAGCATCATCGATCCCAAGCGCCATCATGTGCTGAAGGCGCCGCATCCTTCGCCCTTCTCAGCGCATACCGGTTTCTTCGGGTGCAGGCATTTTTCCAAGACGAATGCGCTCTTGAAGAAATCAGCCCAGGATCCCATCGACTGGCAGATTTAATTGGGTTCACCTGGGTGAAGATCGGCGTGCGTGGG
>DAINDC010000142.1:3907-10575 GCA_036732085.1 Fibrobacterota bacterium | reverse complement strand
CGCCCCTGTCCATACAGGGGAGACCTCAATCGATTTTCCGCCGGGTAACGGAAACCGAATTGGCCAGGCTTTACGAGCTTTTCAACATGGTTGCCTTCCGGACTGCTTGCCACTACATTTAAGCGCGCATGAAGGATCCCCTGCTATCGGAATATGATTTCGTCGTTATCGGCGCCGGGCCGGCAGGGCTTTTGGCGGCGGTGAATCTTGGCCTTGCCAATTCGCGCGGAGCCACGCCTCGGAAATACACCATAGCCTTGCTCGATAAGCGGGATCCTTGGCGCGAACCTGTGTCCTGCGCGGAAGCGGTCTCGGCGAGCGGGCTTAAGGCGCTGGTTCCCAAGGTCGAACCGGGTTGGATCCGGGAGCCCATCGACGGCGTGATTTTCATCAGCCCCAATGGCACGCAAGTCACTTTCACCACGCCAGGTAGCGGTCTTCTCATCGACCGGGCCCTCATGCATAAGAACCTGGCGGAAGAGGCGCAACGCCTGGGCGCCCATTGCAATTTCCGCGCGCGTACGACCTCGGTTTCACGATTTGCGAACGGGCATCGGATTGTCAAGTTTGAAGGGGAGACGGCGGGCGAGATCAAGGCCAAGGTCGTCATCGATGCCAGCGGTCCGGGTTTGGGATTCGGCCAGGGCGAAAAGATTGTGCAGGGCGATTTCGATGTCGAGCCGGCCTTGTTCGCCTTGGTGCGCGGGCTGAAATATCCCACCAATTATATCCAGATGTTCTTCGGCAAGCGCTATGCGCCCGGCGGTTATGCCTGGCTGTTCCCGCGCGATAAGGATGTCGCCAATGTCGGGCTCGTGATCGGCAAGAAGTTCGCCAAGGAAGCGCCGGCGCGCAAGGCCATGCAGAATTTCCTGGCCCAGGTCTATCCAGGCGCGACCATCGACACCTTGCATGGCGGCGCCATTCCCTGCGGTTATACCGAACAGCCTTTGGCCGTGGACAATCTTTTCAAGGCCGGCGACTCGGCCAATATGGTCAATCCCATCAGCCGCGCGGGAATCCTGGAAGCCATGAAGGGCGGGGAATTGGCCGCGGAGGCAGCGCTCAAGGTCATTGAGCTCCAAAGCGAGTCGGAAAAACTGCCGTGGTATCAAGGCTATAAGGAAAAGTGGGATGTCGCCTACGGGAATGCGAACCTGCGGATCCACAATGCCAAAGGGCCCTTCAGCGAAATAAAGGATGAGACCTTGGATCGGGCCGCGGGCAAGCTGGCGTGCATCCCCGCCGACAAGGTGACCATGGGGCGGATTTTTCTCACCACCCTTTGGACCACGCCTTCCTTGATCTGGAAGATGCGCAGCCTGATTTCCCGTAAGCCAAAGCGTTCCAAATCTTCGGCTTAAAACGGGTCGGCTACGCGCGTGCCTCAGCCGTTCGGAGGCGGCGGACAGACATTGTCATACTTCGAGAAATCCAGCCACTCCACCGGTTCATGCCTTTGGACCAGGATACCATTCGCCTCCGCCGGCCCTTCCGATCCCGCCGCATAGTTCGGGAACTTTTTGCCCATGGGATTGGCTGCCCAAGTCTTGATCACCGGGTCCAGGTATTTCCAGGACAATTCGGTTTCGTCGGAACGGACGAACAAGGTGGGATCGCCCGCAATGGCATCCACGAGCAATCGCTCATAGGCATCGGCGCTGGTGTCGAAATGATCGCTATAGCAGAAGTTCATGGACGTGTCCGACAATTCGAAACTCTGTCCGGGATTCTTGGCGGTCAGCTCCAGAAGGATGGCTTCCTGGGGTTGGATCTTGAAAACGATGCGGTTGTTATTGACCTCGGCCTGCTTGGAGTTGAACAGGAGCTTGGGCAGCTTCTTGAAGGTGATCACCACTTCGGTGCCCTTGCGGCCGAGCCGCTTGCCGGAACGAAGGTAGAAGGGGACTCCCACCCAGCGGAAATTGTCGATATTCATCCGCAAGGACACGAAGGTCTCGGTGCTGGATTCGGGATTGATCTTCTTGCCTTCACGGTAGCCGATGACCTTCTCGCCCTTGATCTCTCCGGGCCCGTACTGGCCGCGGACGGCGGCCGGGGGCTTGGCGTTCATGTCAATGGGGCGAAGGCTGCGGAGGACCTTGACCTTTTCATCGCGGATGGCGTCCGCGGAGAGACTGACCGGCGGTTCCATGGTCACGAGGCAGAAGATTTGCATCAGGTGATTCTGGATCATGTCCCGCAACAGGCCGCTTTGATCATAATACTCGGCCCGATCCTCGGCCCCCAAGGTTTCCGACGAGCTGATCTGGACATGTTCGATATAATGGTGGTTCCACATCGGCTCGAATACCGAATTCGCGAAGCGGAAGACCAGCAGGTTCTGAACGGCTTCCTTGCCGAGATAATGATCGATGCGGTAGATTTGCTTTTCGGCGAAGCCGGAGAGCAGGTTCTCGTTGAGCTCGGTGGCGCTTTCGATATCGCGGCCGTAGGGTTTCTCAACCACCAGCCGGCTCCAATTGGGATCCCGCGGGCCATGCACGAGTCCGCCGTTCTTAAGGGCAGCCGCCACTTCGGCATAGCCTCCGGGCGGGATGGCGAGGTAGAAGAGATAGTTGGGCGGGATGCCGGACTCTTTGCAGACCTGTTCGCAGGTTTCCTTGAGCTTCTGGATTCCCGCTGGGCTATAATCGGTCTGAAGATAGTGGAAATGCTCGCTGAATTCGGAAGGGTATTTCCCCATCGAAAGCAGCTCCTTGGTATCCATGGGTTTGCGGCCGACGGCGATGACCCGGAAGTTTTTGGGCAGGACCTTTTTGAACATGAGGTTGCCCAAAGCCGGGAAGAGCTTGCGCTTGGCCAAGTCACCGGAACCGCCAAAGATGATGATCAGGCAATCGTCCTGGCATCGGCCTTTGTTGTTGAAAAAGTTAGAGGAGCTCCTGCTCTTATCATCTACAGTCATGGGCATCGGCGAATCCCGCGTTGGTGTGCTGAAAATTTATAAATTTTGGGAAAGGTCATCGAGAGCATGAAAAAAACGACGTTTAGAACCGCCCTGGAAACGGCCTGGGAAAAACGCTCCGCCCTGCGCGAGCGGACCACCGCCTTGCGCATCCTCAATGGAGCGGCCTCGGGAACACCCGGTCTGATCGTCGACAAGTTCGCGGATTACCTGGTCGTCTATGCTTACGAAAAGGATTTGCGCGAGCGTTACGGCGATTTCCCGCATGATCTGACCGAGGTCTGCGGGGCGCGCGGCATCGCCTTGAAGGACAGGAGCGCCAAGGGCGAGGAAGGTCGCGACGGCGGCCGGGCCTTGCTCGGTGATGTCCCCGAAACGGTGGAAGTGCGCGAAGGGCCGTTCAAATTCCTGGCGCATCTGCAACATCCCCGCAATGTCGGTCTGTTCCTGGATACGCGCCAACTCCGGGAAACCCTGGCCGATCGCTGCCGCCGTCACGATGTCCTGAATCTTTTCAGTTATTCCTGTTCCCTGGGCGTGGCCGCTTCATTGCGCAATCAGGGTTCGGTCGTCAACGTCGATATTTCCGCGCGTTACCTGGGATGGGGCCGGGAAAATACCATCGCCAACGGACTCGATCCGGAAGCGACCAAATTCCTCCGCATGGATTCGGAGAAGTACCTGGATTGGGCCGCGAAGAAAGCGATTTCCTACGATGTCATCATCCTCGATCCGCCCAGCTTCTCGCGCTCCAAGTCCGGAACCTATTCTTTCGAGGATGATTATTTCCGGCTCGTCGAGAAATGCGCCAAGATCCTGCGGCCGGGTGGATCGCTGCATGCGCTCACCAACTTCGGGCAGATCACGGCGGATCAATTCCACTCCCGGGTGCGTCAGGTCTTGACCGCCGCGGGTCGGCCTCCCGTGCATATGGCTCCTATGATCCTTCCCATGGATTTCGACGGAGCCGGATCCGCGGAATCAGGTGAAGCCGTTACGGGCCTCACCGTGCCGAATGGGGAAAAAGGCAGCGCGGTTGAAGGGACGCTCATCGGCTGCGAGGCCTTGCTTCCCTGAAGTCCTTGCTCCCCTGAGGTCTTTGCTCCCCTGAAGTCCTTGCTCCCCTGAAGTCCTTGCTCCCCTGAAGTCCTTGCTTCCCTGAGGTCTTTGCTTCCCTGAAGCAACGGCTCGCTCTCAGGGAGGCGCGCCTCAAGGAGGCAGACGTCACGCGCCAAATCACGGAAAAATCCGCACTTTAACTTTGCGATGTTTTTGACTGGAGCCGCCCCGGCTTCGAATTCCAGCCCTGGGTCCGTGGTTGTTGAATATCAATTAGCTATTTTGAGACCAACCCAGGGAACAATCCATGTCCTATCAGGTTACCCTCAATTCCCGCAACGTACTCGTGCCCATCGCATTGGATGACCGGCATGGGGAGCGCATGACAGGTCCTCTGGCCAGGTTGGACACCGCCACGGCGATGATGATCCAGGTTTCGGTCGGCGGTGGTTTCACCCAGGAATTCTTCCCGCTCCGCATCGGCCAGGACATAACGGCCGCATATTCCGGGTCCGAGTGGGAATTGTGGGTCCAGAAGACGGGTTCGGGCCTGCACTCCTACTACCTGGGAATTCCCAATGCCTTTTTCGCGGAGGATGGCGCGGGCCAGGCCGCGCGCTCCGTATCGGTCCAGGTGGTGGGCACCTCGCCCCTGACCGGCCGCGACGATTTTTCAGGTGGCGTGGATGTTACCCTGCAAGCCCAGGTCGAGCCGCCCCTGATTCCCGGTTTCCTGAACCTCAGCGAACGCTTTTTCCCGACCTTGCTGCCCCATAATTTCATCGAACGCGGGGCGCTGGATATCTTCGAGTTCCAGGGCAAGCGGCAGTTGGTCCTGATGGCGTCCTTGCAAATGGATTCCGCCGACAGGATCCCGGTGAGCCTGGAAAAGAACTGGGACCCCAAGAGTTGGGTCCATGCCGTGGTCGAGAACTTGGCCCCGACCGGGTATTTCGTGATCCGGGGCGGATGCTTCTACGCCCGTAACCGCAAGATTACCCATTGGTTCGGCGGCTCCATCGGGCTGGAGGAACTCCGTTTCCGCAAGGCGGCTTCGGAGAAAATCCTGGCCATGGGCGCCAGCGGAAAGGGCTCCTGGGTTTTCTGGTTGGACCCGCAAGGCTTGTCCGCTTTCGATTTGGATGCGCTGATAAAGGCCTTTTCCGGTGCCGGGAATGCGCGCTTCTCGATTCGTCATCCTTTGATGCACCGGCTGCTCGGACACCAAGGCCCCTTGCGGTCGGCGCCCCAGGCTGCGCCTTCTATCGGCCCCTTGCCCGCCGTAGAAGCCGTGGCCGCCTTGACCCAGGTCGCTCGCGTACTCGGCTCCCACCAGGACTTTTTGCAGCATGCCCAGGCCGAGCCCGCGCATGCGATCTGGTCGCAGGTTTCCAACTCATCCAAGGCTGCCATAGAGGCCTTCACGGGCATCGCCCCGGATGCGCACATGGGTCATGCGCAGGTTACCCCCCTGGACGGCCTGGAGGCGGATATCCGCTCCCTGTACCAAAGCCATGGCGAGACCCTGCGGGCCTTGGAAGCCATGTTCGACGAGACCTATGGCTATTCCTCTTGGGATGCCGTCGGCAATCCCCTGCGGGAAACGGTCACCGGATTACTGGCCGAAGCCGCCGATACCAGATCCACCCACGGGCAGGAAGTCCAGGGAATGGTCGATTCGCGATGAGCTTCGTCGTCCTGGCCAATAGCACGCGCGTCATCCTGCCTTTGCGGACGCGCTTGGAAACCCCGGCGCGGCTTCCCATCCTGGCCGGCATTCTGGTGTCCCAAGCTAAGACTTCCGGGCACTGCCTGCAGTCCTTCATCGAGCTGGGAGCTTCCGGATTGCCCAGGCCTTACCGGGGGGAACGTTGGTGTTACGAGTGGCGCAGCGACGGCGACAACCTGCTGGCCTGTTGGCTAGGGTTCCCGAACGTTTTCTTTTCAGGCGGGATAGATCCCAACCTGCGGGTGGCCGTGGAGGCGTTGGGACGATTCGGGAAGGAGACGGGCATGCTGCAATCGCTGTGCCGCATCTCCATCACCGTCAAGACCGGGGAGCTGGTGCCGGGTCCGGGCCAGGCGGCCTGGATGCCGGAAAACTCGACCAGACCTTATCCCTTCTAGGCGAAGCCTTTTCCGATAAGGCTAAGGCCGGCAGCGACCCTACTTCAGCTTTTCTTTCAGCTTGAGTGCGAACGCATTCTTGGGATTGATATCCAGGATTTGCTGCACCGATTCCCGGGCCTGATCATGCATGCCCATGGCTTGGAAGGTCACGGCCAATCCGCCCAAGGCCAGGATCTTCTGCTTCTGGGTGACGTCGCCCGCAATCAAGGTTTTGCTATAGGCCATATTGGCTTCCGCGGTTTTTCCCAGGTCGTTGAAATCATCGGCGGCGCGCAAGCGCTCGGAGGCGGAAGCCGGCCAGGTACGGTTCTGGATGATGGCCATCAGGGTCGCTTCCCTTTCCGGGGTCACTTTGGAGTTACCTGCCGACAGGTTGGCGGTATTGGCTGCCGATTGGGCCACGGGTTGGGCGGCGGGTTGGGCGGCGGGTTGGGCGGCGGGTTCCGGTTCCGGCCGGGGGCGGACGGGCTCGGGCGCAGGCTTGGAGGCGGGAGGAGGATTTGCCGTCGCCACCGGCTCCGGTTCATTGACCTGGGTTTGGGCCGCAACC
>DAINDC010000142.1:0-3896 GCA_036732085.1 Fibrobacterota bacterium | reverse complement strand
GGACTGGCCGGGATCGCGGCCTTGGTCTCCGCTGCGGGTTGAACCGCTTCGGGAGCCTGGTTTCCGGTGGGAGGCGGATTTGCCGGCGCGGCCGGCTCCGGTTCATTCACAGGGGTTTGGGCCGCAACCTGTTCCGCATCCTTCGATGCGGCATGCCCCCGCAAATACATGAAGAGGCCGCCCAAGCCCACGATGAGGACGATGGCGCCCACCGCCGCCAAGGCGATGGTGACCTTGGTTTTCGCGGAAGCCGCCTTTTGTTCGGGCGTGAAAATTCCGGTGCGGTTTTCCCCCGCGCCTTTGAAGCCGAATTGGGTGAAGCCTCCGGTCGCATCGCCGCCGGCCATATCCAGCGGATCCTTTTCCAGCGAGGACAAGCTGACCGCCAGGGGCTTGGAGGCCGCGGATTTAGGCGGCTCGGCCTTGGGCGTGGCTTTAGCGGTCGACCCGAAGAGCGGGGCCTGGGATCCGAACAGGGTTCCCGACGATTCCAGATCCTGTAGCCCGGATTTGGGAGGCGGCGCATAATCGCGCGCGGGCTTTGGCTCTTCCCTGCGGGAGCTGGGCAGGGAAGGCGTTCCGAACAAGGTGTCTCCGGAGGATTTGGATTCCAGGGAGGAGGGAGGATTGAACTGGGAAGCGGCAGGCTTGGCCGCGGTCTGCCCCGTGGAGGCATGGCCGGGAGCGGCATCCGCGGGCGGAAAGAAATTGAAAAAGGTGTCGTTGCCGGAGGCGGGCTTGGTCAATCCGCCCAGAGTCGGTTCCTTGCCCGGAAAGGCCTCGGCGAAATCGGATCTGGCGGGAGCCTCCGGAAAGAAAGGATCAGGTTGGTGCGAGGCAGGAGCGGATTCAACCGGCCGCTGCCTATCCGCCGAGGAACCACCGGACCCGGAAAAACCGGCTTCGGAAGATTTTGAGGATCCGGTTCGGACATTTCGATCCTGTAATCTTTGCATGGCCGATTTGAGATCCCAAAGGGCATCGGAAAAAGCCGACGCCTCCTGGAAGCGTTCCTCGGGTCTGGGATGCAGGGCCTTGCCCAGGAACAGCGCGAGGTCCTTGTCGAAGGAGCGGGTTTCCTGCACGGTCTGGGAGGCATTGGCATAAGGATGATCGCCCTTTACCAATCGATACAGCAAGCCGGCCACGGCGAACAAATCGGTGCTTGGATAACTGAGGAAGCCGCCCCGTCCCGAGGCTTCCGGCGCCCGATAGCCCAGGTATTCCGGCCGCAAAGGCAGGGCCTCGGGGGTCATCTCCATGTTACTCAAGGCCCGCGGATCCCAATCGCAAAGCTTTGCCATCAGGGGACCTACGATGACATTGCCGGGATGGATATTCAGGTGCCGGGTGCGTTCATGCAGGGCCGCAAGACCTTGGGATATCTGCCATAACAGTTCGAGGCCGCGCGGAAAGTAATTGCCATCCGATCGGGATTTCCGCAACCAGTCCTCGAAGGATTGGCCTTCCGCATAGGCGCGAGCCACGAAGACCAGGCCCATCTCTTCCTGGACATCCAGGTTGGTGCAAAGGTTATCGTGTTCGATCTCGGTCATGACGCCGGCTTTGAGGAAAAAATCCGGTGCGGCCAATAGTCGTTCGGAGACCTCCGCCCGATAGAATTTCACTCCGATTTTCTGGGACCCGAAATTCCCATTGGCGAGGTAGACCCGCCCGGCGGGCGATTCCCCCAGAAGGCCCTCAACCACGTATTTATTGGCGATCACTTCGCCTTCGGCATATTCTGGATTCGCGCCCATCGGTACCTCTCCCCGGCAGCCTCCAACTCGCGGCTCCGGGCAGCCAAAAGTATACATATTTACCCCCTCCGCTTTCCCGATCGCACGGGGTCCCAGGGGCTTTTTTAATATATTTTGCTGGCCACGGGCAAGGCGAGCGTGCCCTGGCGACGTCGATGGAAATGGGGACTTGGGAAGTGACCCAAAGGCCTAACCATCAGGAGCGCGACGTATGCCGAATCCAGGTGAGGGTCAAGTACCCGCCTTAAAGCTTCCGAGCCAAGCCGAGCGCAAGGCGAGTGGCGGTTGACTTGCGGCATTTTGCAGCGCTTCCGAACGCAACAAAGTCAACGTAAAATCATCTAAGGGTTCGATGTCACGATTCCGGCTCGCATGCCTGCAACTCCAAATTCCGACCGGGCAGATCTCGATGAGAGTCCTGTTGCTTTGCCTTGGATTTTTTTGCGCAGTCCAGGCACGAGCCAAGGAAAAAGACAAAGACTATTCCGAGGACTCCCTGCAGGCCATGGTGACCCGCGAGCCGGAGAATTCCATCCACTGGTTCCGCCTGGGCGCCCTGGCAGCCAAGAACAATCAGGTCGATCTCGCCAAGGGATATTTCGACGAGGGCATTAAGCTCTCGGATAATTCCGGCAAGTCCATCCTCGATGTCGGAAACCTCTGGCTGTCCTTGGGCAGGACCCGTACCAGCCTACCCTACCTGATGCCCAACCTGGCGCATATGGATCCCGGCCATCTCGATCAATTGCAACTGGGATTGGAAAAGGAAAAACTTTATTCGGCCCAATTGCTCGTGCTGCGCAACCTCGGTTTGCGGACCAAGACTTACCAGCCGGTCAATCACAAGGTGGCCGTACTCGCCTTCCGCGTAGGCGATCTCGCCCTCTGCCAAGACATCCTTTCCCGCTTCTACGACCAGCTCGATTATGAAAGCGCCCGAAATCTGCTGTTGGTGAATTTTTTCCTGGCCGGGACCTTGGATCCCAAAATTCCCCCAGCCTTCCTGAAGCGTTTTCCACAGGGGGAAATCAGCGCGCTCGTCCATCTCAATTATGCGCAACAAGGCAAATGGCGTGAGGTGCGCGATTATCTGAAACGCGAAGCCTATTCTCCTTCCTATCGTGACTATTTCCATCTGCTGACGGCCATGGATGCAGCCGCCGAGGATAGGATTGACGAAGCTGTGGAACATTACTTGAAGGCCCAGGAAACCACCTGGGACCGCTTGCGGGTAGTCATCGACGCCGATTTGTACAGGCTGTACTCGAGCACGGGAAACAAGTTCAAGGCGGATCAGACCTGGGAATCGCTCAAGGAGGAATATCAGGACAAGGATCCGGATCTCGAGGAATTCATGGGCCGGCAGATGCAAATCCGCGGTTATGAAAAGCAGTCGAAATATTTCTATCGCGTGGTGTTACGGCGCAAGCCCGGCAACCTCGCCGCGCTGCAAGCCTTATGGGAAGATTTGATGGAGAACGAGGATTATCAGTCCATCACGAACAACCTCAAGGTCATGCTCGATCGGGATCCCTTATCCTGCGATGCGAACGTGCTCGCGATGAATTTCCATTTCCGACAGAAGAACGACAAGGAATTGCTGCCCTATGCCCGTAACGCCACGGTCTATTGCTACGATGCCTTGGAACCCTACTTCGTGCTCGGGACCACCTTGCTGAACCTGAGCAAACCGGAAGAGGCCCGCTCCTCCTTTTCGACCTTTGTCCGCAAGGGCGGGGATGCCAATCGGGTGCCGATCAGCCTACGTTAATTCCTCAAGCTTCCGGGAGCAATCATCAAGCTTCAGGAAGCGGGTCGCGGTTCCAGACCTTGCGAAACATTTTCCTGCAAACCCAGCTGCCTGCCATTATGCCTAGGGCATCGGCGTTCCAATCATAGACGCTTGCGTCCCGCAAGGGTACGAACATCTGGTGGAATTCATCGCTGGCTCCGTACAACATGCCCACGATCTGGCCCATCGCGTCCAGTCCGCCCGCATTCCCAAAGCCCACCCGAGCCGATCCACGCAGGACCTGGCGCAAGGAAATGAGCCAGCCCAGGAAGGCATAAGCGAAGAAATGCGCCACCTTGTCGCTATACGAAAAGTCCGGCAGGTGGATCTTATCGCCATGTATG
>DAINDC010000141.1:0-11906 GCA_036732085.1 Fibrobacterota bacterium | reverse complement strand
ACTCAAGGGATTGCGATCGATCCGTCGTAGGATGTTCCGGAATCCCACCTCAGACCCGGATGATAGCCTCCGGGTAACATCCGGGGTCCAGTAACCTGTCTGTTTCCCTGGACAATGGCGATAGGCCCGCATTTCTCCCACGGTGACCATGGCCTCGTAGTTCACATTCCGGGAATGCCCAGGCCCTTGGTGAGCCCGCCCATCTTCTCCTGGGACTCCGCGTCCACCTTCGCCTTGGCGGCGTTGAAGGCGGCCAAAAGCAGATCTTCCAGGGCCTCGATATCGTCCGGATCCACGGCGTCCTTGGTGAGCTTTATCGACATCACCTCGTACTTGCCGTTCATGGCCAGCTTGACCGATCCGCCGCCGACATCGGCTTCGAAGGTCGCGCCTTCCATCTCGGTCTGCACCTTGGCCATCTTGCCCTGCATCTTCTGCAGTTCCTTCATCATCTTCTGCATGTTCATGAGCGTCTCCTTGGTTTGCCGCCGGCGTGCCAGCGCCATTCCGCGCGGGTTCCAGGGCGTTTTGCAACGTTTTTGCGACGTTAGTTCAATTGCCTGCCTTCGAATACGTCCCGGATGAAAGCGACGATGGGCATCCGCAGGGGATCGTCGGAGCCGAAAGGCAGTTGCACGGTCTCGCGGGATTCGGAAGCCGCCGCGGCCTCGTCCAGGGAGAAGCGCACCGGGAATTCCATCCGGCCGCGTACCTTGGCGGCCAGGAACCCGTGGATGGCCTTGCGGAAATCCGCATCGTCGCCGATCAGAAAATAAGCCGCCCGTTCCAGGAAGGTTACGCGTAACCCCGGAGCTTCCCCAGTTTCCCATTCCAGGCGCGTCTGGGTGAGATGCGCGCCCAGCAGGGGCCGGGCCGAGATGAACTCCCCGAGGAGCTGCGGCCACAGGGCGGGAAGCGATTCCGGCGAGTCCTGGCTCGGCACCTCGATTGTTTCCTGCGCGGCATCCGCGGAGGTCCTGGCGGGGAAGGGCGGGGATTCCGGATCGTCGGCATCGCGATCATAGGCGTCCTCCATTTCCCGGTCGAGTTCCGATTCGATCTGGGCGCCCGCGGTTTCCGAAGGGGAATCCTGATCCGGTTCGCCCGCGGGATTCCGGTCCGGCCCGGGATAGGGGGTTTCGACGGACTCGAGTAGGTCGGTCGCGCTATCAGTCCTGGCGGCCGAAGCGGCCGTGGCGGCCGAAGCCGTGGCCCGTGCAGGCGAGGTGGCTGTGAAGCCCGACGATACGGCGGGTGCAGCGATAAAGGCCGTGGCTGCGGCTGAAGGTGCGGCTGGCGGAGTGGTGGCTGAAGGCGCGGTTGCAAGCGAGGCCGCCGGTGCAGCTAAGGGTGCAGTTGCATAGGAGGCCACAGGCGCGGACAAGGGCGTGGCGGCGATGGCCCTGAGGGCGACCTCCGGGGCGGGGCTCAATTTCTCAATTGGATTTTTTTTTTTGGACTCGGCGGAGGAATCGGCGGCCGGTGGCGGCGCGGATGCAGAAAAATCCTGACCCAGAACCTGGGACAAGGTGACCACGCGGTCCAGGCTGGCCATGCGCGCGAAGCCCAGTTCCACGGCCAGGCGCTGGTTCGCCGAGGTCTTGAGCTGGGCGAGCAGGTCGGAAATCATTTTCGCGAAGCGGATGATGTCGCCGTCCCGGAGTTCCGGAGCCAGGACGCAAAGTTCGGCATAGCGGGCTTCGCCCAGTCCCAGCGCCGCCGCGCTCACGCCTTGGCGGGAGAAAAGCAGGTTGCGGAAATATTCCCCGAATGCGACCAGGAGTTCCGTGGTCTCGATGCCCTCGCGGTGCGCTTCCTGGATGGCGGAGAAACAGCTTTTCTGGTCGTGCCGGATGAGGGCCGCGAGCAGGCCGTCGAACAGGCTTTCCCGGGGCAGGCCCAGCACCTTGCGGGCCGCTTCCATGGTCAGATCGGCGCCGGAGAAGGCATAGACCTGATCGAAGAGCGAGAGCGCGTCGCGCATGCTGCCGTCGGCCTTGCGGGCGATGGCTTCCAAGGCTTCCCGCTCCGGCGTGATGGCCTCCTGCGAGCAGATGAACTCGAGGCGTTCGCGGATATTGGATTCGGAAATGCGCTTGAAATCGAAGCGTTGCACGCGGGAGAGGATGGTATGCGGCAGCTTGTTGGCTTCCGTGGTCGCGAAGATGAAGATGACATGCGCCGGCGGCTCTTCCAGGGTCTTGAGGAGCGCGTTGAAGGCACTCTTGGAGAGCATGTGCACTTCGTCGATGACATAGATCTTGTAGGTGCCGTGCATGGGCGCGTACTTCACCTGCTCGCGCAGGTCGCGGATATTGTCGACGCTGTTGTTGGAGGCACCGTCGATTTCCAGCACGTCCATGGAATTGCCCGCGTTCACGGCCTTGCAATTGTCGCAGACGTCGCAGGGGATGGGCGTGGGGCCGTTGCCGCAGTTGAGCGCCTTGGCCAGGATGCGCGCCGAGGTGGTCTTGCCCACGCCGCGCGTGCCCGTGAACAGGTAGGCATGCGAGATGCGCTTGCCTTCGATGGCATTGCGGATGGTCTGGGCGATATGATCCTGCCCGACCATCTCCTCGAAATTCCTGGGGCGCCATTTGCGCGCCATCGCCAGATAGGCCACTAGATCGTTCCTTCCATCAGGACCGCCGGCTCCGATAGGGGAGATCGAGGTTGACCACCAAGGTCACCTCGTTGCCGATCTCGTTGTAAATCATCTCGTCGAAGGCATAGCGTGCCATCATGATGCCGCGCCCGTTGCGGTTGAGGATGTTCTCCTTGTCCTTGGGATCCGGGAGCGAACGCCAGTCGAAGCCGCTGCCCTGATCGGCGATGAAGTACTCGATGCGGCGCAGGTTGGGGAATACCCTCGAGCGGATGGTCACCACGCGATCCTTGTACGGATCCCGATTCGAGCGTTCGATGGCGAGAGGATAGAAGCGGGAGGCCTTGAGGGCGTCGCTCTTCTCCTCGAAGGTGATGCCCAGGTTGCCGTGCTCGATGGCATTGTTGATGATTTCCGAGAGACCCAGGATGATATGGTAGCGGTTCTTCTCGTTGACGGGCAAGGTGCCGTCCACCAGGTTCTTGGCCACCTGCATCACCAGCGAGAAATCGTTGGGCATGATGAGGATGCGCTCTTCGTATTTCATCGCGAAGGGATTGTAGGTCTCGGTGCTGTTGGCGATGATCTTGCTCAGGTTGTAGGCGAGATCGCCCACCTGGAGCGGCATGCCGAGGCAGGCATAGGTCCCGGCCTGGAGCAGTTCGATCATGACTTCCTGGCGCCCCTCGTTCACGATGGCCAGAAGCGGGAGATCGGGAAACTCCCGTTTGAGCTTGCGCGCGAACTCGATCGGATCGGAGGTGATGAGGCCGAGGTTGAACGCGAAGGCGAAGGTATGGCCCTTGGAGATCAGGCGCAGCGCGTCCTCCATATTGTAGGCCGTCTGCATGGCCAAGTCGTGATCCAGTACGATGGACTGGATCATTTCCTGGACGCCATCATCGGACTCCAACAACAGGAGGGTCTTTGAATCCAGACTCACAGGTTGATTCTTCCGGTTCTCTCGACGAATTTCAATTGCATTTCCCCAGACCCCGACCCACAATTCGGGTGCGAAGAATAATTCCGCGGCGCGTCGTCCCCGGCTCGGGGCGCATCGGTAAATTTAGTTCACAAAGCCGCGATGGACTACCGGGATTCCGCTTCCGAGGCCTACGTATTCCGGTATTACAGTGTGTTTGAACCGAATCGAGCGTTCCGATGGGAATGCAGAAGCGTCCGGCGTGAGTGACTTGACTATAATGGGGCTTCGACATCCGGATCGCCGGCCGGATCGCCGGCCGGATCGACCTCGGGATCGTCGGCTTCATCGGGCTCGGGAGTAGTATCCATTTTTTCCAGGATGCCGCGGACCTGATCCGGAGTAGCCAGATAGCGTTTCCGACAGTACTCGCAATGGAGCTCCATGGTCTCGCTGCGGATGATGATTTCCTCCAGCTCCGTGCGCGGCAGGCCGGTCAGGGCCTTCATGACGCCCGCTTCCGAACAAGGGCAAAAGGCCACGACCGGAATTTCCCGGTGCACGGTATAGCGGAACGGGCCGGCCAAGTCCGAGAGCAGCGCGTCCAGATCGAGTCCTTGCCCCGGACGATGATAATGCGCGAGCCCGGGCATGCTGCGGATCACCTGTTCCATGATCGCCAAGGTCTTCTCATCCGCCTTGGGGAAGGCTTCCACGAGATAGCCGCCGCAAAATTCCAACTTGGTTCCGGTGGGATCGCTTTTGGCCTTGATGCCCACCGCGGATTTGGTCTGTTCGCTTTGGAGCAGGTAGAAGGCCGTGCTGGGGCCGATATTTTCCGATGGCATCTCCACTATGCCTTCCGACATCGGGATGCCCTTGTCGTTCAGCTTGCGCACCGTCATGATTTGCGGCGAGAGCAAGGGCTCGAAATCCCCGATGCCGCGGACATCCTCGGTGGGGACCATGGCGCGCACCAGGCCCAGCGGGGTGGCATCGGCCGAAACCACGGAAAAGTCGCCGGAGAATTGGAACTTCACCTGCGCGGTCCCGTTGGCCTTGAGCCCGGAGGCCAGGAGCAGGGCGGAGGCGATGGTTTCCCCGAGCAGGATGCGGGCGAAGGCGTGGGCCCCGTGAAAATCGCCGATGGTATTGGCGGCCTCGGTGGCATCGAGGAGGACGAAGCGGAGCTCCGCGATTTCCCCGGTGGCGCGTATGATTTTATCTGGCATGATTATCCGGGCGGCCGCAGTTAGGATGGCGGCCTTTGCTACTTTATTTTAAAGGTATGGATAAAATATGAAAAGGGTTCTTTTGCTTCTATCTCCCGGATTCGAGGAATTGGAGGCCGTTACCCCTCTCGATTTGCTGCGACGTGCCGGGATCGAAGTGATTTCCGCCTCGATCGGCCCGGAAACCTCGGTATCGGGGAGCCATGGCATCCGTATCGAAGCCGATAAAAAACTTTCCGATTGCCTTGAAGACGCCTTCGATATGGTGATTCTCCCGGGCGGGCCGGGCGTGGAAGGCCTCCGCGCGGACCCAAGGGTCCTGGACCTGGTCCGTCGTTCGCATGCCGGGGGCGTGCCTCTGGCCGCCATCTGCGCCGCTCCGCTCGTCCTCGCTGATGCGGGCGTCGCCAAGGAACATCGTGTCACCTCCTTCCCATCCGTCCGGAATGAGTTGCAGGGCCGCATTGGCGCCTATGCGGAAGATCGCGTGGTCCGCGACGGCAAGCTCATCACCTCCAGGGGGGCCGGTTCCGCGGAGGAGTTCTCCCTGGAATTGATCGCCTTCCTACTCGGCTCCGCGGCCGCGGAAAAAGTGCGCGTGAGCATTGTCGCGCGTCCCTGGCCGCCCGAGGCCTGACCCTGGTCGCCTGCGGCTTGATCGCGTAATCTTCCGGGCCGAATCCTCGCGGCTGCCGCGCCATCCTCATCGTAAGCATCTATATTTTCCGCCATGCCCGCCTGGATGTACCCATACCTGGGAGCCTTCCTCATCGGCCTGTCCAAGGCGGGATTCGCCACGGGTCTAGGCATGCTCACCACGCCGCTCGTGGCCACCGCCGTGCCCGCGCGCGAGGCCATCGGCATCATCCTGCCCTTGCTCTGCTTCGCGGATCTGCTGACCCTGTCCGTTTTCTGGAAGAAATGGGACATGTCCCTCATCCGTTTTCCGCTGCTGGGTTCGGTGGGCGGCGTGGCCTTGGGCATGGCTTTCGTTTCGATCATTTCCGATCGGCTCCTGAAGAATTCCATAGGCGCGACGGCCCTGATCCTGACCGTGCTTCTCCTCATCCGGAATATCTGGTATCCCTCCCGCGTCTATCGGCCCTCGGCCTGGGAAGGCGCTCTCTTGGGGATCGCCGCCGGATTCTCCTCGACCATCTCCCATGGAGCCGGGCCCATTATCGCCATATTCCTGATGGCCCAGAAAACGGAAAAGGGCGTCTTCGTCGCATCCAATGCCATCTTTTTCACCTTGCTCAATCTTTTCAAGGTTTTTCCGTACCTCTATTCGGGGCTTATCACCACGGGAACCTTGGCGCAGGATCTCCGCTATATCCCTTTCATTCCCGCGGGCGTGGCGGCAGGCTGGTTGGCCAATCGCGCCTTGCCGCAAAAGGCCTTCGAATACCTGGTTTACGTTTTGTTGCTGGTGACCGCGCTCCAGCTCCTCTTCCATTAATTCGGAAGCCTGCGGGGTGCCCGGCCATGCAGGCTTGGCAGGCTTTTATCCCTAGCCCAACCGGGACTTTTAGTATAGAATCCAATTGCCCCTCCATCCGGAAATCCGGATGCGGAGGTAGGCGGCCCGGATTTCCCTGCCGGGCCCAGTGAATACCGAGAGAAAGGTCTTCCCCAGTATGGATCTTTGGATGGCCGGATGCGCCGTCAGCCTGGCTGCAAACGTTTATCTCGTGCGGATCTGGTTGCGGCGGTCGGAAAGCGTCGTCCGCCTGGAGAGGGAAGCAGATACGGCCGCCCGGGAACGGCGCACGCTGATTTCGGAACTGGCCGCCGCCAACCGGGACCTGGAGACGATAACGGCCTCGCCGTTGATTGGCGTTTTCACCCGGAACGGCCTGGAATCCGATCCCGCCCAGGGTAACGGGGAAGGTACGGCAATCCCGCGCTTCTCAGGAATGGCCAATGCGGCGTTCTGCGCGATGGTCGGCGCGCCCACGCCCGATTCCGGATCGGTGGCGCGCGGAACCTCCATTCCCTGCACGCTCGCGTCTTCCCTGATCGGCGAACGCGACCTGATGGCGCTTCGCGACACGGGCCGGTGCGGTCCTTTCGAGACGGAATGGCTGCGGGCCGATGGGACCAAGTCCAACCTGGTGGTGGCGGTGGAATCCCATCCCGGCCGCGTCCTGTACCTGGCCATCGACATCTCGCGTTTCCTGGCAGCCAAGCGCGACCTGCGCCGGAGCGAGGAACGTTATCGGGCCTTGGCGGAAGGCAGCCCGGTGGGCATCTGGCAGATCCGTCCCGATGACCGCACCATCTATCTCAATCCGGCCATGTCCGCATTCCTGGAATTGGATTCCCCCGCCGACCTCATGGCCTCGGATACGGCCCTGCATGAATTCTTCACGCCCGAAGGCGTGGAAACGATCAATGAGGAGAGGGGCAAACGGTTACGCGGCATCGACTCCAACTACGAGGTGGAATTGGTGGGCCGCTGGGGCAAGCGCACGCGCATGCTGGTTTACGGCTCCCCGGTCATGTCGCATGACGGCGCGGTGGAAAGCCTGATGGGCACCTTCCTGGACATCACCGAGCGGAAAAGGGAAGAGGAGGCTTTGCGCCAGTCCGAGGAGCGGCTGCGCGTGGCCGCCGAATGCGGGAACGATCTGATTTACGAATGGCGTCTCGAGACCGGGAAGCTGGACTGGTTCGGGCCGCTGGAACAGCGCCTCGGGTTCACCAACGGCGATGTCCCGCATACCCGCGAGATCTATGAGAGGCTGATCCATCCGGAGGATCGGCCCCGGGTGACGGCCGCGATGGAGCGCCACCTCCGCACGCGCGAGCCGTTCCTGCAGGAATACCGGATCAGGTGCAGGGACGGATCCTACCGGCTCTGGTCCGATCGGGGGACGGCCATCTGGGATGCCGCCGGCCAGCCGCGGAAGTGGATCGGGTCGGCTTCCGACGTAACCGAGGCGAGACGGGCCGAGGAGGCGCTGCGGGCCAAGGAGGAGCAGCTCCGGCAATCCCAGAAGCTGGAAGCGGTGGGCCGGCTGGCGGGCGGCATCGCCCACGACTTCAACAACCTGCTGGCGGCCATCATGGGCTATAGCGAGCTGATGCTATTGCGCCTGGAACCGGACCATATCTGCCGCAAGGAGGTGGGGGAAATCCTCAAAGGAAGCGATCGCGCCGCCGGATTGATCCGCCAGCTCCTGGCCTTCAGCCGCCAGGAAATCCCCCAACCCAAGGTCATCCAGCCCGGCTTCGTGATCCGCTCGATGGAACGCATGCTCAAGCATCTCCTCGAGGAGAACATCGAACTTCGCCTGCAAATGGACGACGGGACCGCCCGGGTGCGGATGGATCCCGTCCAGATGGAACAGGTCATCATGAACCTGATCCTGAACGCCCGGGACGCCATGCCGGAAGGCGGGACCTTGCTCATCAGCACCGGCGACGTCCATCTCCACGGCGAAGTCCCGGGCGCCTACGGACGCGTGCATGCGGGGCCGCACGTGCGTGTCTCCGTGGCCGACTCCGGGCTCGGCATCGATCGCGAGCATCTGCCGCATATCTTCGATCCCTTCTATACCACCAAGGATCGGGGCAAGGGCAACGGCCTCGGCTTGTCCACCGTCTACGGGATCATCACCCAGAACCGCGGCTGCGTGTTGGTGGAAACCGAGGTCCAAAAGGGCAGCGTCTTCTCCTTCTTCCTGCCCTCCACGGATGAGGAGCCGGAGCAGGAGGCGGAGGTGCGGAAGGCTTTGCTTTCCTCCAACATCATGCCCAAGACCGTCCTGCTCGTGGAGGACGACGGCGAGGTGCGCGGCATCGTGCGCGACCTGCTGAGACAGCAGGGTTTCGAAGTGCTGGAAGCCAGCCAGGGCCGGGACGCCCTGGAATTGGTGGAAAGGTATTCGCTGCCCGTGCACCTGCTCCTCACCGACGTGGTGATGCCGGAGATGGGCGGCCAGGAGCTCGCCGATTCCCTGTGCAAGATCATGCCGGATCTGCGCGTGCTGTTCATGTCGGGATATACGCGGGATGCGGTGTTCCGGGAAGAGGTGGCCGGCGGAGATCGGGCCTTCATCCAGAAGCCTTTTTCCATGGGCTCGTTGATACTGAAGATCCGCGAAGCCTTGGTCTGAGCCACAGAGACCGCGGAGTCGCGGCCGGCCGCAGCCAAACTTGTTCAGGCGGTGCCTGCTACTAAGGCGCCTCGCAGGCCGGACGGCCGTAATCGACGAGCTTGGTGAGGGTCGGATGATCGCCGCAAACCGGGCAGGCGGGATCGCGGACGCCGCGGCTTTCGCGGAAGCGCATGGACCAGGCATCGTAGATGAGCAGTCGATCCGTCAGCAGATCGCCCTTGCCCAATATGTATTTCACGGCCTCCGTAGCCTGGATGGTACCCAAAGTCCCGGCCACCACCCCCAGCACCCCGGCCTCCGCGCAGCTGGGCACGGCGCCCGCCGGAGGCGGCTCGCGGAAGAGGCAGCGGTAGCAGCGGCTCTTGCCGGGCACCACGGTCATGGCCTGGCCCTCGAAGCGCAGGATGCCCGCATGCGAGAAGGCTTTGCCCAGCATGACGCAGGCGTCGTTGACCAGGAACTTGGCCGCGAAATTGTCGCTGCCGTCCAGGACGAAATCGTAACCGGAGATGATGTCCAGGGCGTTCGCAGCGTCAAGGAAAACCGGATGCCCGATGACGGTAACATCCGGGTTAACCTGGTTGATCTTCTCGCGCGCGGAATCCAGCTTGGGCCGGCCCGTGTCGGCGGTGAAGTGGATGATCTGCCGCTGGAGGTTGGAATCGTCCACCACGTCCGCTTCGGCGATGCCGATGGTGCCCACGCCGGCCGCGGCCAGGTAATAGAGGGCCGGGGAGCCGAGCCCGCCCGCGCCCACGCAGAGCACCTTGGCGGCCATGAGTTTCTGCTGGCCCTTGAATCCCACCTCGGTGAGGATGAGATGCCGCATGTAGCGGCGCATCTGGTGTTCGGTGAAGACGGGCATACGGATGCGGAGGTTCCGGCTCAGCCGGCCTGGTACAGCGGCGTGCTGAGATAGCGTTCGCCGGAATCGCAGGCCAGGGCGACCAGGATCTTGCCGGCGGATTCGGGGCGCTTGCCGATTTCGAAGAGGGCTTTCTCATTGGTCTCCTTGAAGACCTCATCGTAGATCTTGGTGTTCAGGACCTTGGGCAGGAAGCCGGCGCCGATGCCTTGGATCTCATGCCAGCCGGGCTTGCCGCCGCTGAGCACGCTGGAAGCGGAAGGTTCCACGGCCACGATGCGCACGGAGGGATTGCGGGCCTTGAGCACTTCGCCCACGCCGGTGACGGTGCCGCCCGTGCCCACCCCGGCCACGAATACGTCCACCTTGCCGGCGGTGTCTTCCCAGATCTCCTCCGCGGTCCAGCGGCGGTGGGCCTCCGGATTGGCGGGGTTGTCGAATTGCTGGGGCATGAAGCAGTCCTTGCGGCTGCGGATGATTTCCTTGGCCTTCTCGATGGCGCCGCCCATGCCCAGGTGGGCCGGGGTCAGGACCAGCTCCGCGCCATAGGCCTGCAGCAGGTTACGGCGTTCGGCGCTCATGGCCTCCGGCATCACCAGGATGGATTTGTAGCCGCGCACGGCCGCGATCCACGCGAGCGCGATGCCGGTATTGCCGCTCGTGGGTTCCAGGATGATCATGCCGGGCTTGAGCTTGCCGCTCTTCTCGGCTTCCTGGATCATGAACAGGGCGATGCGATCCTTGACCGATCCGCCGGGATTGCGCTGATCGAATTTAAGCAGGAACAGGGAGTCGCCATGGGGCACGACCTTGTTCAGTCGGACCAGCGGGGTCTTGCCGATCAGTTCCGTGAGATCGCGATGATACTTCATGCCTTTCACACCATGGACCCCATTGACGGCATTCACGCTATCCATCGAATGCGGGCGGCCTTCAGGGCTCATAATCCAGGTGCAGTCCGCATTCGGTCTTATCGTCCTTGGCCCAGCGTCCGGAGCGCGGATCGGCGGCGTCCACGGGCTTGCTGGTGCAAGTGACGGGGCTGCAGCCGATGCTGGTATAGCCCTGCTTGGCCAGGGGATGCTCGGGCACTTCCCAAATGCGCAGGTAGAGTTCCACGTCTTCGGTCGGCCAGTCCGCGAACGGGCAGATCTTGAGCTTGCCCTTCTGGACATGTACGAAGGGCGTGTCCTTGCGGGAGTCGCTTTGATCGCGGCGCAATCCGGCGAGGAAGGCCTTCACGTCGGTGCGGCCCAGGAAGGCGGCTTGCACCGCCACCTTGTTGACGCCGCAGCAGGCCTGGGTATCCGATATCGATATCGAAGGCGCTTCGCCGGTTTGAGCGCTCCCATCCTTGACCACGGCATAGCGGCGGTTGTTCGGATCCTGGGATCGCGATTCGCGCAAATCGATTCCATAGGCCGAAGTCAAGGTGTCCCGGTATTCCAAAGTCTCCGGGAAATGGAAGGTGGTATCGATGAAGAAAACGCGGATGGGAATTTTAATCCGATTGAGATGATGGAGCAACAGGCCCGCGTCCCTGCCGAAGGAGGTGGTCGCGATCAGCTCCGATCCGAACAGGGCGAAAGCCTTGCGGATGCGATCGTCCGCCGACATGGAAGCGAATTCCTTATCCAGCTCTTTGGCCAGGTTCTCGAGCGATGTGTCTTGCGTTGCCATTTTCCTCTACCGTCTTCCGTCTTCCGTTCGATACCTTTTACGGGTATCCGATTTACAGATAATACATGGGCACGGGCTCCAACTGCTGCTTCGCCTTCTCGGCGATCTGGGCCAGGGTGACCGATTCGAGCTTCCGGTCCACCAGGTCCCGGCCTTCCTGGAAAAGCCGATGCAACAGGGAGGTAACCACTTCGTTACCCCCTTCGATATCGGCGCACGGAAACAACTCGCCTTCCGTGGCCTTGATGATGCGGGAGAGGGTGATGTTTTCCGGCGGTTCGGCCAATTGGTAGCCGCCGAGCTTGCCCCGGGCCCCCCGGACCAGACCCACGCTTTTCATGAGGATGGCGATCTGCTCCAGGAACTTGAAGGGAATATTGTATTCCTTCGCGATTTCCCGCAGGTGGATGGGCTTTAAAGGCCAGTCCTTGCTCTTGATGGCCAGGGCGCACAGGAAGTGCAAGGTGTACATGCTTTT
>DAINDC010000140.1:9536-11944 GCA_036732085.1 Fibrobacterota bacterium | reverse complement strand
GCAGAGGGGCTTTGGGGAGCTCCACAAACCTCATCTACAAAGAGACCCCATGACCACGTTCATTTCGACATCGCCGCGACCGAGATTTTCTTCGCCCCCGCAAGGTTGCACGCGTCCATGACGCTGACCAGCAGCCCCGTATTCGAGGCCCGATCCGCGATCAGCACCACCTCGCCCAGCGCGTTCTCGGCCAGCATGCGCCGTAACACGTCCTGGAGGCTTTCCAGATCCACCTGGCGCTCGTTGACATGGATGGTACCCTCGCGGGTGATGGCAACCAGGATGCTTTGCCGGTTGAGTTCGCCGGCCGACTGCGCCTGCGGCTTGTCCACGGTCACGCCCGTCTCCTTGGTCAGGGACGAGGTCAGGATGGTGAAGATGAGCAGCACGAAGACGACGTCGATAAGGGGCACGACGTTGAGCTCGAAGCCCCCGCGTTTCTTGGTCGGGATCAGGAACGGCTCCATATCAGGCGCCTCCTCGCTTGGGATGGTAAATCTGGTTCATGAGCATGGTGATGCCGTACTCCACCTGGTTCTGCAGCCAATGCACCCGGCCCTCGAGCCTCTGCCCCAACAGGATGAGCACGATGGCGAGCAGCAGGCCGCTCTGGGTGGCGATGAGCGCCTCGGAGATGCCGTGCGCCAGGAGGACGGCGTTGCCATTGCCGTATTCGGTCATGACCTGGAAGGTGTGGATGAGCCCGCTCACCGTGCCGAGCAGTCCCAGCAGGGGTGCGGACGCGGCCATCACGCGCACCAGGGGCAGGTGCCGTTCCAGGTTGAAGAGGGCCAGGGCCAAGCGCTCGGAAAGCAGGTTGCGCATGGCCGGCTCGGAAAGGCCGCGGTTGTCCAGGGCCAGGGACAGACCGTAACCTACGAGTTGCGGGGTGGAAAGGGCCAGCCGCCGCGCGCCCTCCACGTCGCCCTTGGCCAGGAGCGCCTCGATGCGCTCGAAGACGGGATTGAGGTTGCTGCGCCACAGGCCGGCGCCCAGATTGAAATACGTGGCCAGGATCAGGCAGAAGCCCCAGAACCCCACCAAAATGATGGGGATGAGGACGAAGCCGCCCTGTTTCCAGGTATCGTAGATGATGGTCAGCATATTATTTGGCGCCGATCAACCTTTGGGCCAAAGCTTGTTCAGGATTTCCAGGCTGCAGCTGCTCAAGGTCGCGTTCATAGTGTCGAGCTTCTCGTTCAGGAAGCCGTGGATGAGTAGCACGGGAATGGCGATGGCCAAACCGGTCTCGGTATTGATCAGGGCCTCGGAGATGCCGCCCGCCAGGACCTTGGGGTCGTTGGCGCCGAGCTGGTTGAGCACCTTGAAAAGGGTCACGAGCCCGCTCACCGTTCCCAAAAGGCCCAGCAACGGGGCGGCCGCGCCCATGGCTGCAATCAGGGGCAGGCGTTTTTCCAGGGCCGGCACTTCGCGGAGCATGGCCTCGCGCACGGCTTTCTCGGCGGCGTCGCGCGATTGATCGGCATGTTCGGCCACGGCGCCCAAGGTGCGCGCCAGGGCGCTGCCGGAGCGCGCGCAGAATTCCCGGGCCTCGCGCCATTTGTTTTGGTCGGCGAATTCCTGGAAGCGCTTCATGAAGGTCCGCGCATTGGTGTTCTTCCGCGCGAAATACAGGAGCCGTTCCAGGATCATGAACAGGGACAGGAGGCCCACCGCGAAAAGCGGATAGAGGGTGACGCCGCCGGCCTTGAACCAGGAGGAGATCCTGGTGGTCAGGGATTGCTGCTCGCCCTTCACGAAACCGGAACCGATGCTCTTGTATTGGAGCACGTCCATTGGCAATGCGATCTGGGCCTTGCCTTGCGCCGCTTCTGAAATCGCGGTGGCCAAGATGCGATTGAAGCCCACCGCCAGATCCGAACGCCAGACGAAGGTCCGGCCCTGCAGGTTGCCGGTGCGCAGGAGGATTTGCGATTCGGAGGGTTTGCCGCCTTGGCCGTTTCGGTCATCGTGACCGCCGCCTTTTTCCAGCTCGCCCACGAAGACGGTTCCCAGTTGCAGGCGCCAGGCCTCGGCGGGCCGGCCCTCGCCGAAGATCGCCTGGTGGGATTCGATGGATTGGCGCAACGTCAGGTCGAGGCGCAGCAGGTTGACGTCCGCGAACTCCCGCAGCGCGCCGTCGGTGGCGGCGAAATCAGTGGCTTTGGCTTCGGAGCCTTTTCCGCCCGTGCCCGCGCCCGCGGACTTGCCGTCCAGCAAATCGCCCGCATGCGAGAGGCGCAAGGTGCGCTCCTCGACCGACAAGGGGATGTCCATGGAGAGATTCTCGGCGGCGACATCCACGGCATGCTTGAGGGAGGCGTTGAAGCCGTCCCATCCGGCGCGGACCGCGGCGGCCTCGTCGTCTTTGTCCTTGGTCTCGTTGCGGGCCTTGACCAGCTCCTCGT
>DAINDC010000140.1:0-9526 GCA_036732085.1 Fibrobacterota bacterium | reverse complement strand
CGGTCAGCCACGAAGGATCCATGCGGTGGAAGGCCAGCGTCTGGTCGATCATGTGCACTTGGCGTTCGACGGCCGGCGCCAGATCGACGCGCGGGCGCTCCTCGTCCAGGCGGGTGAGGTCCGAGGCGAGGCGGCCGTATTTCTCCTCCAGGGAGCGGGCCTTCTCATCGTTCTCCTTGGCCAGGGCGGCTTGGCGGTAGCGTGCGTCCCAACGCTCCGCTTCCTTTTTTTCCAGGGCTTCGAGCTTATCGGCCTTGATGTTCTCGAGCGAGGCCAGCTCGCGCTTCAGGTCTTCCAGGGACTTGCGCTTGAGGGCGTCCGGATCCTCCTTGGAGTAGACCGGGGCCAGGGTCAAAGTTGCCGTCAGGGCGGCGATCCAGAGGGACTTCATCACTTGCCTCCTTTCGCGGGCTGGGCCGCTTGTACCGTAGCGGATCCGTTACCTGTGGCGCCAACGTTACCCGAAGCGCCTATGTTACCTGGGTTGCCGGCTTTACCCGTGGCAATCCCCAACTCCAAGGCCACCAGCTGCGGCGGACGCTTGGCGGATTTCACTTCCATGGCCGCGCGGATCAGGTTCTTCTCCGCGAAACCCGGATCCTCCCGCCATTCCCATAGGGTCTCGCCAGGCCGGGCGCTGCCGGGCTCCATGCCCGGGGCCTTGCGCTCGAGGATGCCGAATTTCTTGCCCTCCTCGTCCATATAGACCAGCCACTGGTTGCCGATCTTCAGGACCTGGGCGTTCACCACTTCGCCGTTCTTGCGGGTCACGGGCTTGTTGAAGATGGAGACCTCGTCCCCGGACTTGATTTCCTCCTTGATCACGGCATTGAGACGCGCGAAGCCCTCGTCCACGGTCGCGGATCCGGTCTCCAGATCCTTCTTCAGCGCCTTGACGCGGTCGATGCGCGGCTCCTGATCCCAGGGGACCCCGGCCGCGATGCGGTTCGCGACGGAATCGCAGTAGGCTGCCAGGGTCAGCGCCAGGTGCTTCTGGCGGGCCTTGATCTCCTCCACCGCATTCTGATGGCGGTTCTGCGCAGAGCGTTCCGCATCGATTTTGGCCTGGGTCTCGCGAGCCCGGTTCTGCAGGTCCTGGTTCTCCTTCTCGCGCCGCTCGCGATCCTTCGCTTGGCGATCGTCGCTCTGCCCGGCTCTGGTCGCCTCCTCGCGGAGCAGGGAATCGGTCTTGCGCCATTCGGCATCGGCCTTGGCGATATCCTTCTTGTCCTGGGTCAGGTCCGCCCGGGCCTTTTGGATCTCGGATTCGAGGCGCTCGCCGGCATCGCTTTCCTGCCCCAGAGTCCGCGCAGGTAGAATCGCGATCGCGAGCATGGCGGCCATCAAGGCGGCCGTAGCGGGCCGGATCCTCGGTCTCGATTCGCTTGTGAAGATTCCCATCATGGTGTCCTTCTTTCCTTCCTTCATGCGCGTCCGGGCGCGCTTCATTTGCTCTTCATTTGCATAAAGTCTCGCCGGGATGCGCCCGGCAATATTCATCGGCATGCCTGCATAGGGTTTCCGAGAGCCGCGGCTTGTCGCGGCAATAGCTGACCATGCCCAGGTCGCATTGGCCGTGCGGCCAGCCGTTGTCCAGGCAATAGTCCCACAGGGCCTGCTTGCAGGTATTGATGCCGATGGTCTCCTGGCATTGCGCCTTTTGAACCTCGCAGGTCCCGTTCTTGGCCGGGAAGCCTTCCGCCACGCAGTAGCGGGTCACGGCGGCCGCGAGGGTGGCCGTATCCTTGGAGGCTTTCTGCGCGACCGAATCGCAGGCCTGCTTGAGGGTGTCGTTCCCGTTCAGATCCGCTTCCAGGCAGGCTTGGATGGCGTCCTGGCCGCAATCCCCGGGAATCCAGGCGTGCGACGAACAGTAACTCCGATAATACCCCCGGCAATCCTGGTTGCGGAACCAGCCGGACTTCTCCCGGCAGAAAGCGGCGTGGACGGCCGGCAGCGAATAGGACTTGGTGAGGGGGGCGACCCGGATATAGACATCGAAGGAATCCGGCACGCCCTGGCCCCCGTCCACGTTGAATTTTGGCTTGACCTTGGGGCTGGACACGATGACGGTGGCGGCGAAATCCAGGTAGGCCTGCTCGAAGGCATAGAAGTAGAGGCGGTTCTGACCGGTGTGGAACCAGGTGTTCACCACGCCGATGCTGTCGAGCACGCTCCAGCCGTTGCCGTTCTTGGCATCCGGGTAGCCGACCAGGCTGCGAATATCCCCGGGAAAGTAGTAGCGGCCCGAATCCGGCTTGAGGCCGAGCGGCGAATCGAAACGCGTCTCCGGCCGCGCGCCGTTGGGATCGAAACGCTGGGTCACGAGGACGCCATTCACGTCCGCGGAGCGATCGGAGGAGAAATAATGCGAGAGGGTATTAAGCGCCCCGGTCAGGTAATACAAGGTGTCGCCCTCCTTGTAGGTGAACTTGTCCTCTTTGAGCAGGCCGATGAGGCGTTCCTGGATTTTGGCTCCGTTGACCTTCAGGTACGCGTTCAAGGCGGTGGTATCGCTCTGCAGCTTGACCAAGGTGTCGCCGTATTCCTTGATCATGACCTGACGCACGTTGGGGGGCAGCTTCGCGAAGAATTCCGCCGTGAAGATAATGGTGGGCGCCCCGCCGGTCTTGGCCAGGCTGGGCGCGGCGGCCGTCCGGTGGATGGCGAAGTCCGTGGGCACCTTCGCGGTGGCGGTCACCTTGGAGCCCACCTTGCGCCCGGAGCTGTCCCAGGTGATGGCGGCGACCAGGTCGTAGGCCTTGCCCCTTTCCACCAGCGAGGCGGGATCGCCCTGGAAGCAATTGGGCGTGTCGGCGACGGGCGCGAGCGCCAAGGTGCGCACCGTACCTCCGAAGCTACCCGTGATCTTCACGTCCGCGCTGTCGTAAAAGGCGAAGGCTTCCGTATTCTCCTCGCTCAGGTCCAGCATGCGTTCGAAGCAGATATGCTCGACGGGCCGGCCGGCGATGGCATAGCCCGTGACGGTGATGCCGTGGAAGGTGGGCGGATTCTCGGGATAGTAGTCCCAAGGCCCCTGGATGCAGGCGTTGAGCGCAAGCAAGGCCAAGGCCTTGCCCAAGATCGCAGCCGCGGCCAACCAGCGGAACCTTCTGCCGGGCTTGGGCAGGCGGGGTCCGGACCCGTCTTCGGGATGCTTTTCCTCATGCGGATTGGGATGCGGATCAGAAGTAGTATTCATAATTCACCAGGAAGGGGAAGAACGGGAACTGCGTGATCTCGACCCGCTCCGGCGGGTTCTTCTGACGCTGATAGGTATAGAAGAAGATGTTCTTATGGCCGGTGAGGTTGAGGATGGTGAAGGAGAAGTTCCATTTGCCCTCCCGGCCCCAGTCCACGGCCTTGGCGTCCCAGCGTAGGTAAGCCGGCACGAAGGCGGCATTGCGGTTGCCGGTCACCAGATCGATATTGTCCCGGAACTCGGGATTGGGGCCGCCGGCCTGTTTGCCCTGGTTCTGATCGAGCAGATGGGCGGGCATATAGCCCACGTATTCCGTATAGGGCAGGCCGGTGGCATACTTGACCTGCATGGAGCTGCGGAAGTATTTGCCTCGTTGCGCTTTCGCGCTGGTGTTTCCCCAGAGTCCGTCCTTGCCGCGCCAGTTGATGGCCAAATCGCCCTTGAAGCTATGTGGCTGGTGCCAGGAGGGGAAGTACGGGTTCGGATCGAAATCCTCCCGTATCACCGAGGTTCCGTTGGAATAGCTCACGCCTCCGAAGAGAAGGCCTTCCGGCCGGCGCAGGGATACCTCGAAGCCATAGCTATAGCCTGCGGCCTCCTTGAAGCGATCGCCCAGGCTGATATCCGGGTTGTTGTTGATGGAGTCCGCCACATCGTTGGGCGCATAGATGAGGAGATGGTCCAGGGTCTTGTAATAACCCTCCAAGGTGAAGTCCCATTGATCCTTGATCTTGTCGACCCCGTAGCCGGCCGAGAAGAGGATGGAGGAGGTGGGTTCCACGGTGCGGTACTTGACCTTCTTGGCGGGATAGTAGAATTCGTTCAGGTTCTCCTGATCCGCGAACTGGATGGAGTTGACGTACTGGAGGTAATAGCCCGTATGGAAATCCAGGGATTGATCATGGGGCAGCCTGTATTTGAGCGAGACGCGCGGCTCCAGGCCGGGCACGTCCAAGGTGGAGGAGTAGGTGAGGCGCGCCCCGGAAGTCAATTCCGCCTTGCCCAAGGTCCATTTGTCCTGCATGAAAAGGCTGTTGAGCCAGAAGGCGGTATAGTCGCGGGATTTGATCTTGGCGATGATTTGATCGCTGGTGAATATGGTCTGCATCCAATTGAGATCCATGCCCACGGTCAGGCGGTGATCGTCCAGGCCGGTGTACTCGAGGGACTGTTTGAAGGAAGCGGTCACGATGCGGTTGTAATAATCGAAGATGTTTTCGAGGCTGAAGTCCTGGCTGAAGTGGCTGTAGGAGGCGGTGGCCGAGGTCGTCAGGTCCTTGTTGATCCTCCCCTTGTAATTGAGCGGGATGACGGTATTGCCCCAGTCGATTTTGAAGGGCGTGAAATTGAGGCTGTCGCGGCCGTTGTACCCGGAGAGCATCAGGCTATTGTCCTTATTGATATCGTAGCTGACATTGCCTTGGAGATCGTAGAAGAAATAATCGAGGTTCAGATCCGTCAGGCCATGTTCGCGCAATTGCTTCAACACCTCGTCGATATAGGTGCGGCGCCCCGCCAACAACCAACGCACCGGCCCCTGGCGCCCTTCGGTGCTCAACTGGGTGGCGAAGGTGCTGATCTTGATCGACGATCCCTTGACCCAACTGTCGGTCGTATCCTTGCCGCCTTTGCGGGAGGTGATGTCCAGGACCGAGGAAAGCCGGTTCCCGTACTCCGGCGGGAAACCGCCCTTGTAGAAGTTGACCTCGTCGATGCCTTCGACGAGGAAGGTGGAGAAGAGGCCGAAGAAATGCACGGGCGAATAGACCACGGCCTTGTCGAGCAGGATCAGGTTCTGATCGGAGCCCCCGCCGCGCACGTAGATCTTGGTGGAGAAGTCCGAGCTCGCGACCACGCCCGGCAGCCCCTGGATGGATCGGATGACATCGGCCTCGGCCAGGCCCGGCATGCGCTTGATGAGTTTGGCGGAGACGGTGGATTTCCCGAGCGATCGCTTGGGCGCGCGTTGGGCCCGCACCAGGACCTTCTTGAGCTGGACGGTTTCCTCCGATCGCGCTTCGCTCGCCGCGGTATCGGAGGCGGCGGAATCGGCGGACACGGGTCCGGCCGCGGCCGCGCCGGTATCCGGAACCTGTTCGAGCACGGCCATGCCTTCGCCGAGCGTGGCGGAGAAGGTCGTGTCCCCGCCCGTATAACGGACCTCATAGCATTTTTCTAAACGACCGCCTCGGTCGTCACGGTCGCTTCGAGCGTCCCGACCGAGTGCGGCATCGTTCCCGCTCTTGGAACCGCCGGAAGCCGCGACCCGGCTGAAGCAGAGGTTCCATACCGTATCGGGAGGCAGCATCGCCCCGAAAGGCTGCCCAGGAACCACGGTCAGGGTATCACCCGACTCCAGGATTTCGAGCCGCACCGGCGCGGGCGCGGCGAAGGAGGTATCCTGCAAGATACCCTGCATATGGATCGCGCGCGGGGACGCGGCCGCTGAAGCCGCTGAGGCGGCAGGCGCGGACGCCATCGCGACGGCTGCGCCCGTTCCGAAGCAAAGGATGGGGAGGATCGCGACCTTGGTGAAGCGTGCGAATGCGGCCATACGTGCTCCCGGCCCGCTCCCGTCGATATGCAAACCTTTTGGAGCCATGGGTTGATGAGCCATTGAACGGGATATTTTTAATCGGACCCTATGCGCCAAACCGCGTGGTGGTCCTGCCCATCGCAGTGGGTTAACAATGTAAACAAGTAGTTTTGCCGGCGTCAATGCGCGCTTCGATTTCATGGCCGCAGGCCCGTGAACAATCGTGCCTGGGAATCCCAATACATTTTCCGAAATTCGGCCTCCTCCACCGGCCATTTTTTCGCCAGGTAGATGGAGATCAGTCCATGGCTATGGGCCCAGATGCACATCGCCACGGAAAAGGAATTGTCCTTCCTCAGGTAGCCGGTTTCCATGCACTCCTGCACCCGGTCCACCAGGAACTGGAAGGTGGCCCGGCTACGCAGGCGCAATTCCTCCGGCTGGTCCTCATCGCCCAATTGCTGCGGGGCCAGGAACATCACCTCGTAATATTTGCTTTGCTCCAAAGCGAAGTTGAGATAGGCTTCGCCGCCCTTCTGGAAACGCTCTTCCGGAGTCCGCCCGGACAAGGCCGCGAAAAGGTAGCTGCCGAAGACCTTGATGGCCTCGCCCACCACATTATGGAGGAGATCCTCTTTGTTGCGATAGTGCCGGTAAAGGGCGGTGGCGCTGACTCCCAGCTTCTCGGCCACGCTCCGCATGGACAAGCCCTTGAGGCCCTGCTCCACGTAAAGATCGACGGCGCAAGCGAGGATTTTTTCCCTGAGTTCAGACACGTTAACAGTGTAAACACCCATTTAGGATTCGTCAAAACTCTTGAACCGGTGGCACAAACGAAAAGACCCGGCGAGAAGCCGGGTCCGATTTCACAGCCCCCCCGCGGTCCTCCTTGGAGGGAGGGAGCCGCAGGGGGTCGGTTGCAGGGCTTATGGAATTGGGGGGCGCCCTGACTGATGGCCCTCGGGAACGGACTTGGCCGCGGCTTAAGGGATGACCGTTCCGGGCAGCGCGCCGTTGACGGTGACCTTGCCCACCTTGCCCAAGGTGACGCTCAGCTTGCCGGTGCCCGTGGTGGGGCCGACCCAATTGAGGCTAATGGACTTGGTATCGTCGACGCCGGCGACGGCGGTGAAGGTGGAGGCGCCGCTATAGAGGATGCCGGAGTAGGCATGCAGGACGCCGTAGGCTTCCAAGGTCACGGTATGCGCGCCTGGGGCGATATAGTCGAAGAGGACCTTCACGCTCTGGTTGGCGGAGAAGTAGCCGGTGGCCAGGAGCGAATCCGACTTGATGACGCCGTCCACCTTGAGGACCACGCGGTTCAGGTTGAGCTTGTCCTTGCCGGTGCCGGACGTCGACGAGCTGATGCTGTCGGGCAAGGTGTTGAAGTTGGCTTCGTACATGGCGAAGCGCGAGGTGAGGTTCAGGGTCACGGAGGCCGTATCGGCGGGCTTCACGAAGAAGGGCGAAGTGGCGCCGGTATGGATGACGGAATCCTTGGCATCGCGCGATTCGGCGGTCACGGTCCAGTTGCGCAGGGGCGCGAGGGTCAGGTTGCGGATGACCGTAACCTGAGAGTTACCGCTGACCGTGCTCGTGTCCCGGACGGTGTCGGCGGGCGAGGCGCTCGAGACGGCGGTCAGGATGAGCTTGCTCAGGGTCCCCACCTTTCCGAGCACGACGGTGGATTTCACCGTGGCATTGGCGCCGTCGAGATTGCCCGAGGGCAAGGACGACGGGCTCTGTCCGCAATTGGCGAGGAATGCCGGTGCGATCAGGCCGATTAAGAGTTTAAGGGTTGTCGATTTTGCGTTCTTTTTGATGTTCATATTAGAGCCTCCCAGTTCCATGCCCTAAGATTCGGCCAATCCGAAAAAACTTTAGAACGCAATTAAAAAAGTGTGCGAACTCTCACAGCGATTTCCGATGGGGAGCGATTCCGTCCCCTTTTTCGGCCCGGATGGTTTGGATGGCCTGAAAAGGCAGCGATCAGGATTTCAGGAATCAGGAAGCATCGGCGGGCGGGAATCCGCGGAGCTTGAGGTTCGCATCATTTTTGGAGTTATGGGAGGCGAGGGGCCTAAACCACGGGTTTCAGCTTATCGTATGGATGAAGCCAAAAGATCAACGGCTATGGGTCAAGTGCTATAGAAGAGCTTACCCACCGCGAAGGCCGGCAGGATCCAGAGCGCTCCGCCCAAGGCCTGCGCGGGCGGGACATGGTTGGCCACCATGGCCAGGACGTCCACGAGCGGCACCAGGCGCAGCATGCCGCCTATAAGCTGGCCGGTATGCTTGGGAGTGGGAGCCTTGGAAAGGTTCCGTACCGGCTTCCACAGGAGCATGGCCAAGGCGAGCCAGACGATGGGGAGGAGGAATTCCGCGCGGTACCAGGTGAAGGCGGTGACGGCCCAGAAGCCGAACCATAGGCCCAGGCCGGCGAAGTAGGCGCGGTTGCGGGCCAGGGAATTGCCGCCCACCTCGTCGCGGGCGAGGTAGGTGACCAAGGCGATATAGGACCAGAGCGAGAAGAGGGCCAGGCCCATGGACGGCGGGAGCGATTCCAGGCGCGGCCAGGCGGGCATAGTCAAAGTCTGCCAGCCAAGGGTGATGCCGGTCAGGAGGTTGAGGAGGCGGCAGAGGCCCATCGCGGCGGGCCCCAGGGCGGTGCCTTTCAGCAGGAAGTTATAGGCGAAAATGGCCATGCAGAGCGCCAGGCCCATGCAAGCGGAGCGCGGATTGGCGAGGACGAGCAGGCCGAGTCCCGCGGCCATCATGCCCAGGCTCAGTCCCCAGGCGGCTCCCAGGGACACGGCTCCGGAAGGGATGGGACGGCCCGGGCGTTCGCGCGCGTCCACGTCCTTGTCGGCCACGTCATTGAGGGCCATGCCGGCCATGATGAACAGGGCCGCCGCCAGCATGCCCAAGACCAGGGCGGGCGTGAAGGCGCGGCCGCCGCCGATGAAGTAGCCCGCATAGGCATTGCTCATGGAGCTGAAGACGGTGGGGATCCGGACCAGGGCCAGGAAGGCTTTGGGCCGCATCAATTCCCTCCGGTCACATGCAGGGCGATGAGATCGCGGACCGCGGTCATGGGTAGCGTGTCGGTTACGGGTTTGGCCGCGGCGAAATCGGAGAGGACCAGCGGGGCCTCGGCGGGATCGTCCGAGGGAGTGCCGTGGCTGCCGCGGACGAGCTCCGGCATCAGGGGAATGACGTCCATATAGTAGCGGAAGCCCAGGGTCTTCTTAAGCAGAGTCCAGGCCATCTTGAGCTTGATGGCCTTGCGGGTCGGATCCAGGAAGAGTTCCACGGGGTCGTAGCCGGGCTTGCGGTGGATGTCCACGCAGCGCGCGAAGTCCGGGGCCTTGCGGTCGTCCTCCCAGTAGTAATAGGTATACCAGTTGTCGGGTTCGGCCATGAGGATGACATCGCCGCTGCGCTCATGATCGAGCCCGGCCTTGCGGATGGCCTCGCCGTGGAGCACGGCCTTCTGGCCCGGCTCCTTCTCGAACAGGGCCGCGACCTTGGGGATCAGGGACTTGTCCTTGACGTAGATATGGCAGATCTGGTGATCGGAGACGGCGAAGGCCTGGCTCGCGCCCGCGTCCAAAAGTTCCCAGTCCACGCTGGTGCGGACCGTCAGCAGTCCGGCCTTCCGCAGGATGCGGTTCGGGTGGAGATGCCGGGTAACCTTGGTGATACCGTACTCGGAGACCATCAGGATGCGCACGCCGCGGGCCTTGTAGAAGTCGACCAGGTCGCCCACCACCTTGTCGATGGCCGCG
>DAINDC010000139.1:1745-12043 GCA_036732085.1 Fibrobacterota bacterium | reverse complement strand
GGCTATGACCTTACCGCCGTTTCTTCCCGGACCATGAAAACGAGCCTGCGCGCACGCGGCATTTCTTCTCTCGCGTATTTGCCCTTCGGGGTCCCGGACCTGTTCCTGGAGAAGACTACGTTCGCCGGCAAAGCGCGGGCGGCAGCGGCCCGGGCCCGCGGGTCCGACGCATGCATCCGGCTCCTTTATGCCGGCCGCCTCGATCGCGAGAAAGGCATCGAGCTCGTACTCGCCGCGTTACCTGACCTGCTCAATGATGAGAGGGTGGAAGTGACCGTGATCGGCCGAGGCGGCTATGCGGAAAAATTCTCCGCCATCCGGCACCCCCGCTTCGCCTATATGGGCTTTTTGGACGATGCGATGGCGGTCCGGGATGTCTACGATCGGCACGAAATCCTATTGGCGCCGGGTCCCTTCGAAACCTTCGGGCTGGGCGTGCTGGAAGCCATGGCGCGGGGCCTACGTGTCGTAGGGCCGGATCGCGGGGGCACGGGCGAATTGCTGCGGCAGGCCGATTCCCCTTATCTTTTCCGGGCCGATGACGGAGGATTTCCTCCGGGCGGTTCGGGCGGCCATCGCCGGCGATCCCGCGCGGGAGGCGGAACGTTCCCGGTCCCTGGCCCTCCGGTACGGAACCTGGTCGGACTCCGTGGGCCGCATGGTGGCCTGTTATACCGAATGCGTGGGGCGGCGCCGATGAGTCCCGGAGCCTCCGAGTCCGCCGGAACCACCGGGCCCGGGCCAACTGGGCCCGCGAGCGCTGCGAGCAGGGCCGCGAACCCGTTCAAGCTCCTCATCTCCTTGCATGATGCCACTCCGTTCCACCTGGATCGAATCCGCAAGGCCGAGGAACTTTTCCGGGAATTGGGCCTGGACAAGGTGACCTACCTGCTCGTCCCGGAGTATCATGGCGGTTACCTGAGCTCGGCGAGTCCGGAGTTCCTCGCCTGGTGCCGGGCTCCGCGCCCCTTCCAAGTCCAGTGGCATCTGCACGGCTATCATCATCTGGAGCAGGTGGCGCAACTGGAAAACGGAGGGACCAGCGAGCGGAGGGACGCTTCCACCGGCGACAAGTTCAAAAGGAAATACCTGACGGCGGGCGAGGGGGAGTTTCTCGCCTTGGGACCCGCCGCGATGCGGGCCAAGCTGGAAGCCGGACGGGATGTTTTCCGGGCCTGCCTCGGGACGGATCCGGAGGGTTTCGTCGCGCCGGCCTGGTTGTTCAATTCCGGCTTGAGACCGGCCCTCAAAGAACAAGGGATCCGCTTCACCGAGGATCATCGCCGCCTGTACCGCACCGACGAGGGCGGCTCCTTGCCCAGTCCGGTCATCACCTGGGCCACGCGCACCTGGCTCAGGAAATACGGCTCCCTGGCCGTTTGTCCCGCCTTGGCCCGCATTTGGTCCTCCGTGCCCGTCCTGCGCGTGGCCATGCATCCCTTCGACTTCGATCATGGCCTCACCGCGGCCAGTATCCGGGGGGTATTACGCAGGTTACTGAAGATCCGGGAGCAGGTCTTCTGCGACGAATTGGCGCACCCGCCGATCGATCGCGCTACAGTACGGCTATAATCCTTTTTGGATCACGTCGTAAGCCAACTTATGGAACAGGGTGGGGGAGTCCGCCCGCTTGCCCAGGTTTTCCAAAGTCAAGGTCGAAGCCAGGCGCTTGTGGTTGCTGGAGCACCAATGCAAGGTATAGGTTGAATCCGGCAAGGGCCGGGCCGGCCCGTAGAAGAAGCGGAAGGTCTGGCTGGGCGGGATGAAATAGAAATGTTCCGATCCCAATCGTTGCATATGCTTCGCGGCCTCGGTCTCCCAGGTCCGGTTCATCAGGATGGGGCCCAAGGCGTATTTGATTCCAGGATCGGTTTCCGGAACCAGGGCGATGGCCTTAGCGAAGAAGGGGCTCGCGGCTTCGCAGCCGAGCACGGCATTGTTGAGCTTCCGATCGCTCCAGCCGCGCATCAGCAACCGGTTGAAGCCGTTGAGGGCGGGGGTATCTCCCAGGTAACGGCAGTTCCAGTACGACAGGTAGAAGCTCAGGCCGAAAAAGAGTCCCGTATGAATGATGCCGGGCTTGAATTGGCCCGATACCCGATCGTCATCGTATCGGAATACCGCTTCCTCGCCGATGAATCCGGGCAGGGCCAATAACGGAGCATAATCCCGGACCGTCACGGTATCAAAATCGAGGTAGATGCCGCCTTCCCGGTACAGGATGAGGTAACGCAGGATATTGCTCTTGCCGGCCAGGTATCCGGAAGAGATGCTTTCCAGGACCGGAACCACCGCGGCCATGGCTGCCGGGAGTCCAGCCAGCAAGGCGGGCAGATCAATCGCCCGGAATTCCACCTTGGACTGCAAGGCCTTCCAATCGGCATTGTCCGGCGGGTCCTGGAAATGGATGGTGATGCGGGCGCCAGGATTGGTCTGGATGAGGGATTCCACCGCCACGCGATTGACGAACGGGAAATTCCGGCCGATCCAGATGAGATGAAAGTGATGTGGAATCAGGGACGCCTCCCGGTATCTTGGCCGAAGCGCCCAAAAAGGAGCGAAACCGGTAGTGATTATTGTAGAAAAAAATTTGTGTTTTAATTGGGGACGCAAACGGCCCGGATCCTGGTTGGTTGCGCCGGAAACCCCTATAATGTGAGACACCCCCTCCGGAAGGGAAACACCTGGTAATTCATGTACTTGCGCTTGGTTCTCATTCTCATCTCCTTCATCACCGCGGCAGCAGCGGACGCGCCTGCCGGCAACCAGGCGGACCAGAGCCGCGTCGAGGTCCTGGAGGCCTGGAAATACCTCGCGGCGGAAAACCATGGCGTCCATGCCTGGAATAGCGAGAACGATGCTTCGCGGGTCTTCCAGGAATGGATCTCGATCATGACGGCCACCAAGTCCGGAACTCCGGAGGAACGGAAGCGCGTGGGCTTGGCCTTGGAAAAATATGTCGTGGGCGGGAACATCGGCCCCTTGGCTTTCATCGGCACCACGGTCCCGGTTCCGGGATATGACCAGGGCGATTTCGACATGACCTTGCTCGGCTACTCGTCCCTCTTGGGTCTGTTCCTGGACGATCGCCTGCTCCTGACCGACGCCACCTTGGTGCACCTGATCGACAAGGTCGCGCGGCTTTGGGGCCAGACGCCCAAGGCCTATTTCGACGTCCTGTTCGTGAGCGTGCCCGAAACGGAAAACCATCTCTTCATGACGGAATCCACGCGTTACCTCACCAACCAGATCCTCTGGGAGAACACCCGCCAGCTCCCGCAGTTGGCCGCGCTGCGGGACTCGCTGATCCGATCGGGCGTCGTCATCGACAATAAGCAGGGGATCCTGAAAAGACTGCTGCTCAAGACCATGCACCAGACCATGTGCAAGGGCTTCTTCGAATTCAACGCCCAGATCTATCAGCGCTTCACCATCCATGCCTTGGACAACCTCTATTCCTTCGCGCATGATGCGCGGATCCAGGACGGCGCGGCCTGCCTGCTCGACTATTTGTCCACGGTCTTCGCCTTCCAAAGTTACGGGTCCATCCGCTATGGGCCTTATCGCCGCTCCTCTGAAGTCTACCAGGACAGCTCTTTGATAGGTAGGGATGCGGCTTGCAGTTTCTTTGCCGTCCAGTCGGGCGCCATCCCCTGGCCCAAGGAGGCGCGCAAGGGAATCTGGCGGACCCGTTTGTCGCATTCGGACATGGCCCTGTTCTCGACCGTCCTCAAGTACCGGATCCCCGATCCCATCCTCGCCTATATGCAGAACCGGCCGGCGGAATATCGGGCCGAGATCCGTTCGGCTTATGCGGGCAGCGGATCGCGCCAACGTCCCACCGAGGTTTATTACGGCTCCGGGAATTATCTGGTCACGGCGGGCGGGCGTTATGAGCCCTATGCCGGCCCCAATTTCCCCACCTATCGATATTGGTTCAGCGATGCGCCCTGGATCTATGACGTGATTACGCGATCCAGTTCCGTGCTTCTGGATCCCTCCCGCGAGCGGCCCCAATCGCGGCTGGATATCCTCCACTTCAAGGGGACCCAATGGCGCGCCAACAACCTGGCCGTCCATCGCGGATTCCTCTATGGATATACCGGCGTCGATGCCTACAATAGCCAGGAATGGCCCCAAAACGTTCCTGCCAAGTGGTTGCGGCCCGGTGAAAACCCCATCACCGATTCGACATATACCACTCGTGATTTCGATTTCCGATTTCTCGATCGATCCGGATCGGGCGTCTACATCATCCTGGGACGCTTGCGTCCTTCCGCCACCTTCCTGCGTTGGAGCTATCAGAAATACCTGCGGGGAACCATCGAGATAGTGGACACCTCCAAGGTGCATTCCCTGTCCGAGCTGCGGGATACCATACTGGCCAGGAATTCCCCGACCAGACATTGGCCGCTGGGGCGACGCCGCTATGTCTATCTGGATTTCGAAGGCAACCAGATCCGCTTGAACTCGCGCTATGATGGAGAGACCGATGGGATCATCCGGATCGATCCACCCGCTTCCGATCCATCCCCGAAGCCACCTGACCTCGCCCTGCCTTTCCCCTTCCCATGGATGGGTGGACGTCCCGCTTCTGAATCGCCGTACTCCCTCGCCGGTTTCCTGCTCGGAAAACCCGAGGCGCCTATCCCGCTCTTCCAGGTGGAATTGTTTTCGCCCTGGAAAGGCAAGGCGGCCCTATCCGACGGCCAAGGTAACATGTATGTATTCCATCCCGGGACGGGCGGTTATGTCCTCTCCAATTTCCGGGAATGGTGGAATCCCCGCCGAATGGTGGGAACCTCCGCGGACGCGGGCTCCCAGGGTCCGAAATGAGTTTTTATGTAAATTTATCGGCATGATCCCATCCCGCCGATTTCATCGCCTCCTGTCCCTGATGAGCCTGCAAACCTTGCCTTTCCTGGCCCTGGCCCAGGCGGCGGAGCCTCCGGTACGATGGGTCATCCAGGACGTAAGCCGACTGCCCGATCCGGAAGTGACCTCTTCCGTCATGGACGATCAGGGTAACAAGTGGTTCGGCACGCATAAAGGCCTGACCCAGCTTTCCAAGTTCGGGGATTGGCAGACCTTCACCGTCGAAAATACTTCCGGCGGCCTGAAGTCCAATTTCATCACCGCGCTCGCCCTGGGGGAGAATCGGGAGCTGTGGATCACCACCGACGGCGGCGGCGTGAGCTGGTACGGCAATGGAAGCTGGAAGAATTATACCCGTGAGAATACCACCGGAGGCTTGCCGGATAATGTCGTGACTTCCCTGGCCGTGACCAAGGATGAAAAATGGTTCGGCACCCGTAGCGGCTTCGCGATGTTGCGGGGATCGTCCTGGACGACCTATACGGGGGAGAAGGTATCCGGCCGGTTACCCCAGAAGGGCGTTACCGCCATCGCCGTCGATTCTACCGGGGACAAGTGGATTGGCACCATCGCCGGTCTGGTCAGGTTCTCCGGTTCGAGCTGGACCTTGTTCACCAAGGAAAACACCAACGGTCTCCTGCCCCATAACAGCATCACCTATTTGGCGGTCGGCCCCAAGGGCGAGCGGTGGGTGGGCACCCAGGTGGGCTTGGCGCGCCTGACCGGAAGCGCCTGGACTTCCTTCAAGGGCGAATCGGCCCTGGGCGAAATGGCCTCGGAACTGGTCTACAGCCTGGCCTTTGAAAAATCCGGGGCTTTATGGGCGTCCATCAAGGGCGGAGCGGCCCGGTATGAAAGCGCTGGATCGGGAACGGGCGGGGCTGCGGCCGCGGGCGGAACCTGGACTTTGTTCACCAAGAGCAATACGCCCTTCATCACCAAGGAAAGCATCACCGGGATCAAGATCGGACCCGTCTATTCGGTGCTGCCGGGCGATAACGGCGAGATTTGGTTCGGCACCCAGAAGGGCATCATGCAGATGGTGCCGGTCCACGACGATTGAGGCAATCGGCGATTGAAACAATCGGGCGATTGAAACAATCGGGCGATTGAAACAATCGGGCGATTGAAACAATCGGACGATTAAAACAACCGGACGACTTGAACCGGACGCGGCGATTCAGTCCACGGAAAAGAAATTGTAGGCCGCGGGCCCTCGCCCATTCAGATTGCCGATGCCTTTGAAGGTGAAGATCTCCCCGCCCATGAAGCTCTTGATGGCCATCTTGGAAAAGCCGCTGAATTCATGCAGGGTGGATTGCTGCAAGCGATCCTCGCTGCGCTGGATCACGGCCTTGGTGCTGTCCTGATATTTTATTTCCAGGATCCCCGGCACCCGGACGCCCATGGGCTTGGTCCAGGTTAAGGCGCGCATGCAGGTGGGCTTCAGCAAGGTCCATCCTTCCGCGGTCTTGCGCAGGCCGTAGCCCACCGGCTTGGATTCGAATTTGGTGATGGGATTGAGCAGGTATCCCACTTCCAGGGGATCGGTCTGCGAAATGTAGCGAAAGCCCTCGCTCACCAGTTCTGGAGCCATGTCGGTCTGGAAGGTATGGTCCATATAGGCCCGGCCATTCACATGCAGGGTGTCCCCGTTGACGGCCACGGTGCCGGAAACCTTTGCCGAGGGGATGTGGATGAAGATCCCGATGGCATCGGAGGACCCGAAGCGGAACATGCCGTCGCCCCAAACCTTTCCCGGTTCGATATCCGTGAACTTCAGATCGAGCAGATAGTTGACGTCCTTCTTGCTGGTGGCGAAGTGGACATGGTGCGATTCCGGCAACTTCCCATCGAGCCAGATTTTTTCATGCACCCGCAATTCCCAATTGGAATCGGTGAAGGTGAAATTCTTCTTCTCATATTCCCGGGCCACGGAATAGTTCTTGCCCTTGAAACCGAGCAAAGTCAGGTCCGCGCCGCAAACCGGATCCTTGAAGGAGCCCAGGTTCACGCGTGAGAAATTCAGATAGGCCTGGATCTCGCCATCCAGAAAAAAATGATAGGTCCAGATTTCGTTATAGGTCTTGCTGGCGCTCGCATGCGGTCTGAGGTCGGCTAATTCCGTATTCCGAAGTCCATCGGCGGGCATGCTTATTCGCTGTCCGGCCATGGCGATGGATTGGAGGCCGGGCTGGATGACAAGGGCGGCGGCTAGGAAGAAAGCGGATGGGTAGAGTCGGGATGGCTTCATCATTTGAATAATAATGATACAAGGGTAGGGGTAGGGTTTCCTAGGGTATTTGTCGCTTTGGCCTTCACTTGGGAATAAAAAACGCCTTGCGAAACGATAAAACCGCAGTCCGGAGTCAGAAAGCCATGGCGGCGATTTCGTCGGCCTCCAACAAGGTGGCGCCTGCTTTCAGGCGTCCACTTCAAGCGCATAACGGCCGGTATCCAGGTCCCCCTCAGGACGGTTGGCCAGAAGCCATAATATGCTTTGACAGGTATATGAACCTATAGGTATGTTTGCCGAATGGCATCCTCATTCACAATCCTCGCTGAGCCGAACCGTCGGACCATCCTCAGCCTGTTGGCGTCGTCGGAGCGCTCGGTCGGCGAGATTGAGCTCCGGTTGCGCATGCCTCAAACCTCCGTGTCCAAGCACCTCCGCGTGCTGCGCGAGGCGGGCTTCGTGGAGGCGCGCGTCGAAGCCCAGCGTCGCGTCTACCGGCTCCGTCCCGAGCCGCTCATGGAGGTCGACGCCTGGCTGGCGCCTTTCCGGCGCTTCTGGATGGCCCATGTCGATGCGCTCGAACGCCATCTCGATCGGATGGATCAGCCGGCCAAAAAAGGAAAGAAGCGATGAGCAACCGTGAGAAGTACGCGCCCGGTCCCGCGGCCGGAGCGGCCGGTCCCGCGGCCGGAGCCGAGATCCGAAAAGAGGGGGAGACTTGGACGCTCGTTCTCGTCCGCGACCTGCGCCATCCTCCCGAAAAGGTTTGGAAGGCGCTCACGGACCCGGAGCATCTCCGCGAATGGGCCCCGTTCGATTCGGACCGGAACCTTGGTGCGGTTGGCAGTGCAAAACTCTCGACCGTGGGATCGCCGACGCCGCAGGTATCCGAGACCCACGTGAAGCGGGCTGACGCGCCCAAGGCGCTCGAATATTCCTGGGGTGGAGCCGAGGTCCGGTGGGAACTGGAGCCGCTGGGAGGTGGCGGCACCCGGCTCACGCTTTGGCACAACATCAACCGAGGTTTCATATCCATGGGTGCTGCCGGCTGGCACGTCTGTTTCGATGTGCTGGATCAACTTCTCGCCGGTCAGCCCATGGGGCGTATCGTCGGTCTCGAGGCCATGAAGTTAGGCGGCTGACAGCGATTGAACGCCGAGTACGCAAAGCAGTTCGGCGTTGCGACCCCTAGTTGGCCTTCTCGCCAACCGACCTGATCAACTCCGGACACCTTAGACGCATTAGGCTTTCAATAAGGAAGTAAATCATGAACATTCTCTTTTGGGTTCTGCAAATTCTTCTCGCCCTGCATACCGTCATGGGCGCGGTATGGAAGTTTTCCCATTCCGCCGAGCAAACCATGCCGTCCTTGAAAGCGATTCCCAACGGAGTTTGGCTGGCGATGGGCATCCTGGAGCTGCTTTGCGCCCTGGCCCTGATCCTCCCGGCTATCTATAAGCCCCTGGGCGTCCTGGCCCCTATCGCGGCGGTCTGCATCGCCGCGGAAATGCTGGTCTTTTGCGGGTTGCATCTCGCTTTCGGTCACGCGGATATCGGCCCCATGATTTATTGGCTTGTCGTGGCTGCCTTCTGCGCGTTTATCGCCTATGGCAGATTCGTGCTAAAGCCTTTTTAAAAGAAAACCTTTTTGACAGGCTGCTGAAAAACCTCCGCTGTAAACCGGCGCCGGTCGCTACCGTTTCTTCGCCGGCGAACCATTCCGGGTCACCGCGGCCTTCACGAGCGCCTTGAACGCGCCCGCGTCGATCTTCTCCCCTTCATGGATATCGATCGCCCTGCGCGTATTGCCTTCCAAGCTGGAGTTGAAGAGGCGCGCCGGATCCGGGATGCCGGCCCCCTGAGCAAACGTGAGCTTCACGACCTTGGTGTACGACTCCCCAGTGCAGACAATCCCATGATGCGACCAGACCGGAACCCCCGCCATCGCATTCGACGGCTTCCTCCATTTCCGTTCCTCGATCATCTCGGGGTCGGCTTCCAGGATCAGCGTCCGCATGCGGGCCAGGGTTTCCTCGCGCCAATCCCCCAGGTCGCGGATCCGCTGGCCGTTGAGCAGGGAAGCGGATTTACCGGTCGCTTGCTTATGGCCTTCGCCGCCCGCTTTCGCGCCTGCCTTCGGAGCGGGCTTGGACTTGGCGGCAGACTTGCCTGGCTTGCTTGGGCTCGACGCGTCCTTGGCCTTCGGCGCACTCTTCTTCGGTTTTATCGCCACGGTTCGTTCTCCAAATTGTTGTGATGCCCGACTACAGTCAGGCCGATCCATTTCAAATCCAAAAGGTAGCGAAAAGCGTTCGATCCGGTTACGCTTTTTGGCCACTGAACCGGAACCCGGACAGGCACGGCCATCACAGACGGGCAAGGCCATCACAAGCAGGGCCATTGCCAGCCGCTTACCGCGCAGGATAAAGGCGTATCCGCCTCCGATTTGACATCCATTTCAAAGTAAACTACACTGAGCAGTGTAATTAAACGCCGGCCTAATGCTGGGTCTGCGGATCGCAAGGAGAGGTTTGCATGGCATCCGTCGCCGATAACTCCGTGGGATATTCCTTCGGCCCCCCGAAAGATTCGAGTCTTGCGCGTTGGATGGGCGCGCTCTTCATCGTTACGATGCTCATGGGAATGATCGATGCGTATCTTGCGGCTCCCATTTTGAGGGGCCCCTTGGCCGACATCGCTGCCGGCAGGAGCGTGGTTCTTCTGGGTGGATTGATGCGGCTGTTGATGTCCATCGGGGTGGTGGGCATCGCCATCGCGTTCTATCCGGTTGCACGACGCTTCAACGAGACTGTGGCCGTCTCGTACTTGGGGTTCCGCATTGCCGAGTGCGTCCTGCTCGCTCTGGGGGGCTGCACCCATGTCTACTTAATCGGTCTTAGCGAAAGCCTTGCGAAGGCGGCGCCTACCGACGCGCTCTTCTTCTCTACCCAGGCTGCGGCGGCGTTGAAATTCAGCGGCACCACGTATCAAATGGCCATGACCATTCTCGGGTTGGCCGGAATGCTTCAGTGTTGGCTTCTGTTTCGTACCGAACTCGTGCCCCGGTGGATTTCCGCCCTCGGCCTGCTGGGTTATTTCCTCCTCTTCGTCAGCGGCCCCTTGGACATTTTGGGACTCGTCGACACGATGACGGGAATGGGCGCGGTCCTGTATGTCCCTGGCGGCC
>DAINDC010000139.1:0-1706 GCA_036732085.1 Fibrobacterota bacterium | reverse complement strand
GTGGAAGGGCTACGCTCCAGCCGCTCACGTCGAGGCGGTTCCATGAAACGAGCATTGGTTTTTCCTCTGCTGACTTTATTCACCGCGACCATCGCATGGTCCGAAGAAAAATGGGAATTGATCAAGGACAAGGAGAACGTCGAAATCTACACGTGCGATGTCCCCGGTGAAGACATCAAGAATTGAAAGACGTCATGAAAATGAAAACCACCGTGGATAAGCTCGTTGCCGTTTACATGGAAGGCGGCAACCATTCCAAGTGGTACCCCAAATGTTTGTCGTCCAAAGTGGTCCCAAAAATCAGCGATGCAAAACTTCAGATATATCTGGGGATAGACAAACCTTGGCCCGTGCAGGACAGGGATTATGTCATCGAAGCGGAACTGACCCGGAATCCGGAAACGGGTGAGGCGATCATGCGGTACCAAGAGGCCGAAGGCGCGATGCCCGAGCGCAAGCATGTGGTGCGGATGAAGAAAATCCGGGGCCAGTGGAAATTCACTCCGACGGACGATGGGCAGGTTGTGGCGACCTACGTCCTGCTTTTTGATCCGGGGGGCAGCACACCCTCCAGTTTCATCAACATGGCGCTGTCGAAAATCGGCGCCGATACCTTCGATGGAATGTATCGATATGCAGAGCGGGCCCAGTGAAGGGGCGAAAGAGAGACACCAGTAAAAAGCGAGATTCGATTTTGGACGCGGCGACCCGGGTGTTCATCGCCGAGGGGTACGATCGCTCGAGCATGGATCGAATCGCCGAGGTGGCCGATGCCTCGAAGCGAACCGTCTACGATCACTTCCCGGGCAAGGACGTTTTGTTCCGGGCGGTGATTGATCGTTTCTTACGTCAGTCGCATGGACTCAAGCATGTGCCTTACCATCCCAAGCACAGCCTCGCCTCGCAGTTGCATCGGTTCGCAGATGCGATTGTGGAGTTGACGCGCAACCCGGAATGGCTGGGCATCGTCAAGGTGATGACCAGTGTCGTCGTCGTGCAGCCGGGATTGGTGGCGGAGAGCATGGCTCGGGTCAACATCAAGGAGGACTCGCTCGAAACGTGGCTCAAGGATGCCAGCCGCGACGGTCGCCTCCGGGTCAAAAACCCGGGCCTTGCGGCGCAAGCCTTTTGGGCGGCGTTGAACGGCGCCTTCTTGATGCCCGCCATCTACGTCGGGCCTATGCCGGAGGAGGCAACGGACGCTCTCAAGAAAGAATTGGTCCAGTTGCTGCTTTCAAAATACCAAACCAAAACCTCCGGTAATAAAATGTCGTGAACCACGGATTCCGCAACGGGGGGATGTTCAGTCTCGCGGGTGATGCATCGACCAGGTCCACAACCTGGGCGCCGAATGCCATCCATGCGACGCGGCCGCACCCAGCCAGCGCCACGGGACCAAGCCCCGGACGTCCAGGACCACGGCCAGGCAGAGCATGAGGAAGATGAGAACGAACAAGGTGGAGAACAGGAAACCGTAGATATGCAGATCCGTCTGGCGCCAACGATACTCGCGGGATAGCCGATAAAAAAAACAACCCAGGAGGAAAAAGAGCAGGCGGTTCCAGGTCGGCTGCATCCCGGATTCAATTACCGAACCCAGGACCAGGACCAAGGCGCACCAAAGCGGCAAGAAATACGGGGCCAAGGCCGCCAGGGGATTGGAGCCCTTGAGCTGCACCTCGCCGCCCGACTTGAGGGAGGCGGAA
>DAINDC010000138.1:5552-12124 GCA_036732085.1 Fibrobacterota bacterium | reverse complement strand
CCGGCAAGCGCGAAGCGCTTTGTCCGAGTTGCCCCCACACACAGGGAGATGACTGAGATTCTTTTCTTTCCGCCCCCCCCTCTTTTCTTAGCGCACTGGTCTTCTCTGGATTCATCCCATGGGGAAGGGGCCCCATTCTTCAAATATTTGTTCTATTTCATCTTGTTCTTGATTAGTAGAATTTGAAAACATTTTCTCTATTCATCTTCAAGGCATGGCGAAGTGCGAAAGCATTTTGCCATGCACCCGTTGTGCGCATGTTACCTCTTCTACGAAATTTCTTTTCTGATTTCCAAGAGCGGAGGGTCTTCCAAGAAAGCAAATTGAATATTCTGGCCACCAGGGATATGCTTTTGAAGCAATGGTAAAACATTGGATTTCCAAAACTCACGTAACTCCGGAGTTAACGCGCTGGCATCCATCGAATGGATAATTTCAAACTTTCTTAAGCCCCAGATATAGCCACTATCCCTTGTTCCAATTGGCTTATTGCTGACCGACTCATTTTTCGATTTTCCGAGCGTTGGAATCTTACCTTGCTTGCGGAGTGTGCCACGAATATTGAAAAAGTAAGGCTTGGAGAGGCTTTGAATATTCAAGGCTTTGATCAACTGTTCATACGTGCAATTCGGATTGTCGAGAATGTATTGTTTCGCACGGGCGGTTTCTTTTCGTTTGGCGAGAGGGTTCATTGTTCTCCTGAATAGACTCGGTACGAGTTCAATTACGGCCTCCCCCTTGAGGAGAATTTGGATCATTCGGGAAAATTTCTCCGGGAGGCGTGACGTTAGTGCCCTTGTCTCTAGAGGCAATCCAAAGGAGGGTGCCGCCCAAACCCGCGACTCCAATCGCTCCGCCAGCCCACAAATAGGTCGAGGGTTTATTCCATCTCGATTTCTCATTCGGCATGCTGCGCTTGGCATCGGGTCCATTCCAAACCACCATGCTATCCTTGGGTGCTTCCAAAGAATTGAAGGTACGATCCTCATTGATTCGAAGGTTGCAATCCTGGAAAAGCATTCGTCCAATCCGGGTCTTCTTGGACTGGATGTCCAAGGCCGTATCGGCTGCGGTTATAAGCGCGTAGCGGGCTTCAAATTGCCCTTCGGGCATGACCCTGATGCCACCCCATTTTTCTCCACCCGCCATGATCACGACCCCGGTATCTGTAATGGACCCAGCCATGGAAACGGGTAAACCGGGATCTCCCAAAAGCTGAAGGTAGCCGTGCACAATGACATGGCGATTTCGGAATTCAGGGCGGGAAAAGTGAAACAAAGTGCCCGCGTAAACGGTAGAGGTGTCCCCTTTGCGGACGAACATGGTATCGCAAAGCGCCTCGTATGGCCGCATGTTGCGAGCTTTTGGGGATCCGACATTGCGGGGTAAAATACTCTCCTGACCGGCAGGAGCTTGGCCAGGATCCTGAATGCAGTTATTCGCAAGAATCGGTAGTGAAAGAAGGAACAATGTTAACCAAAAAATTATAGGCATGATTCTACCCTTCTTTCTTCATCTGAGATAAACGAAAGCACCGACGATCAGAACAGAGGAAATGGCGACAGCTTCATAGTAAAAGACGGAAATCCAAAAGGATTCGGTTTCGGATCCTTCTTTTACCGTTTTAGCGGTGGACTGTGATGACGATCCCCTGTCCGCGATACGTTTTTCCAAATCCTTGCATCGACCTTTTCCGCCCTGGAAATAGGCGAGATTTTCCGAGGCAAAGTCCATCACAATGATTTTCTTGTCGCTGCCGTATTCCGATTGCATTGGTGCGAAGGTTCGAACGGATGAATCAGGCAGGAGAATGGAACGGGCATTGGGAAATCGGACTTCGCCCAAGCGGACATACCGGGAGCGGATTTCCAAAGGCATTTCGGAATTTGCAACGGTAGCGCTTCCGAATTCGGCTTCACCGCATGGCTCAATGCGGATGCCGCTCCAAGACATGCCAGTGGCTCCAATTCCATTTCCGTCCATATTGTCCACTGCCCCGATAATTCCCTGCACAAACAGGCTGCCTTTCACGATGATCTTTCGGTCCTTATTGCCGATCCGGGGCGAAAAATACACCCAAGCGTCCGAAAAAATGCGGCTCTCGCTGTTTTCTTCGACAACCATGGTGTCGCAGGGAAGTTCATGGTTTCCGGTGTCATATTCCTGTTTCATGATGGATGCTTCCCGGCCATGGCCGTCAACGCATTCCAAGGCGCGTGGTGCCAATGGAAAGCCCCAAAGCAGGACCATGACCCATAGGAGACATCTGGCTGAGTGGCCCTTCTGATAACTCCGTCCTGCTGATTCCATTTTACGCACAATTGAACATTTCCGGGTGGCAGACATGAGAGGCATGGCCTACGCTTCAAGAGCTTTGCAGGATCCGCGGAAACGCCTTCGGCAAAACGGGAAGTTGGAAAACCACCAAGCCTGCGCTCTTTTTTGCCAAAAAATTGCCATATTTTACAGGCTTTTGATATGATGCGGGGAAAATTTCTTGCGGCAAATTTCTTTTATCCTTGTGCTTTCCGGCGTTCTCCACTGTGGCGGACTGGCCCAGGATTTGACGCCGCCTTTGGAGTGGGGCCGACTTTCTGTTACCGCAGGCTATGATTTCCAAAAAGGATGGGGGCAGTACTTCGCGGGGCAGGAAAGATACAAGCTCGATTCTATGGCTCGCAACCCGATATCGCAAGAAATACCCCTTGGTTTGAAGTATGGATATTTCCCCGGCCTGGAATTCTTTTTCCAATGGCCGGCGGAATTCAGAAACAAGGACAATGGCGATGCCGCCGGCATGGCGCGGATCCGTTGGGGCGTGAAGTCGGCTTTTCCGCAATTGCTGGGCCTCGGCCTCACGCTCGCCTTCAGCTACCCTAAAATAACTGGCAGCTTGGACAAGATCTATTCTCGCGATGTATCCGAATTCATGTTCGGGGGCTTCTACTATTACCATCGCCAACATTTCCAATTGACTGCCGCCGTGTCGGAATTTTATCACTCCAGTAAAAGCCATTATGCCGAGGCCGCAAATAGCCTGCGGATGGAGGCAAAGCCCACGGCGATTTGGTATGGAAAATACCATGGCTACTGGACGCTTCTCTATCAGCATTGGCGGCATATTCCAGGCGACGAGAATTATCCAGACGTACCGGAAAGGTTCCTGCTTAGCATATCGCCAGGCTTCGGCTTCCCCATCGGAAAGGAATCCCGAGGCGAGATCGCATATGTTTTTCCCGTCAGCGGCAAGAATGTGGTTGTTTTTCATGGGGTGGAGGCGCGGCTTTATTACGCCTTGCCTTGGACGATGAAGTTGTTTTAGCGACGGTCATTGAACCACAGTTCGGCGGTGCCGGGTTGGATGATCACTAGTGTGTCCAGGCTGCGAGTGCCAAAGGAAACCTGGAAATGGTATTTCCCGCTCAAAATTTCTTTTTGGCGTATGGGGGTCATTCCCCAGGCTTCCCCATTGGCGACGATTTCCGCAAACGGCGGCTGGGAGTTGATGTTCACTTGCAAACGGATGGCGGAAGGCGGGGCGGGCTCCCGTGGCGTTTTGTTCGAGGAGGAGACTCGGGGCCGTTGCAAAGAAGGCGTTTGCTTGACAGGGGGAGCGGGGCTCCTTTGAGATACCTTTGGAAGATTGTTTTCGGTGGTCGGCATAAGACGTGGGGTGGGTATCCTGGGCGTTACGTCCGCTGTGAGGGTCAGTGGTTCGTGGACCACGGGACGAGAAATGGATTTCACCTCTTTACGTCGGCTGTTGTCGTAGATTAAAACAGCCTGCAAGGGACCGGACAGAAAAAAGAACGCTGCGCCGAGTACCGCTAATGCCGCGCCAATGGAGGCGAAGATCCATTTTCTTTTTCGCTTCGGAGCGGAGAGCGTCTTCCAAAAGGAAAGGCCGAATTTCTTGGGTGCGATGGCTGACCAGGTTTTGACGCCCGTTTTCCTCGCTATTTCGATTTCGACGGCAAGCATGTCCACTTCGCGAGCCGTCTTGAAATCCGGGCCGACCGAAAAGGATCGATCGATAAATAATTTCACTTCCTTGATCGGATTGATGACTTCTTTTTTGACGAGATAGTGCTTCAACTCCCCCAAAAGCCATTCGGGCCCGCCTCCTCTTTGGGAAGGGTCTTTGTTGAGCAGAGCATCCACCAAGCCGGACAAGGCCGGATCGACCGATGGCTTTCTTTGTATGACCGGTACATGGGCATCCTCCACGATTTTTCGGAGGACGGCGGGGATACTATCGGCCTTGAAAGGTCGCGTGCCCGTCAAAAGCTGGTAGAAAACAATGCCAAGGGAAAAAATATCCGATTGGAAAGTTACCCCCCCTTTGCCGATGGCCTGCTCCGGCGACATATAGGTGGGGGTGCCGATCAAATGACCCGTCCGAGTCAAACTGTCCAGGCTCATGTGGGCGATGCCGAAATCCGCCACCTTCAAATAGCCTTGGACGTCCACCATCATGTTCTCGGGCTTGATGTCGCGGTGAACGATGGAGTGCTTCTTAGCGACCGCCAAGGCTTCGGCAGCTTGGCAGACGAGCGAAGCGGCGATCTCCTGAGGCATGGGGTCCATGTTCAACCGATCCAGAACCTTGCCCAGGTTATGCCCGTCCACGAATTCCATGACGATATAGGGGTTCCCGTCCTTTTCCGCATAGTCGAAGATTTCGACGATATGCGGGTTACGGAGGGCGGCAATGGCCCGAGCCTCCATCCAGAAGCGGGTGCGGGCGGTTTTGTTGGAATCCAAATGTCCGTGAATGACCTTGATGGCGACGAGCCGATTCAAATTGGGATCATTGGCCAAGTAAACGGTGGCCATGGCCCCTTGACCCAGAACTTGAAGAACCGCATAACGGCCGAAGGCGAGTTTGGCTTCCTTACTGCTTTCTTTGCGGAGCATGTTACCTGGAATCCCCCGACACGGCAAAGCGGGGCTTCAAGCGGCGAGCCCAATCCTTCAAATCTTCCGCATCCACCAATGCACTACCGTTATGCCGCAGCACTTCCAAGCCGCTTTGAATCAAGGTGGAGGCTTCAAAAACGGCTTCGCCCCTGTGAGAGGAACGGCGGGTTTTCAAATCGGCTTCCAAGACCATGAAGGCGGGATCAACACTTTGCCCGCGCTGGACATAGGCCTGCAAAGTATCCTTCAATTTGGTTTTGGAATAATTGAAGTCATTTGAAAAGGCGAATATCCGTTGCTCATGGTAAAGCCTTTTCCACGATTCGATGCGGGGAGAGTCATGGGCGCCGGGATAAACCGGCGGGATGTAATCGTCCGGGAAGGCGTTCTTGAGAAGGCCGTCCTTCGCCATATCCGCTTTGATCCTGTCGAAGCCGGACTGAACCTTGTAGGAAAGAATGTTCAAGTCGAAGATTTCCGCACGGGGATCGAGGCGGAGCATGGAGCGCCAATACAGTTTCGCCAGAGCGGGATCCTGATTCAGATAGGCGATGCCGTAGAGCTTGAACACAAGGATATTGCAAGGCTTGGTGATGATCTGGACGTATCGGTTGAACTCGGAAAGTTCCTTCAAGACCTCGCTGACTTTTCCGCTATTCAGGAGAGTCAACAGCATCACAGTGTCGGGACATCCCTGGGGATAGACATCCTGGGCGGCCTCGACCGGCTCCGCCCGAAAAAAAAGGAGGGCGAGGGCCAAGAGCGCGCCCGCCATAAAAACCTTCATTCCCGGATCCTCTCGGTCGGAATCGGGGGGAAATCCGGAACCGGCGGAAACTGGAACGCCGATGTTTTTGAAGGCGGACTTTTCGTTTCGGAAACGGACCAAAGGAAAACGCCGCCCAGCCCCAACACCACAGCGCCGCCCAATGAACACCAGAGAGCCATTTTCACGGAAAGTGTTTGAGTCTGCTTTTCAACGGCTGATCCCGAGGCAGGGGGTTCCGCAAGGGCAGCAGGCGAAATGGCTAGGACGAAAAAGAAATATCCGCCAAAGAGGGCTCGCGCGGTTTTCATCGTGTGTTCCCGCCCGGATTGAACACCCGGAGCGCCAGAACGTGATCTTTTTGCCGGGCCCGGACCGTAAGACGGAGGAAGTACAATCCGCTGCGCACGGTGCCGATTGGGAATTCGATGTTTTGAATGCCGGGCATCATGATCCCCCTGGTAACTTGCGCGGTCTCCTTGCCCTTAATATCGAATACCGAAAGGCTCAGACCTTCGGAAACGCCGAAGGCAGCCGGAATCGCGAAGGCCATCCGAATCATGGACCGACCGATTAGGGAAGCGGAAATTATTTCAAATTTTCCCGGAAGGGCCTGTTGCAATTCTGCTTCCTTTCGGGCCAGTTGACTCGGTTCCACCTCCAGCAATTGGTAGGCATTCCAACCCGGCAGGGCTTCCAAACGGATCGACTCCGTGAAAGGCAACAGGCGTGATTGCGAGGGAGACCAGATCGCCAGGATGGTTTTCCCGCCGAGGAAGGGCGTGGACTTGATTTCGATCATTCCCGAGCCCGGAGTCTTCACGTAGAAGGGGGCGGCGGGACCTTCCGCCGTCAGGATTGGACCGAAAGGCTTGAGCCAAGATGC
>DAINDC010000138.1:0-5542 GCA_036732085.1 Fibrobacterota bacterium | reverse complement strand
GAAAAAGGGCGGCAACTGGTCGAGGCCGGGGGCGGGACGGTGTGAGCCGGGACGGAAATAAAGCAACGCCGACTCTCCCGTCGGCAGATAATTCATTTCGAAGGTCAAACCATTTGGCTGCGATGCGGCTTGCTTGGCCAGTGGGCCGAGATTCTTTACGGGATTGAAGATGAGATTGGTCTTGCGCGAGGCATGCACGGCATAGCCTTGGAAGGGTTTGAGCGTGTCCGTAATAGACCAGCTATAGGTCGCGTCCTTGCCGCTGCCTTTCCATTGGAGGGCATGGAAGTAGGACACCACGGCGGTGTCCAGGCTAATCGAAGCGTCGGCGACGGGAATCGCAAGGGGGCTCGCAATGTATTGCCAGCCCGTATCGAGAGAAAGCGTGTCGGGCTTCAGCGTGAACCCCTGCGAGGGATTGAGTTGTGGAGTGACGGCCTTGGTTGTGGCGAGCAGGTAGCCTTTGCCTTTGGAGAGACTCGCATTCCCAGGAAGAGATTCCCAATGCCCCTTCCAAGTCTTCAATTCAAACGTGTCTACCTTTCCGTCGAGCGTGGCCAGCAATTGGGAGGCGGGCATATCACTTGGAAACCCAATCAAATCCTTGACAAAGGTGGGATAGGATTTGGCCATGCTGTTCACGGCATTGAGGAACGGTTTGGCATCCACGACAGTCTGCGAATATGAAGTATCCCAGGTAATTTTTCCTGACTTTGTTTCATACCCAACCTTGTAGACGAAAATGGTTCCTTGGGGAATTAAAACGGAAAGCGTGGAATCAGGGGGAATATTGCTGAAAGAACTTCGGGTCCAATTACCGGCGGCATTCAGAAATTCAACTTCTACGTGATAAACCTGGGTCCGGCTTTTTTCAGCGGGCGTCAAGGTGGGGTTCAGCTTGAGGGTTTGGTCCTGGACCGATACGACAGCCTTGCTCACAGGGTACACGGGCAAAGTGTCCACCGGCTCCAGCTTTTCGGCAATGACCACGGCGGAAATCGAAGGCGTGACGCTAAGGCGATAACGGGTCCCATCCCGCGAGACGCTTGCGGTGTCCCAGGCGGAAGGCGTTTTGACGAAGGCGCGAAGACGTTCAGGTCGGATCGGTGGAGGGCCGTCGAGCCATATGGTGTAGGGTTCTTGAATATCCAGGTTATCGGGCAGGATGCGACGCTTTACCCAGACTCGGAAGGTATCCAGAGCCAACCCTGTCATGTTCACGTTCGTGTCGAGACTGAGATCGCCGGGAGTTTTGGACAAAAGGGCGACGATGGAATCCTTTCCAAGGGAGAGGTTGGTCTTGATGCCTGCCGCTATGGAATATTTGCGGGCCAGGAAGACTACCTTGCCGCTGTCACCGATTCCGAATGCAACCGTGACGGAGGCCGAGTCCTCTTTAATCGGTGTTAAGAGCGTGGCCGTCGCACCGTTCTTCGCATACGCTTTTTGCAGTTTGTTCGATTTGTTCAAGGTCAATGTGAAACTGTCACCCGAACCTCGACCTGCCCAGGTGAATGATATCCCTTTGGAGAAAGCGCCCATATCAGGGAACTGGATTTGGTCGGGTTGGTAACTTGAATCGATCTTCAATTGGTGGCCCGTGGCGCTTGAGGTGATGACTCGACCTTGAAGTAAGGGCACAGTATCAACACCCTTCCCCACCGCCAATCGTTCGATCAATTGCGCTTGAATGGAAGGAGCGAAGGAAGTTTTTCCCCAGTATTTCCCTGCCGTGTCTGCAACGGAACTAAATGAATTCCCGCCGAGCCACCATGTCAGGGAGTCGGCAATGAAAGGCGTGTCAATTCCTATTTTTCCAAAACCGAATTGAACACTCCCATTTCCTTCGGCGTTGGTGCTGTCCTTAAATCCGAATGGCTTGCCATTCTTCTGGATGGCTCGCCATCGCTTTGTGGCTGAACCCAAAGCGGAAGCCTGGAAATTGGTTCTGCCAGCCCTTGTTATTGTTGAAAAGGTCAGTGCCGTGTCAGCGGTAAATCCCTTCACGCTGATGCTATTGCCCTTGGCGGTATTCTGTCCGCTGAACGAAGGAATAAAAATCCTTGCGGAAGTCAGGGGATTTCCAAAAACGACGCCCGCCTCGGATCCTGCTGTTCCTGGCAGGAAGTTGGAGCTGGATAGATAATAGAGCAGCGGAGTGCCCTGAGATTGGGCTTTCGGAAAAGCGATGGTCTTAATGGAAACAGGCCCAACCACTTGGAGCGTGGTGTCCTTGAGCCATAGGGTGCGAGTTGAATCCGTAATTGCGGGGTAAGAAACTGTGCCGTAGCTTCCCGAGATTACCCTTGGGATTTGTGCGGAGGCAATGGCTAGGGAAACGCTGTCTTTTGCTGAGAGGCGCAGGGATAATGATGTGTCTCCTGGAAAGACATTGTAGGCTGGAAAACCCGCTCCAGACGGGTTCTGATAACCCCGAAGGGTTTCGCCTGACCCACGGAAATCCCAGAGTGCACTTGTATCGCCAAAAGGGGGTTGTGATATATTGGATGGATCCTTGAAACTGTCGTCCTGAGGATACTCGAAACCATACCACGTTGAGAATCGAGCATTGTCGAATACCGAGCCAGCGGAAAAACTACCCAGAGCCATAACAAACTTGTTCAAGCCAGGGAGTTTGTTTTGAGACGGGGGATGCCCAAATAGATTCTTCTGGATTTGAGAATATCCAGTAAATTCCCCGTTGCAGAGGTACTGAACTCGATTGCTGGTCACGTTCTCCAAGACAAACCTTCTGGGGGCGGTGGGAGCAATTAGACCGGGAAAATTAAAATAGTTGTTGGTCAGTTTAACCGTGTCGGCAGTTAAATCCATCCTTACATCATTTCCGTTCAAGCCTGAAATGATGCTACGTCGGATTTCCACACGGGAGCCAATATTTTTTTTCGCAAGCCATGACAGGAAAGAGGAACTCAGGGTGTCACCAAAAATCTGGCAGGAATCAATCAGGATATTTTGATTGGGGCTTGAAGAAAGCGCAGCATCAAGAAAAATAGCTGAACCATTTTTTGCTTTGAAGGCGATATTGCGAAACACCACAGGCGTGGTAGCGTTTTCCAAATGGAAAAGTTTTCCAGTGAACTCAACCGCTTCCGCACTTTCCTCGGCGCGTTCGAAAATCAAGCTATCCGCACCTAGGCTCGTGATGGAGAATTGCCCGACATTTTGGTAGCTCTTGAAGCGAACTCGAAGAACTCCGCTGGTCTTGCCCTGGATTTGGGACGCAACCGTGGTGAGGGTGGTTGCGCCATCCACCGTGTAAGTGGCGCTCTGGGAAAAGCCGGGCATAGCGCCGAAGGCAACAGTAAGCACTCCAATACTGACGGTTCTTCGAAATCGGCTGAAAAATTCTAATACCATAGGTTCAGCAAAGGTAAAAACTGGCAAGGTCTTTTTGGGGCGTATTAGTGATTTCGAGCCATTTTGCCGCATTCAGTCAGGTGTATTTCGGAGGATCCCGCAACGCAACGGGTGGATCCTTGGGCAACTCGGTAGCTGGATTCAATAGGTATTCATATTCTCAAAGGATTCGCGCCGATTGCGCCAGCGGCCGACTACTTTGCTGAACCGGATTACCCAGGTCTCTTGTTGAGCGGAAAGTCAATCCAATAGGAAATATCATCTTGTTTTGCGAGCCTTTTTCTTTTTCGTAGGAGTCGCCGTTTCAAACTTTTGTTTGCTAATCCAACCTTGGATCCTCGTGGTATCTCCATCCATTTTTTCGCCTGTGATATCATTGATGGCAGCCATGACAAGCCCGTGAAAAGTGTCTTTGTATTTTTCGGAATCCTTAATCATCTTTTCGGTTTCCTCGGGCGTCTTTTGGGGTCCAGTAAAATAGGTTGGAGTTTGGTTATTTACCTTAACTATCGAATTGACCGAATCTACGTAGGATCGGATCGAATCATCTTGGCTGCCGAGAGCCTCAAATAAAAAGGGAACGGCCCGTGCCCCCATTTTTTGAAGCCCGTAGACCGCAGAAATTCTATGCGCGATTTGGTTTGATTTCAACTGGTTTTTAAAAATACCCAAGGCATTACTGCATCTGTAAAATGCGTAGGCTTCTGAACTTCGAAGGCTGATTATCAGCCTTTGATCGATCATCCCCATTTCCAGTAATTTTTGGTATTCGCATTTGGAACTTCCATACTTCCCAGCAAAATCAATAATCCTATATCGTTCAACGATCGAGGTGTCTTTTGCAAATAATCTCTCCAAGGAAGGCGCAATATTAAATTCTAACTTCCGAAGCTCCAATTCTCCGACACCCTCACCCATCGTACATTGCAATTCTTTTGGACATTTGTCTTGATAACGGGAAACACCGTCAAGAACAATTGAGTCGGATTTAAACCCTTTTAAGGGAAGCGAAATCAAAAGATTCATGCAGGTTAGAGCTAATGACAGCATTTTAATTCCCTGGGATTTCAAATAACGCGATGTCGGACACAAAAATGTGAGTTTTTACATAAGCTCCGTCGGCCTTCACATTCTTTTTTTGAGCAAGAGAAAGTTCGATTTCGGCACGAGTCGAAACAGGCTTCAAGCCATGCGCGGCGAATTTGTCCGCCCCCAATTTGATAGTATTTTCTGTGTGAAAACCAGTAGTAACATCTGCCTCTTCATTTGTCCAGGAGATTCGGCTGCCAACTGGCGCCTTTTTAATCAACCCCTCAACATCTATTTTTGATACTTGTCCAGATGGGACACTCGTCCATAAGCCATCTTTAACTTGCCTAAAATAAGCTTCTTTTACTTCAAGGCCTGTTGATTCATAAGGCCGCTGGACAGTTGAAGAGAAAGTTCGAATTACCCTTGGATCCTGGTCTGTTGCATGATGCGCCAATAATGTCTTTTTTATTTTTTCTTCGAAACCATCTTTGGCATCTGGATCAATCAATGCGTAAAGATTGGCTATCTGCACAAATTGGAAACAGTCGAATGACCATTTTTCAGGTTGTTCAATAATATTTATTAGCGCATCCGCATAATTTTTCCCGAAATTTAATTGGAGTTCTGGCTCTTCAACTCTTGGCGTTTTGTATTCGGTAACTTGAAACCAATCCGTGGAATCGAATTTTCCTTCTGCCCTACCAAAATCAACGTCCTTCAGCCTCTCCACAGCCTCCTTCAACCTCTCCTCGTACAACTCTCGTGGAGTCCTCTTTCTCTTAACCGTCAATTTTTCGCTGGTAATCTCCTTGCTATCCCTGTGCTTGACCTTGAAAATATACTCGCATGAATCGAGCGAATCGCCATTCGGCTTTTTATAATGCGGAGTCCAAAGAGTGAGTTCCGCTTCGGCTAATCCATCCTTGAGATGGTTTTTATCGTTGAAGTCAATCCGGTCCCGCGTGCCGTCTGGAGGCAAGGCATAGGCCGTGAACGTTACTTTCGTCACATGTTCAATCTCCGGTGGAATGACTCCATGGACCGATGCCGTAATTTTCTGGTTGAAAAAGCATTGTCCCCCGCCCCACTTCGGATTTGATAAAACGACTACCGGCTTTGGAGGCGGTTCGGG